>JBEGRY010000009.1:0-29011 GCA_041180265.1 Actinomycetota bacterium | reverse complement strand
GATCTAAGTCCAGACTAACCTAAACCAACCGTTTAGGAACGAACCTGGCCGGCTCCCCGAACTATCCACTTGGTTGTAGTCAGTTCTGGCAAGCCCATTGGACCGCGTGCGTGCAATTTTTGGGTCGAGATGCCCACCTCTGCCCCAAAGCCAAACTCTCCGCCGTCGGTAAATCTGGTCGAGGCGTTCACCATCACGGTAGAGGCGTCTACTTCGTTCAAGAATCGCTCGGCATTCTCTACGTTCTCGGTGATGATCGACTCGGTGTGCTTGGTCGAGTACTTGGAAATGTGCCCTAGCGCCTCGTCAAGACTGGCAACGACCTTTACCGATATGTCTAAGTCGTGATATTCGGTTGCCCAGTCCTCCTCGGTTGCCGGAACTGCGGCAAAGAAGTTAGCCTGAGTGGTTTCGTCGCCGTGAATTGTCACACCCGATTCGGCAAGTCGATCTAGCACTGCTGGCAACACTCGCTCAACCGCGCTCTGGTGAATCAAAAGGGTTTCAGCGGCGTTGCATACGCTCGGGCGCTGTACCTTGGCGTTGTGCACAATATTTACCGCCCAATCAAGACGCGCCGATTCATCGATGTAGATGTGCACCACGCCATCGCCGGTCTGAATTACCGGAACCTTGGCTTCTTGAATTACCTGCTGAATCAAACCGGCTCCGCCGCGCGGAATCAAAACGTCAATCAGGCCTACCGCGTGCATCATTGCGGTGCCGCCATCACGGCCGAATTCATCGACGGTTTGTACCGCGGCAGAATTTAAGCCCGCAATTGCCAGGGCATCTTGCAGCAACTTAACCAAGACGCGGTTGGTGTTCTCGGCTGCACGGCCACCGCGCAGCACGGTTGCATTGCCACTCTTGATTGCCAGAACAGCGATGTCAATGGTCACGTTAGGTCGAGCTTCGTAAATCACGCCAACCACGCCAAGCGGAACGCGAACCTGAGTTAGCTTTAGAGCGTTTGGCAATGACATGCCTCGAATAACGTCACCGATTGGATCCGCCAAACCAATAATTTTTTGCACTGCATCGGCAATTGCCGCTATTCGACCGTGGTCTAGGCGCAGACGATCCTGCAGGCTTTCGGTCATGCCATCGGCCTGACCGTTTGCAATGTCAACCGCGTTTGCAGCGATGATTTCGTCGGCACGAGCATTAAGCAAAAGCGAAATCTGATTCAACGCTTCGTTCTTTTGTGCGGTTGGTGCCTGCGCTAAAGAAGCAGCAGCGCTTTTGGCGAAACTGATTTTTTCGATGGCAGTTGTCATGTTCTTAGCCTATTTAGTTCGCGTGATTAGAGTTAGGGGCAAACCAGGTGCCAACCTGTTCACCCGAAAGTGCCGCGGCTACCTGATCGGTGTTAGTTAGCAAAACAGCAACTCCCGCATCATTTGCGGTGCGTGCAGCTGAAACCTTGGTGACCGCACCGCCGGTGCCAACACTGGTGCTGCTGCCACCGATTTCGATCTCGGCTAGGTCATCGCCATAGGCAACGCTCTCGATGCGCTTTGCCTGAGGATTTACCGGAGGCATGTCATAAAGCGCGTCAATGTCACTGAGCAAAATAAGCGCGTCGGCCTCAACCAAAACCGCAACCAAGGCGGCTAGTCGATCGTTATCGCCAAACTTAATTTCGTGAGTTGCCACAGTGTCGTTCTCGTTAACGATTGGCAGAGTTCTGAGTTGAACCAGGCGGTCGAAAGTTAGCTTTGCATTCTTACGAGTCTCACCGTCTTCGAAATCTGCGGCGCTTAGCAAAACCTGTCCAACCACGATTGAGTAGCGCTCCAGGCTTTTCTGATAGCGCGCAATTAGGCGGCTCTGCCCCACCGAGGCTAGTGCCTGCACCATGGCAAGGTCATCAGGGCGTGCGGTCAGATTAAAAAGTGGCAGCGCGCTGGCAATTGCACCTGAGGTCACCAAAATTACTTCGGTTCCGCGAGCGTGCGACGCAGCTAGTGCATCGACCAGAAGGTCAATCTTCTTTTCGTTTTCACCGGTGATTGAGGATGAGCCAACCTTTACCACCACTCGTTTTGCGTTGGCCAGTTCCGATCTGTCGCGCAGAGTCACTTAGTCTTCCTTCTTAAAATCTTCTGGGTTAGACCATAGTCCGGCCTCGCCCTCTTTACGCATTTGCTCGCGCAATTCAGTCTTAGCATCCATGCGTTCTTTGTAGGTAGCACGGCGTTCCTTTGTGGTGCGTCGTTCCCGATTATCGAATCGTGCGTCAGTTCCACGAGGGCCGGCAATCAACTCACCGGCAGAAGCAATCGTTGGCTCCCAGTCAAAGACCACACCTTGGCCCGGACCAATCACAACGGTTGAGCCGGCAACTGCACCGGCCTTGAACAATTCGTCTTCTAGACCAATCTTGGCCAAGCGGTCGGCAAGATAACCAACTGCTTCTTCGTTGCCGAACTGTGTTTGGGCAACCCAACGCTCTGGCTTTGCGCCCAGCACTCTGAAGAATTCTTCGTCGCCCACAGATTCTTTGCGAATTTCGAACTTAGATTCATCGCGCTTGGTCTGCATAAGTTGAATGCGAGGTTTGACCGGTTCGGCTGCTTTTTCGCGACGAGCCTGTTCTACTAACTTGGCCAAAGCAAAGTTAAGTTCGCGCAAACCCTCGTGGCTAGCCGCCGATATTTCAAACACCTGATAACCGCGTGCCTCAAGATCTGGCCTAACGAATTCGGCAAGCTCTTTGGCATCTGGCACATCAACCTTGTTCAAGGCAATCAGCTGCGGGCGCTTAGTCAGCGGCACCTCACCTTCGGGAACCTCGTAAGCGTCAAGTTCTTTCAGAATCTTGTCTAGGTCGGTAAGCGGGTCACGGTTTGGCTCTAGGGTGGCGCAGTCAATCACGTGCAACAATGCAGAACAACGTTCAACGTGACGCAGGAACTGCAGACCAAGACCCTTGCCCTCGCTGGCGCCCTCGATCAAACCAGGTACGTCGGCAATTGTGAATCTGCTGTCGCCGGCCTGAACCACACCAAGATTTGGGTGCAGGGTTGTGAACGGGTAATCGGCAATCTTTGGTCGAGCCGCCGATAGCGCCGCAATCAAAGATGATTTTCCTGCACTCGGATAGCCAACCAACGCAACATCGGCCACGGTCTTAAGTTCTAGAACAATGTCACCGCGCCAACCAGGAACACCAAGAAGTGCAAAACCCGGGGCCTTGCGCTTCGAGCTTGCCAGAGCAGCGTTACCCAAACCACCGAGACCACCCTCGGCAATTACAAGTTCCATGCCTGGCTCGACTAGGTCGGCGATGATTTTGCCGCGCACGTCTTTAACCACGGTGCCGACAGGAACCGAAAGTTTCAGATCATCGCCGTGATGCCCGTTGCGGTAGTCACCGGCACCATCGCCACCGTCGCCCGCGGCACGGTGTGGGTGAAAGTGAAAGTCCAAAAGAGTGGTCTCGTTTGGATCTGAAATCAAACTGATGCTTCCGCCCTTGCCGCCATCGGCGCCGTCAGGGCCGCCAAGTGGTTTGAATTTTTCGCGGTGCACAGAAACACAACCGTCACCACCGTCGCCGGCGCGCACGTGCAGAGTCACTTGATCAACAAACTGAATCATGCGCTCCTCTTTCGCTAGTTATGTTTGGAAAAAGTAAAGGCGAGCCAGTGGCTCGCCTTTACAAAAATCTTGCTCGCCTTACGCGGCCTCGATGATGTTTACAACACGACGACCACCCTTGGTGCCGAACTCAACCTTGCCCGCAGCTAGTGCGAATAGGGTGTCGTCCTTGCCCTTGCCAATGTTCGCGCCGGGGTGAAAGTGAGTGCCGCGCTGACGAACGATGATCTCGCCTGCGTTAACTTCTTGACCTGCGTAACGCTTAACGCCTAGGCGCTGAGCGTTTGAGTCGCGGCCATTACGGGTAGAGCTAACACCTTTTTTGGAAGCCATTTTGCGTCAGTCCTTTACTTAATCTCTTTGACCTGAACGCGAGTAAGTTCCGCACGGAAACCCTGGCGCTTCTTGTAGCCGGTCTTGTTCTTGTACTTCTGGATGATGATCTTTGGACCACGTAGGTCGCCTAGAACTTCTGCAGTTACCTTTACCTTTGCAAGCGCACCTGCGTCGGTGGTGACCTTGTCACCGTCTACTAGAAGAAGAGCTGGAAGCTCAATCTTGCCGTTGGCGTCAGCCTTAACACGGTCAAGAGTCACAATGGTGCCAACTGACACCTTCTCTTGGCGGCCGCCTGCGCGGACTACTGCGTAAACCACAGATCTACCCTTTGTTCGAAAGTCTTATTTTGTTGATTTTTGCGAGATTAACTCAAGCGACAACAAGGATTTAGTCTACATCGCTTAGGCAGCGCGGTCAAACCCCTTTTGGCCCGAATTGCCCGCTATTTTGCTAGGCCGAAACGTTTCCAGAGCTGCTGGCACGGCGCGGTTTGCGTCGCCCCTGCCCCGGCGCCTTTGGCTCTGGCAGAGCCTCCAGCACAGCCTCAAGCAACTGCTTGGCGCCCTCTTTTGGCTTGCCCGAAGGGGCATCCTTGCTCGGATTTGGCAGCTGAATCATTGATTCTTCGCCGGCAGCTTCGTGCGCGGCAACCGTTGAGGCAGCAATCTTGGTCATCACGCTGTTGATTTCGACGGCGCGCTCTGGGGTAACTATCTTGACCGGCTCAGACTTCTGGTTTCGGTCGCGGTTCTTCTTTTTATTACCCTGGTTGCCCTGCTGCGGCTTGGAATCTTCGTTCACGTGGTTCTTTGAGCGCATAATCGGCTCGTGGTGCACGATCACTCCGCGTGCGGCACAGGCCTCGCAAGGCTCGCTAAAAGCTTCAAGTAGACCGATGCCCAGCTTCTTGCGCGTCATTTGTACTAGACCCAGCGAGGTAACCTCGGCTACCTGGTGCTTGGTGCGGTCGCGGCTTAGGCATTCCATAAGGCGGCGTTGCACTAGATCACGATTGCTCTCGAGCACCATGTCGATAAAGTCCACAACGATAATTCCACCAATGTCGCGCAGCCGAAGCTGGCGCACAATTTCTTCGGCGGCTTCGAGGTTGTTCTTGGTCACGGTCTCTTCGAGGTTTCCACCCGAGCCCACGAACTTACCGGTGTTCACGTCGACCACGGTCATTGCCTCGGTGCGGTCAATAACTAGCGAACCACCCGACGGCAAATAGACCTTGCGGTCAAGCGCCTTGGCAATCTGCTCACCAACTCGGTATTCGTCGAAAACATCTTTATTGCCTTCATACTTCTCAACGCGCTCTAGAAGATCAGGAGCAACCGACTCTAGATATTCTTCGATTACGGCCTGCGCATCGTCGCCGGCAATAACCATTTTCTGGAAGTCTTCGTTGAATACATCGCGCACAATCTTGACCAAAAGGTCTGGCTCGCTGTGCAATAGTGCTGGGGCCTGACCCTTTTCAACCTTCTTGCTGATTGCCTCCCACTGCTGCTGCAAGCGCTGCACATCTAGAGTGAGTTGCTCTTCGGTCGCGCCTTCGGCTGCTGTGCGCACAATCACGCCAGCATCTTCAGGCAAAATCTCTTTCAAAATCCTCTTCAAACGCGCACGCTCTGAGTCTGGCAGCTTGCGTGAAATTCCGTTCATCGAACCGTTTGGCACATAGACCAAGTATCGACCAGGTAGCGAAACCTGGCTAGTTAAACGAGCGCCCTTTTGACCCACCGGGTCTTTGGTGACCTGCACCAATACGGTGTCGCCGGACTTAAGTGCAAGCTCGATGCGACGAGGTTGATTGCCAGTCTCTGCCAGCTCCCAGTCAACTTCGCCAGAATAAAGCACAGCGTTACGCCCGCGACCAATGTCAACGAATGCTGCCTCCATTGAAGGCAAAACGTTTTGAACTTTACCCAAATACACGTTGCCGATTAGTGAAGCTTCGGCGGCCTTTGCAACATAGTGCTCGACCAAAATTTTATCTTCGAGAACACCGATCTGGATCTTGCCGTCTTTCGAACGCACGACCATTGTGCGGTCAACTGCTTCGCGACGAGCCAAGAACTCTGACTCGGTGATCGTGTTGCGGCGTCGACCAGAGTCGCGCCCATCGCGGCGGCGTTGCTTCTTTGCCTCTAAGCGAGTTGAGCCCTTAACGCGTTGTGGCTCATTGCTTGGCGCCTTTGGCTCGCGCGGAGTGCGCACCTTGACCACGGTGTTCGGTGCCGCAGTTGGATCAACATCAACGGCTTCACCGGCGCGACGACGTGAACGACGGCGAAGGTGAGATTCGTCAGATGGTTTTTCTTTGGCGATTCCTTTGGACGATACCTTTGGGGTCGGTAGGTCTGGCGCCATAAACATAAGTGAGGTGGCCGATGCGGTAGTCGGCTTTGCGGAGGTTTCGGTTGTTGCCTGCTCAGCGTCAGCCTTCGCCTTAGTGGTGCGCTTAGCCGGGGCCTTTTTGGCTTTTTCAACAACTTCATCGATTGAAGCGGGAGCCTTCTTGGTTACCTTTTTGGCCGGCTTCTCGTCGGCAGATTCGGTGGTTTTCTTTGTGGCGCGTGCGCGAGTTGGCTTAACAACTTTTTCAGGTGCGTCAGTATCTTTTTTCTTCACCATTTCTGGTGTACTCCAAGCTGCCCTGCACTTAGGCCACACGCACCAAGCCCTAGGGCGTAAATCCTTGCTGCTCACTTTTGTGAGCAACCAAAACTAACGGCGAGTAACTCTTGTGTCTGCTGTTGCTGCCCGATGGGTCTTAAGCACGTCTTGCAGTTGGTTCCCGCTAAATCTTTAGTTCTGCCGGTGTGGCGGCGAACTGCTCTAAGTATGGCATCTGAGCCTCAAAAAGTCACCAATTCGCCGTGTCATACTAAAGAAATGAGTGAAATCAAGCCAACGCGGGGCTTTGCCATCAATTTAATCTGGACCGGAATCCTGGGATGGTTTGCAGCTTTTTCACTAGTACTTGAGCGCATACATGTTGCGACTAATCCCGACGCAACTCTGAGTTGCGATCTGAATCCGTTTATCTCATGCAAGTCGGTGATGTTAACACCGCAGGCATCACTTTTTGGTTTTCCTAATCCCCTGCTTGGGCTCACTGGGTTTGTTGCACCAATTGCGGTTGGCGTTGCAATTCTTGCTGGCGCAAAATTTGCCGCTTGGTTCTGGCGCCTCTTCGCAGCCGGAATCACCGCAGGATTTATTTTTGTTTTGTGGCTCTGGACTCAGAGCACCTTTGTAATTAATGTGCTCTGCCCTTATTGCATGGTTGCTTGGGCGGCGATGATTCCGCTGTTCTGGAAAGTAATTTTGTTCGGAGCCAAAGACGGATTCATTGACACCCCGCTGCGCTTTGTTGATTTCTTTGATCGTGCCTACGACAAAGCCTGGGTCTTCACTTTGATCACCGAACTAATTGTTATTGCGGTGATTATTGCTCGCTTCTGGAATCAGTGGCCAGCTCTTTGGAATTAGAACCAAAGACCCAATTCACGCGCGGCTGATTCTTCAGAGTCCGAACCGTGCACCAGGTTTTGCTGAACCTTTAGACCCCAATCGCGACCCAGGTCACCGCGAATGGTGCCAGGCGCTGCGACGGTTGGATCGGTGGCGCCGGCAAGGCTGCGGAATCCTTCGATGACTCGATTTCCCTCGACCTTAAGCGCAACTACATCACCACTCGACATGAATTCAACCAGAGGTTCATAAAACGGCTTGCCCTCGTGCTCGGCATAGTGCTTTGCCAATAGTTCGCGACTCGGAGTCAACTTCTTAAGGTCAACAACCACGTATCCTTTGGCTTCGATGCGACGAATGATTTCACCAATCAGGTTTCTTTTCACGCCATCAGGCTTGATCAGTACCAGGGTCTGCTGAATCGCGGTCATTAGTTTTCCTCCTGTGATTCATTTTGCACTAAATAGTCTCGCTCTAGTGCGGCGCGAGCCTTATCGATTGTGCTTCCGGCAATCATTGCCCAAGCCCAAAGGCATACAAAAATTCCGCCAACCACATACATCAGTGGCACCCAAATACCGATAGCCACGATAGCTAGTTGCAGGAACCAGCCCCAGTAGTAAGAAAATTTGCGACCAAGAATTCCGGGTGTTGCAATGAGCAAGAATGAAAGGGTCAAGCCGACTAACCATACGGTTGGACCATCGGCCACCTTCAAACCAAAGGCCACCAGGGTGGCAAAAAAAACTACAAAAGATTCGAAAGCCATGAGCATCGAGCCCAGGGTTCGCTGTGTTGATTTTGTGTTACGCATCTTGTTCCAAATCTATTTGTTGTTGTTTCAAAACCTGACCAACTAGGGTAACCGAACCGGTAACAACCACTGCTGCGGGCTGATTTTCGGGCAATAGTGCGATCGCCTCAGCAAGTGCCAAGTGCGGCTTTGGCTGCAGGTGCACTCGATCGGAGCCGAATATTTCGCTGGCAAGCTCAGCCAGTTCAGGGGCAGGAATAGCACGTGGCGATTCTGATTGAGTCACCACAAATTCAACAAAGGCATCGTCAATTTCGGCAAATAGCGCTCGGGCGTCTTTTTCAGAAAGCACCGAGACAACCGCCACGGCGTATGGTGCACCAAATGAATTCTTAATCGCACTGGCAAGCGAGGCGGCGCCGTGGGCGTTGTGTGCCGCATCAAGAATTACCAGGGGCTCTCTTGAAATTACCTGCAACCTGCCCGGTGAAGAAAAATCGGTGAATGCCGCGCGAAAAACATCGTCGATCATGCGCTGCTGGCCGCCACCGATAAAGGCCTCGACCGCTGCCAGAGCCAACGCGGCATTCTCAGCTTGATAGGAACCGTGCACCGGCAGCTTCAGATCGTGATACTCCCCGGCAATTGCGCGAATAGAAATAGTCTGGCCAAGCAGGTCGTTTTCCAGTTTGGTCACTTCAAAATCCTGACCGTACTCATAGAACTCTTCCGCAACCCCAGTCGCTTTCGCTTTCAACTGCTTAAGAGCTTCGGCTTGCTGCTTTGCAGAGACAACAATCGAGTTCGACTTTATGATTCCGGCTTTGGTCTTGGCAATTTCGCCAAGGGTTCCACCTAGGCGATCCATGTGATCCATCGCGATGGGGGTGAACACAGCAACATCGCCATCGGCGATATTTGTAGAGTCCCACTCCCCGCCCATTCCAACTTCAAGCACCAGAACGTCTACCGGTGCGTCGGCAAAGATTGAAAAACCAAGTACCGCAAGCACTTCAAAGAATGTGAGCGCATCGTCACCCTGAGCTGCAAGTTCGGCATCCACCAATTGCACAATAGGTTCAATTTCGCTCCATATACCAACCAGTCTCTCGTCGCTGACTGGTTCACCATCCAGGCTTAATCGCTCATTTAGTTTGACCAGGTGCGGGCTGGTAAATCTTCCGGTTCTTAAACCAAGTTCCCGCAAAATTCTTTCGATGAATCTGCTAGTGCTAGTTTTTCCATTGGTTCCGGTGACATGGATCACACGATATGACTTCTGCGGGTCGCCAAGCAACTGGGCAAGTCGAGCGGTTGGCTCCAGGCGCGGTCGGATTTTATTTTCAGGCACACGCGCCAATAGGGCTGCCTCTACCTCGCGAGCCTTTTCGGCGAAGAAGTCTTCGTCGGCAAAATCCTGCTCTTGTTCAAAATCGATTTCAGGATCTAGTTCTGAATTCAAAGTTTGGTCACCGCTACTTCAACCTGTTGCGCGTCGCCAACAGCAACCGGGTTGGTTAGCGAACCTGAACTTACAGTTTCGAGCTCTAGGGTAAGCGTTTCTGCTTTAACCAACCCGCTGTGCTCGGCTACGGCAGCCAAAACTGCGTCATCCGCTGTAATCACCAAACGAATTCGATCGCTCACATCAAAGTCTGCTTCTTTACGAGCCTGCTGCACGGCACGGATTACGTCACGGGCTAGACCCTCGGCGGCCAATTCAGAGGTAACTCTGCCGTCAAGAATTAGGAAGCCGCCCGATGGCAAGATACCGATGTGTTCGGTCACCTCGGCATCAGCAGTGCCCTTTGCAGTATCTGCAACCAGATCGATTGCGTATTCACCCTCGACTAACGCGATGCCGCCAGCGATAACGTTGCCGTCTACTTCGCTCCAGTCGCCAGCCTTGGCTGCGGCGATAACCGCCTGAACGTCTTTTCCGATGCGCGGACCAGCGGCACGTGAATTAACCGTCAAACGCTTAATCACACCGAATTCGGTTGTGGAATCTAGTGAAAGCTCAACGAGCGTTACTGACTTAACGTTTAACTCTTCGGCAATAATCGCCTCGAACTGTTTCAATTGCTCGACAGACTTAGTGACCACTGTGAGGTTGGCTAGCGGTAAACGCACGCGCAGGCCAGCAGCCTTGCGCAAGCTTGAGGCCACCGAGCTAACGGTTCGAACTGAGTCCATAGCTTCGACCAAGACCGCATCGTGCGGCAAACTGTTTGCATCTGGCCATGATTCCAGGTGCACGCTGCGTCCGCCGGTTAGCCCACGCCAAATTTCTTCGGTGGCCATCGGCAACATCGGTGCCGCAACGCGGCAAACAATTTCTATGACCGTGTAAAGGGTGTCGAATGCCTCGGCAGAACCCTCCCAGAAACGATCACGAGAACGGCGCACGTACCAGTTGGTCAAAACATCCGCAAAGTCACGCAAACTTGCGGCAGCCGAATATGAGTCGTACTTATTTAGGTGTGCTTCAACATCAACAACCAGATCGCGCGTCTTTGACAGCAAATAGCGATCAAGAACGTCAGTGCTGCTGGTTGAAAACTTAGCTTCGTAATTCGATGCGTTCGCATAAAGCGAGAAGAAATACCAGGTGTTCCAGAGCGGCAACAACACCTGACGCACACCCTCGCGAATACCCTGCTCGGTAACAATCAAGTTTCCGCCTCGAAGAATCGGGCTAGACAGCAAGAACCAACGCATTGCATCAGCACCGTCGCGGTTGAATACCTCGTTTACATCTGGGTAGTTGCGCAGCGACTTAGACATTTTCTGCCCGTCGTTACCCAAAATAATTCCGTGAGAGATCGCGGTCTTGAATGCTGGGCGATCAAAAAGCGCAGTTGACAAAACGTGCAGGGTGTAGAACCAACCACGAGTCTGACCGATGTACTCAACGATGTAGTCGCTTGGGCTATGCGCATCGAACCACTCACGATTTTCAAACGGATAGTGTTCCTGCGCGAACGGCATCGAACCCGATTCGAACCAGCAGTCCAATACCTCTGGCACGCGACGCATGGTCGATTTACCGGTTGGGTCATCAGGGTTTGGTCGGGTCAACTCATCGATGACCGGACGGTGAAAGTCTGCAGGTCGAACACCAAAGTCACGTTCGATTTCATCAAGCGAACCATAGACATCGATACGCGGATAGTTCGGGTCGTCTGATTTCCAAACTGGAATCGGCGCTCCCCAGAAACGGTTGCGGCTAATTGCCCAGTCACGAACGTTCTCGAGCCACTTTCCGAACGAACCATCTTTGGTGTGCTCTGGAGTCCAATCGATTTGCTGATTTAGCTCCAACATGCGATCGCGCAACTTTGTTGTCTCAACGAACCACGACGAAACAGCCTTGTAAATTAGCGGGTTCTTGCAGCGGTAACAGTGCGGGTATGCGTGCTCGTAAGAAGCCTGACGAAGCACGCGCCCCGCGCTCTTCAAGTGAGCCGAAATCGGCTTGTTGGCTTCGAATACGTGTTGGCCCTCGAAGTCGGTGATCAGTGAATTAAATTCACCGCGTTCATTAACCGATACATAGGTAGGAATGCCGGCTGCGTTACAAACTCGCTGGTCGTCTTCACCATATGCCGGTGCCTGGTGCACGATTCCAGTTCCGTCTGAATCACCAACGTAGTCATCAACCAAAACCTGCCAGGCGTTTTCAATTTCAAACTTGCTGTTGTCTTGATAGTAACCGAATAGCGGTTCATAGCGCAGGCCACCTAGCTTGTCGCCGAACACTGTTTCAGTAATCGCGGCAATTGCATCTTCGGCAGATTCATAGCCAAGGTCTTTGGCGTATCCACCAACCAAAGACTTAGCCAAAATGTATTTGGTACCGGCTGCCCCACCGTCACCGGCGCCAGCGCCACCGGCAGCAACCAACGCGTATTCAATTTCTGGCCCTACGGCGAGCGCAAAGTTAGTTGGCAAAGTCCAAGGTGTTGTCGTCCAAGCTAGAAGTCGGGCGCCAGCGAACTGCTGCCCTTCAAGAATCGGGAACGATACTGTCAGGGTTTGATCCTGACGATTCTTGTAGACCTCGTCATCCATGCGAAGTTCGTGATTTGAGAGTGGGGTCTCACAGCGCCAGCAATAAGCCAGCACCTTGAAGCCTTCGTAAATTAGACCTTTTTTATAAAGCTCACCAAATGCCCAAATCACGCTCTCGGTGTAGTTCGTGTCTAGGGTCTTGTAGTCATTATCGAAGTCGACCCAGCGTGCCTGACGAGTCACATAGGTGCGCCACTGATCGGTGTATTTCAGCACGGATGTCTTGCAATACGCGTTGAACTTATCGATGCCGTATTTTTCGATCTCTGGTCGACCAGAAATACCAAGCTGGCGCTCCGCCTCTACCTCGGCAGGTAGGCCGTGGGTATCCCAGCCAAAGCGACGCTCTACGCGATAACCCTGCATGGTCTTGAAACGCGGAACCATGTCTTTGGCATAACCGGTTAGCAGGTGACCGTAGTGCGGCAATCCATTGGCAAAAGGTGGGCCGTCATAGAAAACGAATTCCGGGGCACCCTTGGCTTTACGCTGATCAATTGATGCCTGAAAAGTGCCGTCTTTAGCCCAGAAGTCCAGAATCTGCTCTTCAACCGCCGGAAAACTTGGGCTTGGGTTTACACCCTCGCGCGCAGGCGTCGAGTCGTGGTTCTTCGGGTACATGCAAGGCTTTCTAGGCGGTTCGCGGCCAATGGGAATATGTAATCAATGTTAACCTGTAACAAACCCCTTTCTTGGAGACTTTTAGCGTGAATACTGCCCGTCCGTCGCTTTCCGGCGACATTCTTGCCCCGGCTCAGACCCCCGAAAAGGTTGGCGTCGAGGGGCTAGAGCAAAAATGGGGCTTGGTCTGGGAGAACGACGGGGTTTACCGCTTTAACCGCGCTGCTAATCGCGAAGAAATCTATTCAATCGACACCCCACCGCCGACCGCATCTGGTTCACTGCACGTGGGTCACGTATTTAGCTACACCCACACGGATGTGGTTGCGCGTTTCAAGCGCATGCGCGGTAAAGAGGTCTACTACCCAATGGGCTGGGATGACAACGGTCTACCAACCGAGCGCCGCGTGCAGAACTATTACGGCGTTCGCTGCGACCCGACCCTGCCTTACGTTGCCGGTTTTGTGCCACCGTTCGAGGGTGGCGACAACAAATCTTCGAAGGCCGCCGATCAGATTCCAATTTCGCGCCGCAACTTTATTGAACTTTGCGACAAGCTGACCGTCGAAGACGAAAAGCAGTTCGAAAACCTATGGCGCAAGCTCGGTCTTTCTGTTGACTGGAGCCAAACCTACCAAACCATTTCGCCGGCCGCGATTGCCGTTTCGCAAAAAGCTTTCTTGAACAACCTTTCTCGCGGTGAGGCATACCAGTCGATGGCGCCGACCCTGTGGGACGTAACTTTCCGCACCGCGGTGGCTCAGGCCGAACTTGAGGATCGCGAACAACCTGGCGCCTATCACCGCGTTGGCTTCGACGGCCCTGACGGCAAGATTTTTATTGAGACCACTCGCCCAGAACTTTTGCCAGCCTGCGTTGCCTTGGTTGCGCACCCCGATGACGATCGCTACAAGCCGCTTTTCGGCAAAACCGTAACCACACCTCTGTTCGGCGTTGAGGTTCCGGTGGTTGCCCACCGCCTTGCCCAGATCGACAAGGGTTCGGGCATTGCCATGATTTGTACTTTCGGTGACGTGACCGACGTAATTTGGTGGCGTGAACTTGATTTACCAAACCGAGCAATCATCGGCTGGGATGGCCGAATCATCGCTGAAATGCCAGTGGCGATCACCTCGGCACGTGGTCAAGAAGTTTATGCCGAACTGGTTGGTAAAACCGTGTTCTCAGCAAAACAGCGAATTGTTGAACTGCTTCAGGAATCTGGCGACATGGTTGGCGATCCAAAGCCAATCACCCACGACGTTAAGTTCTTCGAGAAGGGCGACAAGCCTTTAGAGATTGTTTCGACTCGCCAGTGGTACATTCGCAACGGTGGCCGCGACTACGAATTGCGCGAGCGCCTAATTTCGCTCGGCAAAGACCTGAATTTCGTTCCTGACTTCATGCGCGTGCGCTTCGAGAACTGGGTAAACGGTCTAACCGGTGACTGGCTAATTTCTCGCCAACGATTCTTTGGTGTTCCGATTCCAGTTTGGTATTCGCTTGACGCCAACGGCGAGGCCAACTACGAGACTCCGCTTATTCCAACCATCGAAACTCTTCCGGTTGACCCTTCTTCTGATGTTCCAGATGGCTACACCGAGTCGCAACGTGGAGTGCCAGGTGGTTTCATCGGCGAGATGGACATCATGGACACCTGGGCAACATCTTCGCTAACCCCTCAGCTTGCCGGTGGTTGGATCGAAGACCCAGAAAAATTCGCCAAGGTATTTCCTTATGACCTTCGCCCACAGGGCCAAGACATTATTCGCACCTGGCTGTTCTCTAGCTTGCTTCGTGCCGAACAAGAACACGGCCAGCTGCCTTGGAAGAACGCCGCAATTAGCGGTTGGATTCTTGACCCAGACCGCAAAAAGATGTCGAAGTCCAAGGGCAACGTGGTGGTTCCGGCCGAGCCGATCGACAATCACGGTGCCGACGCGGTTCGCTACTGGGCAGCATCTGCTCGCCTAGGCACCGATGCCGCATTCGACGAAGGTCAGATGAAGATCGGCCGACGCCTAGCAATCAAACTCTTGAACGCTGCCAAGTTCTCGCTTTCATTCGAAGTGCCAAAGGGTTTTGATTCTGTATCGGAACCGGTAGACCAGGCCATGTTGCTTGAACTTACCGAAGTTGTTCGTCAAGCCACCGATGCTTTTGAAAACTACGACCACACCAAGTGCCTTGAGTTGACCGAACACTTCTTCTGGAAGTTCACCGATGACTACCTTGAACTCGTTAAAGATCGTGCCTACAACGCCGACGGTTCGGTTTCAGAGGCACAGCAAGCTTCTGCCGCCATTGCTTTGCGCAAGGCGCTGCACGTGATGCTTCGACTTTTCGCCCCGTTCCTTTCATTTGCGACCGAAGAAGTTTGGGGTTGGTGGCAAACCGGTAAGGGTTCGATTCACCGTGCCGCCTGGCCAACCGCCGAAGAAATTTGCGAAGGCCTTGATGCCGGCAACGCCGGATTGCTTGAGCTTGCTTCTACCGCGCTGTTTGGTGTGCGCAAGGCAAAGTCTGATGCGAAGGTTTCAATGAAGGCTGCAGTCGAATCTGCAGTGATTGCCGCACCGGCAACAGTGCTAACCAGTTTGCGTTTACTTGAGAATGACTTGAAGTCCGTTGGTCGAATTGCAACTCTTGGCTACGCCGAGGCCGAAGAACTTGCCATGACCGACGTAATTCTTGCCGAGGTTATCGAGAGCTAGAACGCTCTCGTTTTAGCCAGGCCCAAACCACTAGTCCGGCAATCAACGCCCAGAACGCTGAACCGATGCCGAAAGCCGAAAGGCCAGAAGCGGTAAGCAAAAAGGTAGCCATTGCTGGCAAGCGCAGTTCGGTAACTTCCATCGCAGAACTTAACGCGTTAATGATTGTTCCGAGCAACGCAATTCCAGCCGCTGCAAGAACCAAGTCGCGCGGTGCTTGAAGCACAAAAGCCACGGTCACGCCAGCAAGTAGTGCAATTAGTAGGTACACGTAGCCACCGTAGACCGACGCCAACCAGCGACGTTTGACATCGGGGTGGGCGTGATCATTTGCATTCAACGCTGCGGTAATCGCTGCAAGATTCATTGAGAAACCGCCGAACAGTGCTGCAATGATTGACGATCCACCGGTGGCAACCATGACCGGCTTGAACGGCACTTCGTAGCCAAAACTTTTCATGATTGCAATGCCTGGAATATTTTGGCTGGCCATGGTCACTAGGTATAGCGGAATTCCGATGCTCAGAATTGCGCCGATGTCAAAGGTCGGCATCACAAATTCGATGGTTGGCAAAATCTGATCAGCCGGAACTGTGATGCCCAAATCGAGCGCGGTCAGGGTGAAGACAATCACCATGGCGGCCGGTGTAGCCCAAACAGTGGCGTACTTATAAAGGATTAGCCAAACGACAAGGGCAGTTAGCACTATCGCAGGAAACTGCCCAGCCGATTTAAAAGGTGCAATACAGAAGTTGAAGATAACTCCGGCCAACATCGCCGAGGCGATTGGCTTAGGAATTGACGTAACCAGGGTGCCAAGTGCTGGCCAAAGCCCAGTAAGTAGCAGCAAAACCGCAGCCACCGCGAAAGCACCGACCGCGTCGCTAAACGGCAGCCCTAAGGTGCCCGAAGAAATCAATAAGGCTGCTCCAGGAGTACTCCACACCACACTGATCGGCATTTTGTATTTAGTGCTCAGCAAAATTGAAAGCAGTCCGTAGAACAACAGCAGCACCACTATCGCCGAGGTGGTTTGCGATTTGGTTGCGCCAAGCGAGGTTAGCGCTGCTAGTACCAGACCAGCACTTGCCGCGGTACCGGTGATTGATGCGACCGTACCCGCAAGAAATGGGGTTTTGTGGTCGGCGAAAGACAATTTTTAGGCAGACTTTTCTTGGCGTGAAGCTTTGAATGGCACGACCTGTGGTTCGGCGCCTTCGACAACTGCCTTGGTGATCTTTACAGTGCCCTGCACTTCACTGCCAGGAATGTCGAACATTACCGGGCCAAGAATTTCTTCCATGATGGCGCGCAATCCGCGTGCACCGGTTTCGCGTTCAACTGCCTTGTCTGCGATTGCTTCGAGTGCTGCCTTTTCGAATTCAAGCTCGAAACCGTCTAGTTCGAACATGCGCTGATACTGCTTAACCAATGCATTCTTTGGTTCGGTAAGAATCTGCATTAGCGCTGCGCGATCAAGCGGAGTCACGGTTGCGATAACCGGAAGGCGGCCAATGAATTCCGGAATCAAACCAAACTTGCGAAGATCCTCAGGCTGCACCTCGGTGAAGATTTCGATGTCGTCATTCTTGCCAGATATTGGAGCACCGAACCCAATGCCCTTCTTGCCCGAGCGCTGCGAAATGATTTCTTCAAGCCCGGCGAACGCCCCGGCGACAATGAAAAGCACGTTTGTGGTGTCGAGCTGAATAAATTCTTGCTGCGGGTGCTTGCGCCCACCCTGTGGTGGAACTGAAGCCACTGTACCTTCAAGAATTTTTAGCAGTGCCTGCTGAACGCCCTCACCAGAAACATCTCGGGTGATTGATGGGTTTTCGGCCTTACGTGAAATCTTGTCGATCTCATCAATGTAAATAATTCCGCTCTCGGCACGCTTGGTGTCGAAATCTGCTGCCTGCAGCAGCTTCAGCAAAATATTTTCAACGTCTTCACCAACGTAACCGGCCTCGGTAAGTGCGGTGGCATCAGCAACAGCAAAAGGAACGTTTAGACGCTTGGCAAGTGTTTGAGCCAGGTAGGTTTTTCCGCAGCCGGTTGGGCCAATCATCAAAATATTTGACTTTGCAATCTCGATTGAATCGTGATCTTTTCCTGCAGAAGTTAGTGTGCCGCGTGAGCGCAAACGCTTGTAGTGGTTGTAAACGGCAACCGCTAGAGCCTTCTTGGCCTGGTCTTGGCCAATTACGTATTCGTCTAGGAAACCCTTGATCTCGCGTGGCTTTGGCAGATCAATATCTTCATCGGTTTTTGCTGCCGCTTCGCCAAGCTCTTCTTCGATGATCTCGTTGCATAGCTCGATACATTCATCACAGATGTAAACACCCGGGCCGGCAATAAGCTTGCGCACCTGCTTCTGGCTCTTTCCACAGAAAGAGCACTTAAGAAGGTCGCCAGATTCGCCAAGCTTAGTCATGTAAAAACCCTATGCCGAAAAGGCAAAAAAGCACATGAGCCTCGCCCATGCGCTTTTTAGCTAAAAAACTAAGCGGTCTTGCGTGAAGTCAGCACCTGGTCAATCAGACCATATTCCAGTGCCTCGTCGGCGGTAAGAATCTTGTCGCGATCGATATCTTTGTTGACCTCAGCAATCGAGCGCTTTGAGTGCTTCGAAAGTGTGCTCTCTAGCCACTCGCGCAAACGCATGATTTCTTTGGCCTGAATTTCGATATCCGATGCCTGGCCACGACCCGAGTCGCCCGATGAAGGCTGGTGAATCAGCACGCGCGCGTTAGGCAAAGCCAGACGCTTGCCCGGTGCACCGGCGGCAAGCAAAACGGCCGCAGCAGATGCCGCTTGGCCCAAACACACGGTCTGAATCTGCGGGCGAATGTACTGCATGGTGTCGTAGATGGCGGTCATTGCTGTAAACGATCCGCCCGGTGAGTTGATGTACATGGTGATGTCGCGGTCAGGGTCTTGTGATTCCAAAACCAACAGCTGAGCCATGATGTCGTCGGCCGAGGCGTCGTCTACCTGAACGCCCAAGAATACGATGCGATCTTCGAAAAGCTTGTTGTATGGATCTTGACGCTTAAAACCATATGAGGTGCGCTCTTCAAAAGTTGGCAGAATGTAGCGAGCCTCTGGGCTCTGAAAAACGTTTGGGTTTGTCATGTTTGTCTCGCTTACTTGTTTCCCACGCCAGTGTGGCTGGCGGCGTACTTTTGAATGTGATCGATGAAGCCGTATTCCAGAGCTTCGTCGGCGCTGAACCAGCGGTCGCGGTCGCCATCGGCCATAATCTGCTCGACGGTCTTGCCAGTTTGCTCGGCTGTGATTGCAGCTAGCTGACGCTTCATCGACATAATAAGTTCAGCCTGGGTTTGAATGTCCGACGCTGTACCGCCGAAACCACCGTGCGGTTGGTGCAGAAGCACACGAGTGTTCGGCGTTGCATAACGCTTTCCCTTAGTGCCCGATGACAGTAGGAACTGCCCCATCGAGGCGCACATTCCGATGCCAACAGTGACAATGTCATTTGGCACATACTGCATGGTGTCGTAGATGGCCATGCCCGCGGTGATTGAACCACCCGGTGAGTTGATATAAAGGTAAATGTCTTTTTGTGAGTCTTCGGCGGCAAGCAACAGAATCTTGGCACAAATTTCGTTCGCCATGTCATCGCGAACTTCGGTACCCAGCCAAATAATGCGGTCTTTTAGCAGACGGTCAAAAGTGCTGGACTGGCCCTTTGGTTGATCAGCCATGAAGTACTCCTAAATCTTGAGGTTCTTGTCAAAGATAACCGCAAGACTCACCAAATCAGTGGCTTGTTCGCCCGTGGCTAAAGTGCCTAGCCAACCTGATTGACGCTAAGAATCACCGATGGAATGCCTGGGCGATCAGGAGTCGTCTGCGGCGCGACGTAAGGCAGCGAAATCACCGAACTAGCCGAAGACCACATCAGTTCGCAGTATTGACCAGATGCCGTAATTGTGACAAAAAAGTTCCAGGCTGCTACCGCTTTGCCGGTCTTGCCGATGTCATTGGTAATTGTCAGCTGGGTATTCGAGTCAGCGACTGTCTGACCACCTTGTGAAAGCCAGATATCAATGTCGGCGGTATTGGTAGAGGTGTTCTTGAAAATCTGAGCCGAAAACTGAATGTTGTATACGCCCGGCTCGGCAAAGGTGATTCGAGTTTTGTCGGCACCGGTGATGGTCACACCCTTATTGGCAATTAGATTGGTACCAAACTTCATCGCAGTTGGCGTATTTATGGCCAACATATTTTGAGTGGTGGTGTCGATGAAGTAGCCATAATCGGGAATCAGGCCGTCGGCGCCGGGATCACCCTTAGGTCCGGTTGGTCCCGCAGGGCCGGTCGAACCTGTTGCTCCGGTTGCGCCAGATGAACCTGAACCCGAAGACCCCGCGGGGCCAACCAAGGTCTTCAACCATTCGGCGACAGTGCCGGTAAAACCATTTTGTTGAGCGAGTTCAAAGTTTGAATAACCGCGAGCACCCTGCAGGCCGGTGCCATTGATCAATACGCGTTTTTCGCCAGACTTGCATTTCTCACGCAAATAAACCTGACCCGAGGCATTTTTGAAGCAGGCATAGGTGCCGGCTGATGCGGCACTAGAAGATGCAATGCCAGAGTGCACTACTAGCCATGCAGCCAGCGATACTGCGACCGCAACTACTGCCGCAATCGATCCATTAATAACGTGATGCTTCTGGACCTTAGCCATTTAAATCAACTCCCCCGGTTGCTTCAATTTCAGACTACTAATAAAAAACCCCGCCGAAGCGGGGTCTTTTAGATAAATCTGCTTAGTCGTGATCGTGACCAGCGTGGTCATCGACTACGTCCATCTTGCTAAATGCTGAAAGGTCAACCTTGTTGCCCTTTGAGTCGGTGACTTCGGCAGCATCTAGAACAACGTTTAGTGCCTTGCGACGTGCTACCTCAGCAACAAACATTGGCACCTGCCCCTGCTCGCTGATCACCTTGATGAAGTCATTCGGCGCCATGCCGTAGTTCTGCGACGCCTGAACCAGGTACTGAATAAGTTCCTGCTCGCCAACCTGCACGTCTTCTTTTTCGGCGATTGCATCAAGCAACATCTGAACCTTGAATGAACGAGTGCTCTGCTCAAGAACTTCGGCACGGTGCTTGTCGTCTTGCAAACGACCCTCGCCCTCAAGGTGACGATTTACGTCTGCCTCGACTAGCTCTTCAGAAACCGGCACATCGATAAGTTCCAGCAGCTTGTCGCTTAGTAGTTCTCGAGCCTGAATGCCCTGACCGTAGCTCTTAGCACCTGCAACCTGCTTTTCGATGTCGGCCTTTAGCTCTGCGATGGTGTCAAATTCGCTAGCTAGCTGTGCGAACTTGTCGTCAGCCGCTGGTAATTCGCGCTCTTTAACAGCAGTGAGAGTCACTGAAATTTCAGCTTCTTGACCCGCCTTTTCGCCACCAACAAGCTTTGATTTAAATGTGGTTGATTCCCCAGCGGTAAGGGTGTCTAGCGCCTCATCAATGCCATCAAGCAAGTTACCCGATCCAATTTCGTAAGAAATGTTCTGGGCTGAATCAATGGTGGTCTCGCCAATCTTCGCGGTTAGGTCGATAGTGGTGAAATCACCCTTCTTGGCTGCGCGCTCTACGGTCTTTAGGCTGCCAAAGCGAGCACGAAGTGCGTCAAGCTCTTCGTCAACTTCTTTAGCTTCGACCTTAACGTCATCAACTTTTACTTTTAGGCCCTTGTATTCCTTAAGGTTTAGTTCTGGGCGAACCTCTACTTCGATTTCAACAATTAGGTTGCCTTCGAAGGTGTTCTCATCCGGGCTCTGCTTAATATCTGCAGCCGGCTGACCCAATGGGCGAAGCTTGGTCTCTTCTAGAGCTTGACGGTAAACAGTGTCTAGACCGTCATTGATTGCGTGCGCAAGAATCGCTGGGCGACCAACGCGCTGCTCAAGAATCGGAGCCGGGATTTTTCCCTTGCGGAAACCTGGAATGTTCACGCTCTCTGCGATGTGCTCGTAGGCGTGATCAATGCTTGGGCGAAACTCCTCGGGAGTTACTTCAATGGTGATCTTCGCGCGAGTTGGCTTAATGCGATCTACAGCAGTTTTCAAGGGCTCTTCTCCTGAAAAGGGCCCGCCTTCAATTCGAAGACGAGCCAATTTTTATTTCAACAATTTGGTCGGGGTGACAGGACTCGAACCTGCGATATCCTGCTCCCAAAGCAGGCGCGCTAGCCACTACGCTACACCCCGGTCGTTTGAACAACCTTGAATACTCTATCCCATAGAATAGGTTGGTTGCTACACGCGGGCGTAGCTCAATGGTAGAGCCTCAGTCTTCCAAACTGATGGTGCGAGTTCGATTCTCGTCGCCCGCTCCAAGAGAAATCCTAATTTTGACAGCCAACGCACCAATAAAGTTTGCGGCCGGCCATTAGCTCAATCGAAATATTGGTTCCGCAACGTCTGCAGGGCTGGCCTTCCCTTTTATAGATGTAATTCCGGTCTTCTTTACTTGGATTTTTGCTACGCAGTTCATCGCGCGTAATCATGAACCCAGTTTTTACGCCAACTTTCAGCAAGTCTCGGGCATCGCGCCAGAGCTCCACGAGTTTCTCTTCAGAAATACGATTGCCTGGCGTGTGCGGGTCAATTCCAGCTCGGAATAGCAACTCTGCACGATAGACGTTTCCGATTCCACTGACGACCTCTTGATTCATCAGTAAAAGACCAATCGCCGTTTTCGAGCCACTAACCCGATCGATAAAGCGCTGCTGCAGCGTGCCTTTGGGGTCAGAATGAAGCGGGTCTGGGCCCAAGCGTTTTTCAACGACAAAAATCTCTTCAGAATTCATAACTTCACACACGGTTGGACCGCGCAAGTCAGCGAACTGGTTACCAGCTATAAAACGTGCCCGCACTTCACCAATTGGAGCCGGCGGGTTCTTGGTTTCAAAAGTTGAAAACGCCCATTTTCCATAAATACCAAGGTGAATTCGAAGACTAAGCCCGTTTTCGAATTCCAGAAAAAGTTGTTTTCCGATTGCTCGAGCTTTGTGAAGCACCGAGCCATTAATAAGTTTTGCGCCAGATCGAAATCTGCCCTGCGGCGAGGTTATTGAAACCATCTGCCCAGCAAAGAGCTGATTGAACTGATTTGCCGTTCGATGAACGGTGTGACCCTCGGGCATTGTCTATAAAATGTCGCCGGTTTGTTCGTAGGTCGCGATTTTGCCAATTCGACGAACGTGTCGTTCGTCGTTGCTGAATGGTTCACCAATAAACAACTCGATCAGGCGCAGAACTTCCTCTTGGGAGTGCTGCCTCGCTCCAACCGCAATTACATTTGCATCGTTGTGTTCCCGAGCCAACTTGGCAGTTGATTCATTCCAAGCCAGTGCCGCGCGAATTCCCTTAACTTTGTTGGCGGCAATCTGTTCGCCGTTCCCTGAACCGCCAAGAACAATTCCCAATGCCTGAACTCCGGCCTGCGCATCAGCAACAACAGCTAGCGCCGCGTTGATGCAGAAACTTGGGTAGTCGTCGAGCGGATCGTATTCAGTTGGCCCATGGTCAAAAACCTCGTGACCCTGCTTGGTTAGTTCACGAATTAAGAAGTGACTTAGTTCAAGACCGGCATGATCTGTAGCAATGTGGATTCGCATTTTTGTAGTTTAGGCCTTCTCTAACTTGCTTCTAAAAATCCGTAGCAACACCGATGCGGCAATTGCGGTAATCAAAACGTATGTGAGGGTCAAGGCCTGAAGTTGCATGCCAAATGCCGTACTGGCGGCAAGTCCGGCAATGACCATTGAAAATTCGCCACGCGGAACCAAGAATGCTCCGGCGCGCTTCCAGGCCGAAGGGTCGGACATGTCGTGCGCGATGTTCCATCCCACGTAGAGCTTTCCGGCAATTCCCAATGCAGCCAAGAGCAATGCCAGTGGCAGCACCGGCAAGATATCTTTCGGGTCAACCGAAAGACCGAAGAACAAAAAGAAAATCGCAGCAAATAGATCGCGCAGTGGCGAAAGTCGCAGGCGAACCTGAGTGGCTACCTCACCAGTCAAAATTAAGCCCACCAAGAAGGCCGCAACCGCGCTGGAAAAACCAATCATCTCGGCCGCGCCCGCGGCAAATAGAGCGGCACCAAAAACAGTCAGCAGCAAAGCTCCTTGTGCATTTGCGTTAAGTACTCGAGTCAAGAAATTGTCACCGCGGAATGAAAGCAACAATGCGATGCCAGTCACAAACAATGCCACAGTCACTGAAACGAAACCAGCAATCAATCCCGCACCGGCAACCAAAGTGGCTAGCAAAGGTAGGTATGGAGCAAGGGCAAGATCTTCTACCACCAACACCGTAGTGACACGGCGCGAAACTTCTGAGCGTTGCCAACCGGTCTCTTTCATCATCTGAGATGCGATTCCTGATGAGCTCACGTAGGTGATGCCGCCAAGCACGATTGCTCCTAGGGAACCCCAGCCAAGCAAAAATCCAATGAGTGCCCCGGGCAGAGCATTTAGAAGAAAGTCAATTAATCCAATTGATTTACGCTCTAG
The DNA here is from genome assembly GCA_041180265.1 of Actinomycetota bacterium. Taxonomy (GTDB): domain Bacteria; phylum Actinomycetota; class Actinomycetes; order Actinomycetales; family Microbacteriaceae; genus Rhodoluna. Next base: position 4,863 of record JBEGRY010000009.1, on the reverse strand, counting down.
GAAAGCGGCTGTTAAATTTGGTCCACTGTGTTCGAGTCCAAGCATTAGCAAAAGCAAGATCGCACCTAGCTGCGCACCGGTATTTAAGAAGTTTTCACCAAAGTGCAATGGGGCGATGCCGCCTTTGCCCAGCAGTAACCCAATAATCAAGAAGAATGGAACCACAGATACTTTGATGGCCACTGCAATGAATGCCACAATTCCCAGAACTAACAGGGCCAGACCGATTTCCGCCAACGCCATGCTCTGGCTTGGCGCGGTAAGTGCACTCACAAACCCGATCCCCATACCTCTATTATCGCGCACGTATCGAGCAGATTAGGCTGGCGTTATAACTATCAAACCAGTGGAGCAAAATGCCGGGCGAAAACCTAACCAGAATCGAAGCAAAACAACGCGCAAGCTTGATTGACGTGAGTTCATATGAAATTCACCTAGACCTAACAACTGGCGATAAAACTTTTGATTCGATTACAAAGGTAAATTTCAGCGCCAAACAGGCTGGCGCCAGCACCTTCATCGACGCAATCACCCGCTCGGTATCCAAGGTCGTGCTTAACGGTGCGGAACTTGCGGTTGATCAGGTTTCAGACGGCACCAGAATTCAGCTGCCCAACCTAGCATTGCAAAATGAACTCGTGATCGAGGCCAAGGCTTACTACATGAACACGGGCGAAGGCCTGCACCGTTTTGTTGACCCGGTAGACAGTGAGGTGTATCTCTACACCCAGTTCGAGGTGCCGGATTCACGTCGCGTGTTCGCAGTCTTTGAGCAACCGGATTTAAAGGCAACTTTTCAGTTCAACATCACTGCGCCGAAGAACTGGAAAGTAGTCAGCAACCAAACCAGCCCCGCACCAAAGGTGCTAGATGACAAAAGGGCAATCTGGAACTTTGCCCCTACCCCCAGAATTTCAAGCTACATAACCGCATTAATCGCTGGGCCTTACGTAGAAACACGTAGCGAACTCACAAGTTCGAGTGGTCGAGTGATTCCGCTCGGTGTTTTCTGTCGCGCCTCATTGGCCGAGTACATGGATGCCGACTACGTCTTTGAAAAGACCCGCGAAGGTTTCGAGTTCTACGAGACTGCTTTCGGTGTTCCGTATCCGTTCGAAAAATACGATCAGCTATTCGTGCCCGAGTTCAACGCGGGTGCCATGGAAAACGCCGGCGCGGTTACCTTTACCGAGACTTACGTATTTCGCTCGAAAGTAACCGATGCCATTCGCGAACGTCGAGTTGTGACGATCCTACACGAGTTGGCCCACATGTGGTTTGGTGACTTGGTCACAATGAAGTGGTGGAACGACCTTTGGTTAAACGAGTCATTTGCCGAGTATGCCTCTACCCTCGCAACCGCAGAAGCCACCGAGTGGAAAGGTGCCTGGACAACCTTCGCAGCTTTAGAAAAGTCATGGGCATATCGTCAAGACCAACTGCCCTCAACTCACCCGATTGTCGCCGAGATTCGAGACCTAGAAGACGTTCAAGTCAACTTTGACGGAATCACCTATGCAAAAGGTGCCTCGGTGTTAAAGCAACTGGTTGCCTGGGTTGGTCAAGACAAATTCTTGGCCGGTGTTGGTGAATATTTCAAAAAGCACGCTTACTCAAACACCGAACTTTCTGACCTTTTGGTTGAGCTAGAAGCAACTTCGGGCCGCGAACTTAAGAGCTGGTCAAAGGTTTGGCTAGAAACAGCCGGTGTAAATACCCTGCGACCTGAAGTCATTGAGCAAGACGGCAAAATCAGTTCTTTCGCCGTGGTGCAGACCGCAATTGCAGAGCAACCAACGATTCGTCCGCATCGCATGGCGATTGGTTTCTACACTTTGCAAAATGGCAAATTGCAACGCACTCTGCGACATGAGTTAGACGTTGCGGGGCCTAAAACCGAGGTTGCCGAATTTGTTGACTTGCCGCGACCAGATTTGATTCTGCTTAACGACGATGACCTGGCCTATGCGAAAATTCGCTTAGACGAAAAGTCATGGGCGACAGCGATAAACCACCTAGCCGATTTTGAAGACTCATTGGCCCGAACCCTTATTTGGGGTGCGGCTTGGGATGCAACCCGAGATGCCGAGACTAGCCCGCGAGAATTCATTAAGTTGGTGCTAGGTAACATCGCCAAAGAGACTGAGTCAACCACCATGCTGACTCTGTTGCGTCAGTTGCTGACTACGGTTAACTTCTATGTGGCCGAACCATTCCGTAATGAAACCAGTCAACAGGTTGCCGACTCCTTGCTATTACTGGCACGAAATGCCGAAGCCGGTTCTGACGCGCAACTGCAGTTCACAAAATTCTTCGCACAGTTCGCTTCTAACCGCAATCACGTTGAAGCGCTGAAGGGCTTACTCGATGGCAGCCAGAAACTTGAAGGTCTAGCCATCGATGCCGACCTGCGTTGGGATCTAATTGGCGGTCTGGCTGCTGCTGGCGCGATTAGCGAAACCGAGATTGATGCGGCTCTAGCCAAAGACAACACTGCTAATGGTCAAAAGGCTGCGGCTGGTGCAAAGGCAGCGCTACCAACCGCAATCGCCAAAGCAAACGCTTGGCAATTACTAACCAAGACGCACGAGCTTTCGAATGTTCTAGTTGATTCGGCAAGCCTTGGTTTCGTTCGAGTACATGACGCTAGCCTGCTAACCCCATACGTTTCGCACTATTTTGAATCAGCGGTACAAATTTGGAACGACTACACGTTCAAAATTGCCGAATACCTGATGGAAAACCTCTATCCACTGCCACTCGCCAATCAAGCGCTGGCTGATGAGACTGCAAAATGGATTGCGAAAGATGAGATTAATGCCGTACCAGCTCTACGCAGAATTTTGGTAGAGAACTTGGCAAATGTTGAACGTGCCATTAAGGCACAAGAGCGTGATCTGGAAGGTTAATCATGTTTGACAGCACAGCATTAGTTCAGTTTTGGAATGACTGGCACACATTGATTCGTATTGCATTAATTGCTGTTGGTGCGGTTGGGTTGCGAGCGTTGCTTTTGATTTCGGTTAAGCGCGTGGTCAAAGGCATTGTGAATGCCCCGAACCATAAGAACGCCAAGCCGGTTGATTCAGAATTGGTAGCCGCTCGCGTGGTAGCACGTGCACGCACCATGGGTTCGGTACTTAGCAACCTAATCACCTGGAGCATTTTTACTCTTGCCCTATCGGCGATTTTGAGCGAACTCGGCATCGCGGTGGGTGCCCTGATAGCTGGTGCCGGAGTACTTGCTGCTGCCCTAGGTTTTGGTGCACAGCACCTGGTTAAAGACATGATTGCTGGATTGTTCATTGTTTTTGAAGATCAATACGGCGTCGGTGATCGCGTCGACCTAGGTGAAGCAAGCGGCACGGTAGAAAACGTTGGGCTGAGAGTCACTCAGGTTAGAGATGTAACCGGAACCCTCTGGTACGTGCGCAATGGCGAGATTCTTCGAGTTGGCAACTCTTCCCAAAAGAAATCTGGGAAAGAGTAATTGGCAAACCGTTTCGAAGAGGCCGGAAAAGTTGAACCGGTCAGAATAAGAACGGCATCGGGTCAACCCGTTGGCGGGAACTTTTTTGAATTGGTTGGCGGCTCGGCAACCTTTGAAAAGCTGGCAAATAAGTTTTACCAAGGCGTGGTGGACGACGAAATTCTGCGCCCGATGTACCCAGAAGAAGATTTAGCGCCAGCAGCTCGCCGACTTCAACTATTTCTAGAGCAGTACTGGGGTGGGCCTGACACTTACCAACAAGAGCGTGGCCACCCGAGGCTTCGCATGCGGCACCAGCCTTTCAAAATTAACCCGCAGGCACGAGAGCGCTGGTTACTGCACATGCGCACTGCCGTCGACTCGCTTAATTTGCCGCAACTTCAAGACGCAGAGCTTTGGGCTTACCTTGATCGCGCAGCAACCGCGATGCTAAACACTTACGACGATTAGAAACGCTGTGCAGATTTTGCCAGCACGTGGCCATGCATGCTGCTCAATCGAATCCAACCGTCAGCGTGAAACAGGCCAACCTCTTCGTTCTCAGTGAGGAATCCCAGACCAGCTGCGGCAAAAGCTGCACCGGTAGGCACCATGGATTCAAGGTCAATTCCCCTGCCCCAAACCTCGCCGCGAATTCGCGCAGCGATCGGCCCACCCACAGATTCCGGAATTGCAGCAGCAACTTCGGCGATTCCGTCGCGGGCAACCTGAGTCAAGCGAGTTTCGTTAATAGAGCCCATGGCTACCCAACCCTGGCGCGGTGGTGAGATTCCCGCCCAAGGTGCGCGGGCCGATTCCACCAGCTGAACCTTGAATTCTTTTGTGTCAGGTGAGTCAAGTAGTCGAGCCAGGCGTTCTTGCATGGCAGCAATCGGAACTACAACGTCAATTTCCGCGGGGGCCGCAAGTTCGCTCGTGCGCAAACCTAAAACCGTTGGGCCAGAGTCCATCAGGCTGCCTGCAAAAATTGGGGCTACGTACGCTGCCAGAACTTCACCAAATGCGCGCAATCGCACCATGCCTTCAGGGTCGAGGCGACGGGCACGGTTCAGAAATGACTGCAGATCAACAGCAGACTGCTCATCGACCAAAACAAATGGGTTAATCATGACCTGTCTAAACTAGCCTGTGTCGGGCAAAGTTGCTCGAAGAATTGAGCAGAGTCTTGACCGTACCAATTCCAGACAATCCACTTAGCGAAATGATCACAACGCTAGATCTTCAAGCGGTGCAGTCAGCTAATCCCAGCGAAGATCGGTTCGTTGGCCCAAGTCAATGGATGCCACACGGCCGTGTTTTTGGCGGGCAGGTTATGGCTCAATCACTTGTCGCTGCAAACCGAACCGTTGAACAACGTGATGTGCATTCGATGC
>JBEGRY010000008.1:0-29316 GCA_041180265.1 Actinomycetota bacterium | reverse complement strand
CGGTCGTCATTCCGGTAAGTACGTTAAGCGGCAGTTGAGTTTTTGAATCGAGTATTTGATAACCGACCAAGCCGTGTTGACCGGCACGCAACCCGGTGGCAAAGCTGGCGATGCTGGCGACCGTGGTACTTGGAAATCCACAACTTATTGAACTAGATGCCTTTAGCGCCTCAACAAGAAATGGAGCGTGGCCAGCACGATATTCCAAATTCTTAGTTCCCAGGCCATCAACCAGAACCACACAAGTCTTTGAGGATTTCGGTAGCGCCAATCTATTGTGCTTGCCGGTAATTGATCCAAGTGCCGAGATGAACACATCGGAAAGCCTCCCGAGGGATTTTGGAACCGAAGGTAGCATCATAAGGATAGTCTGCCACAGGCAAGTATGAACACCGAGAAAGTAAATGAGCAAGGAACCAGTAAACGAAGAACGCATTGTTGACATTGATTTGTCGCAAGAGATGCAGGATTCATTTCTTGAATACTCGTACTCGGTAATTTATGCGCGTGCACTTCCAGATGCACGCGACGGCCTAAAACCAGTTCACCGACGCATCATTTACCAAATGGGTGAAATGGGTTTGCGCCCGGATCGTGGTCACGTGAAGTCGGCTCGTGTAACCGGTGAAGTTATGGGAAAGCTACACCCGCACGGTGATAGCGCGATTTATGACGCCCTAGTTCGCATGGCCCAACCATTCTCACTTCGTGTGCCAATGATTGACGGCCACGGAAACTTCGGCAGCCTTGACGACGGCCCGGCAGCCGCTCGCTATACCGAAGCACGCCTCTCGGCCGCATCGATGCTGATGAACGAGGGACTTGACGAAGATGTTATTGATTTCAAACCAAACTATGACGCCCAGCTAACCGAACCAGAAGTACTGCCGGCAGCTTTCCCTAACCTTCTGGTCAATGGCGCATCGGGTATCGCGGTTGGCATGGCCACCAACATGCCACCGCACAACCTGCGCGAGGTTATAAGCGCAGCGCGCTTCTTGCTAGCGAACCCAAGCGCAACTACTAAACAACTTATGAAGCATGTGCCCGGTCCAGACCTGCCAAACGGTGGAATCATTATGGGGCTAGACGGAATTATCGAAGCTTATGATTCCGGCAAGGGCAGCTTTAAGACTCGCGCTCGCGTGTCTATCGAAAGCGTTTCGCCACGCAAGCTAGGCCTAGTTGTCACCGAGCTCCCCTATCTGATCGGCCCAGAAAAGGTCATCGAGAAGATCAAAGATGGCGTTAACTCGAAGAAGCTGCAAGGCATCGCTGATGTCACCGACCTAACCGACCGTGCTAACGGTCTGCGACTGGTTATTGAACTAAAGACCGGTTTCGACCCTCAGGTAGTACTAGATCTGCTTTATCGATTTACACCGATGGAAGACAGCTTCGGTATAAACAACGTTGCGTTGGTTGATGGTCGTCCGCAAACCCTAGGGCTTCGTGACATGTTGGGCGTCTACCTGGCTCACCGAATCACAGTGACCAGGCGCCGAAGCGAGAACCGCCTAGGCAAACGCCAGGCCAGATTGCACCTGGTCGAGGGTTTGCTTATTGCAATTCTTTCGATCGACGAGGTTATTCAAGTAATACGCGCCAGCGACGAAGTTGACCAAGCTCGACAAAAACTAATGAAGGTATTTGACCTTAGTGAAATTCAGGCGGAATACATTCTTGAACTTCGACTTCGCAGACTAACCAAGTTCTCTAAAATTGAGCTCGAGACTGAAAAAGAGACACTTCTAAAAGAGATCAAAGAACTGAAGAAAATTCTTGGGTCCGAAGAAGTATTGCGTGAACTGGTAAGCAGCGAACTAGCAGAAGTTGCCGACAAGTATGGTGACGACCGCAGAACAACTCTCATAAGCGACTTCGAAGAAGCAAAACCACTCACCACCGCCAAAGCCGTGACGGTAAGTGCAGAGTTGGCTGACACGCCTTGCGTGATTGTCTACACCGCCTCTGGAATGGTCGGTAAGACCAATGTCTGGGACACCGAGGCAGCGGCGCCTACCAAGCGTAAAAAGCACGATGCCATTAAGACTGTAATTGCTACCTCAACCCGATCAGACATCGGCTTCATTACCAATACCGGAGTCATGCACCGTATTCACGTTGGCGATGTTCCGGTTCTGAACGATGTATTCGATTTGGGCAGCATGGTTTCGGCTAATAGCTTCTTGGGCCTACCGAAGTCAGAAAATGTGCTAAACGTATTTGAACTCAATGAGAACACCTCGATTGCAATGGGCACAGCGCAAGGAGTGGTCAAGCGTCTAAGTGCAGACTTTGCTCCAAAGGCCGAGTTCGACGTGATTTCACTAAAACCGGGCGATTTTGTAGTCGGTGCCGACCTAGTCACCGACGAAGACGAATTGGTTTTTGTGACCGCTGACGCCCAGTTGCTTCGCTTCCAGGCAGATGTGGTTAAGCCTCAGGGTCGCGGAGCTGCCGGTATTGCCGGAATTAAGTTGAGCGACTCTATCCAGGCAATTGCCTTCGGTGTGGCCAAGGCAGAGGTGGAAAACATCGCAATCACCGCGGCAAATAACAGCAACGCGCTTGCCGGAACTGATGCTGGCAGCATTAAAGTAACTACGCTCGAGGAATTCCCCGCCAAGGGGCGCGCGACCGGTGGTGTTCGAGCTCAGAAGTTTATTCGCAATGAAGACCAGCTCTACTTTGCTTGGGTAGGTGCCGTAGACCCAATTGCGCTAACTGGGGATGGAAAACCTACGGAACTGCCAGGCGAACTTAGCAAGCGTGACGCCTCAGGTAGCAAGGCAGCGGCACAACTTGGTGCTATTGGTCACCGACTTAGCTAGTCAGCACAAGTAAGAACAATTAAGCGTCGATGCGTTCGCGCTCGAAGCCGTCGGCACTCTCGATAATGAAATCACGACGTGGAGCAACTTCGTTGCCCATTAATAGTTCAAACATTGTCTCGGCCGCCTGAGCATCTTCAACGCGAACGCGTCTCAGGGTGCGGTGCGATTTATCCATGGTGGTCTCTGCCAACTGATCAGCGTCCATTTCACCAAGGCCCTTGTAGCGCTGAATCGGTTCCTTATAGCGCTTGCCTGCCTTTTCGAGTTTCTTCAAAAGTTCTTCAAGCTCGGCCTGGCTGTAGGTGTAAACGACCTCATTTGCCTTACTGCCGGCGTTGATAATTTCAACTCGGTGCAGTGGCGGTACCGCTGCAAAAACACGGCCCGCTTCAACGAGTGGGCGCATGTATCTAAAGAACAGGGTAAGCAGCAAAGTGCGAATGTGGGCGCCATCGACATCGGCGTCAGACATGAGCACAACCTTGCCGTAGCGCGCGGCGTCTAGTTCGAAGGTTCGACCCGAGCCAGCACCAATCACTTGAATGATGGAGGCGCACTCGGTATTCGAAAGCATGTCACTGATCGAAGCCTTCTGCACGTTCAAGATTTTTCCGCGAATTGGTAATAGAGCTTGATACTCGCTGTTCCGTGCGAGTTTTGCAGTACCAAGCGCCGAGTCGCCCTCAACGATGAAAAGTTCAGAGACCTCGGTCTCACCGGTTCGGCAATCGACCAACTTGGTTGGCAGCGAGCTGCTCTCTAGAGCGTTCTTTCTACGCTGAGTTTCTTTGTGGCTTCGCGCGCTAATGCGCGACTTCATCTCAGCTACGACCTTTTCAAGCAACAGCGCCGACTGTGCTTTGTCATCGCGTTTACCACTGGTCAGTCTTGAGTTCAGCGATTTTGCTACGACATTGGCAACAATGTTCTTCACTGCCGGGGTACCCAAGATTTCCTTGGTCTGACCCTCGAATTGCGGTTCGGCCAATCGAACGGTTACTACCGCGGTTAGGCCGGCAAGAATGTCTTCTTTTTCAACCTTGTCGTTGCCCAGCTTCAACTTTCGCGCGTTGGCGTCGATCTGAGCGCGCAATGTTTTCAACAGGGATTGCTCGAAGCCCTGAATGTGAGTTCCGCCCTTAGGTGTGGCAATGATGTTCACAAAAGATTTGACCGTCGTGTCGTAGCCTGTTCCCCAACGAACCGCAATGTCGACTTCACAGTTTCGTTCGACTTCCTTTGAAACCATGTTTCCGGTCTTTTCGTCGAGCACCGGCACGGTCTCGGTAAAAGCCCCTGAACCCGATAGGCGCCAGGTCGAGGTTAGTGCTGGGTCGGCTGCAAGGAAATCAGCGAACTCGATAATGCCGCCGGCAAACTTAAATTCCTGCTTATTCGACTTGCCATCGCGAGCATCGTCTATGCCAAGCGATAGCCCCGGCACCAAAAAGGCTGTCTGGCGAGCACGGGCAGTTAGTTCTTCGAGACCAAAGACGGCATCCTTGATAAAAATTTGCGGATCGGCCCAGTATCGAACGCGAGTACCGCTGACGCCCTTGGCCACCTTGCCGATTTCGCGAAGCTCTGACTTCTTTTCGAAAGGCTTGAACGGGTTGCCCGGCTTAATTCCCTTGGTGTCATCGAAAATTCCTGGCTCGCCTCGACGAAATGACATGGCATAGGTTTTGCCGCCACGATCAACCTCAACTTCAAGGCGCTCTGAAAGAGCATTTACTACCGAGGCACCAACGCCGTGCAAACCACCAGAAGCCGCGTACGAACCCGAACCAAATTTTCCACCCGCGTGAAGTTTGGTGAAAACCACCTCGACACCAGAAAGACCTGTTTTGGGTTCAATGTCGACTGGAATACCACGGGCTTTATCAGAAACTTCAACACTGCCATCTTTGTGTAGCGTCACATCGATGCGATTACCGTGCCCCGCCAGTGCCTCATCTACCGAATTGTCGATAATCTCCCAAAGACAGTGCATCAAACCGCGGCTATCGGTTGATCCGATGTACATACCTGGGCGTTTGCGAACCGCCTCAAGACCTTCTAGAACAGAAAGATGGCGGGCGCTGTAATCATTGGACACCTGAAAATGCTAACTGCCAGGCCGCTAAAGCCTAGTACTGACACGGTTAGGCCCTAAATCAGCAGTATTCGCAGTTAGCGAAACTCGTGCCTATCAGGCATGAATTATCCAATTCGTGTGTTGAGATTGACTGAACGAAAGGTACCAAGATGCAACCAGAAACATTAGAGCCAGAAGCACAGATCAGCAAACAGGCCGGGCTAAACGCTACAGACCGCTGCGACATCTGTGGCGCACAGGCTTACATTCGTGTTGAGCTTGCTACCGGTGAGCTTGTTTTTTGCTCTCACCACGGAAACGAGAAACGCGCTGCTCTTGAGCCAATCGCTATCTCTTGGCACGACGAGTCAGAAAAACTACTCGCGCGCTAATTCACTTTCAAGTTGCCAAGCGTCGGCAACCATAGCTTTGATAAAGTCGGCCGATTGGCCGGCTTTTTCAGTTACGAAAGCCGGTTCAAAAGTGTGACCCTTGGCTTCTAACAGTCGGCGCAATACTTCATCGGCGATTGATGGGTTCTTTACGAAGAATGGCCCATGGAGCATGGTTAGCAATGCCCCTGATTGTCTTTGCACGACCGGCAACGTGCTCTCGGTGTTGAGATATCCCAAAACCTTTTGGCCCTCTAGCTCGGCAATTTCAAACTTAGAGACCCTAGGCTGTTTGTGATTAGCGCCAGAAATCAAGCCCTTGCTTACGCACATTTCATAGCCGCTAGCGACTGCCATTAGTGTGCCGCCGTTATCCATATGCTGACGAATTGACTCATACAAACTGTCCAGGTCGGCAGACACTTCTTGCCAAGCCGCCTGCGAGCCATGGCCGATAAAAATTAGATCGGTGGCCGCTGGAAGGTTTTGACCTTTTTGAACATCGATAATTTCAAGTGCGATGCCATACCATCTGGCGCGTTTTGCCAACACTTTTAGGTTTGCCTGATCGCCGTTAAGGTCTAGGTGATCTGCGTAAAGAGCGGCTGCGATTAACTTCACTTGCCCACCGCCTCTGGCGAAGTGAAACCCAAAGCACGTCTAGTTCGGCGCATTACATCGGCCGAAAAAATCACTGTGCGACGGCCACTCTTTGGCGCAGGCATTCCAAAGAACTTCTCTAAAGCTAGGTCTAGTTCGGGTATGACTTGATCGATAGGGATATCGTCATAGGCAAGTCGGAGTGCCAACTCGGCATAGTTATAGCCGGTCACTACGTCTACTCGTTTGAGAGCCGAAAGATCTACGGTCCACAGCCACGACGGATCGTGCACGTCGCGACCTATGGCCACCATGAGCTGCTCTTGGTCTGCCGGCAGGTTATCTAGGTTCAGCTGAAAGCTCATTGGGTTCTGCACCAGGATGAACTCGACATCGACGCCATTTACCTGGGTTAGCTCGCCGCGCGCAAACACTGGCGGCAGGTTGGTAAGAACCTTGGCAGCAAGTTCAGCGTCGAAGCCCTCACCTAGATAACGCCTTGCCGATTCCAATGCCGCAGCCGAATCTAGAGCAAAATGAATGCCACGATTAGGTAGTTCGAACTCAACTACGCGATCTGCGACCCTTGCGCTTAATTTCTCACCGGCCAAAATTTCAGTGTTAGTGGTCGGTCTTGGTAAAGGTGGCAAATATGTTTTTGCCGTGCCCAAGCCGTGCCTAGTCGCCGAAATTAGTTCCCCTGCCAAACCAAACCAACTTGTGGCTAAGTGTTTGACCTGCTCATTGATAAGCAAAATGTTTTGATCATCGGCGTTCAACACCAACGCGTCTTTTGCGCGAGCTGCAACCTGCGCGAGTTTGTCGCGAACAAATGCTGGGTCCACAAATCGATCTAACTGGTCTTCCATGACGTTCAGAATGGTGACCTGTCTAGGGCGAATGCGCTTGGTGATTTCGGCTGCGTGCCCTTCGTCCATTTCAAGAATGGCAACGTCGCCTTCAATTCGGCCAGTGATGTCGCTGCGCTCAATAATTGACGAGAAAAAACCCTGCGCAATGTTTGCGGTGGACGGGTTGGTGAATACCTGTTTGCCGTGCTCTCGGGCAATAGCAACCAGCATCTTGGTAGTCGTGGACTTACCCGCGGAACCGGTAACTACCACCAGTCCATCTGGAAACTTGTTAAGAGTTTTTGCCAGCAAACCAGGCGCTATTTTGCTCAGCACCAGACCTGGCAATGCCGATCCGCCGCCGGGGCGAACCATTCTTACCGCTAATCGGACTAATCGTCCGATCAGAATAGCCGGCAGATAGATCACGATTAGTTTTCTAGATAGTCACGAAGCATCTGAGAGCGCGATGGGTGGCGCAACTTAGACATTGTCTTAGATTCGATCTGACGAATACGCTCTCGGGTGACCCCAAACTCCTCACCGATCTGATCCAGGGTCTTCTGAACACCATCACCCAAACCGAAACGGCTTCGAATCACGCCCGCTTCGCGAGGGTGCAGCGAATCAAGAATGCGCTCAAGTTCACGCTGCAACATAGTAAAGCCAACCGCATCGGCAGGTACAACCGCTTCGGTGTCTTCGATCAGGTCACCAAACTCGCTGTCACCATCTTCACCAAGCGGAGTCGAAAGCGAAATTGGTTCGCGACCGTACTTTTGAACTTCGACAACCTTTTCAGGAGTCATGTCTAGTTCACGAGCCAGTTCTTCGGGGGTCGGTTCGCGACCTAGATCCTGAAGCAACTGACGCTGCACACGCGCAAGCTTGTTAATAACTTCAACCATGTGTACCGGAATTCGAATGGTTCGAGCCTGGTCTGCCATTGCACGAGTAATCGCCTGGCGAATCCACCAGGTTGCATAGGTCGAGAACTTATAGCCCTTGGTGTAATCGAACTTTTCTACCGCGCGAATGAGGCCTAGGTTTCCCTCTTGAATTAGGTCTAGGAACTGCATGCCACGGCCGGTGTAACGCTTGGCCAAAGAAACAACCAATCGCAAGTTCGCTTCAAGCAAGTGACTCTTGGCACGCTGACCGTCTTTCACGACCCACTTAAGATCGCGTTGCATTTCTTTTGAAAGTTTCTTATCTGTGGCGAGCTTTTCTTCGGCAAACAAACCAGCCTCAATGCGCTTTGCTAGCTCAACCTCGAGTTCCGCGTTTAGCAGCGCAACTTTACCGATTTGCTTTAGGTAATCCTTTACCGGGTCTGCGGTTGCACCGGTAATGGTTGTGGTTTGCGCAGGAATGTCATCTTCTTCGCGGTTCGAAAGAACCATACCGCCAAGATTTTCAATTTCTTTTTCTTTGCTCTTGTCTTCTTCAGGTTCTTCTTCGTGAACCTCTTCTTCAACAGCAACGATATCTACAGCAGATGCGGCTTCAGCAACAATTGCCTCAACAGATTCGAGATCATCGGCATCATCGATTTCTTCTTCGTCTTCATCCATGCCCTTAGGCAGTTTCGAAGCCTTCGCAGGCTTAGCCTTGTTCGCTGGTACGGCAGCAACAGCAGATTTTTTAGTGGTCTTGGCAGCCGGCTTAGCCGCAGCTTTCGGTGCAGCCTTTTTCGCTACCGGTTTAGGCGCAGCTTTCGGTGCAGCCTTCTTTGCAGCCGGCTTAGCGGCTGGCTTTGCAGCGACCTTCGGTGCAGCCTTTTTCGCTACCGGTTTAGCCGCAGCTTTCGGTGCGGCCTTCTTGGCAGCCGGCTTAGCGGCTGGCTTTGCAGCGGCCTTCTTAGCCGCAGGCTTGGCGGCAGTCTTGGCGGCAGGTTTTGCCGCAGTCTTTTTGGCCGCAGGTTTAGCCGCTGGCTTAGCCGCTGCTTTCTTGGCGGCAGGTTTTGCGGCTGGCTTAGCTGAAGTGGAAATGGTGCGAGTTTCCTTAACTGTTGAAGCGGTCTCTGTCTGAGCGTTGTTGCGGAAACGTGCAAAAATTCCAGGCTTCTTGCCTGAATCTGCATTGTTCTTAGCCACGCTCTACCTTTCATTTCCCCCAGCAAAAACTCGATTGAGTTATTTGCAGAATTCCGGGCATTACTAAGACCCATGTCAAGTCCTTTTGTAAAGGGACGACTGGGTCTTCCTAAAATTATAGCGGCACTGCACCGAAAACTTTGAGCATTTGGCGCTATTTAGCGTAATTTGCCTCGGATTCGATCCCTTAGGACAACCCGAATCGGGCGCAATTTTATTCCCTCGTCATGGAACAACTTGATTCGAGCCTTACGCCTTTCCAATAAAAACATGGAAATTCCGAGGATGATCACCGCTAGTTGAACCAACATGGCCCATTTGAAGCCCTCAATGCTGTAGAGCTCGACGCTTGCCCCCGCGGACTCTCGATTCACTTTAACTAGGTCAAGCACCAGGCCGGCTATGAACATCATCGAAAAAGTTGCCACGAATCCGCCCACGTTAACCACACCGCTAGCCGTACCCAGCTTCTGTTTTGGCACAAAGGTTCTGGCATAGTCGAAGGCAATCATCGATGACGGCCCGGCCGCGGCTAAAACAATGCAGAGCGCAATGATGAGCGGTAAGCCTGGCGTTCCCGGCAGCAAGATGATGATCGACCAAATCACAAACACCGCGCCACCACTGCCTAGCACCCAAAGCGAACGACGCACGGGGTATCGCGCACAAAATGAACTGACCAGAGGCCCAATGCAGAACCCAACGATTACGAAACTGCTAAGCAACAATGAGGCCATCTGAGGTGATTGACCTACTGCCTGAACCATGAACGGATAACCCCAGAGCAAACTAAAAACAGAAGGTGCCGATTGCAAAGTAAAGTGCACCCAAAACGCCATTCGCACACCTGGGTGGCGCAAATTCTCTTTCAAATATCCCAGCACAATTTTTATTTCGTTAGGCCGCTGATTGTGCTCATGTTCCTGGCGATCGTTTTTGATGAAAACGAGGCCGACGAAAATGGTGACGCCTGAAAGTGCTGCCAAAGTGAAGAAAGAGACTTGCCAACCACTGAATTGCAACAATGCCGCAAATGGAATTGCCGAAACAGCCTGACCCAATTGACCGATGTTAGTTACCAATTGCTGAACGCGTGTTGCCTTGCCACCCTCGTACCAACCATTGACCAATCTGATCACCGAGATGAATACGAAAGCGTCACCGAGGCCAACCAACATGCGACCCATGACAGCCAACGAGAGCGTTTGAGAAACCGAAACTAATAGCTGCCCAAACGACATTGCTATCGAACCAAAGACTAAAAGTTTCTTGGCACCATATCGATCAAGCAAAATACCGACCGGTACTTGCATGAACGCATAGACCGCGAGCTGAGAAACAGCCAGAGTAGAAAGTGCAGCTGCGTTTACCTCGAAGCGTTCGGTAGCAAGCAACGCAGCTACACCTAGGCTGCTTCGGTTTGTGACTGCTAAGAGATAAGTGAACGCCCCGGCGAACATGACCCAAAAGGTCGGCACTTTCTTCACCGACTTATTCTCGCAAAGGTTTATCCTGCTTATATGCAACCCCACGTGATCATCACCGGAGGCAACGCCGGCCTAGGTTGGCAAGTGGCTAGATATGCCTTGGCTGAAGGCTGTGAAGTGACCCTGGCTGCACGTTCACTCGAACGCGGAACCGAAGCTGCCACAAAGCTCAGAAAAGAATTTAGTGACGCTCGAATTAATATTTCGCAGCTAGATCTCGCCGATTTGAAATCGGTGCAACGTTTTGCAAATTCGATCTCGCGCTGGGATGTTCTGATCAATAACGCCGGCGCAAAGATAGAGCGCCCATATAAACAGACCGCTCAGGGCTTCGAGTGGCACGTTGGCGTGAATCACCTCGGTCACTTTGCACTAACTAGACTTCTTTGGCCGATGGGTTCGCCAAACGCCAAGCTGGTAACTGTCTCTTCAATTGTTGCCCGAAAGGGTGAACTGGAATTCGAACTCGCAGAGTTTGACCGAGGTTCCGCGTACGCAAATTCGAAACTAATGAATCTCGTTTTCGCACAGGAATTAGCAAGACGACTTCGCGACTCATCAAGTTCAAAAGCATCGATGATTGCTCACCCAGGATTTGCTCGAGCTAGTTTTTATGGATCGAAACTGATTCGAATTTCTGAATATTTGTTTGCCCATTCCGCAAAACTGGGTGCCAAATCGATCTGGGCCGCTGCCAAATCTTCTAATGGCGACTATCTGGCCCCACGTTGGTTTGAGCTATGGGGCAAACCAAGAATATTCAAGGTTCCGAGTAGCGACGCAGCAGAAATGTTATGGCGCGAATCCGAAGCCAGAATCGGCCACGGCTTTAAAATTTAGTCCTCGGCTGAATTTCTTCGACGAGTCGCCAGGTATCCTTCAAGCTCTGCAGCAATCTCTTCAGCAGTAGGCATTTTTGTAACCGGTTTTGAAATTGGTGCACGAATCGGGCCGGTCTTTTCGTTTGCATAGCCTTTTTCTAGATTCGCAACCATTTTTGCGAGCTCTTCGTTCTTCTCGATTTGCTCGCTCAACTTCTTTAAGAATTCTGTGCCCTCTTCACGCAGTGCGTCTGTTGGGAAGACCAAGCCGGTTGAAGCAGAAATCTGTTCGAACGCAGCCACGGCAGCCTGAGGATATTCGCTTTCGCTCAGGTAGTGCGGAACTAAAAATACATAGCCGACAGTTGGTAGTCCAACTTGACCTAGTCGGTATTCCAGAAGGTGTAATACGTTGCCCGGCACTTGAGTCTGCGGCTTCCATTCTGAAACCGAATCAATAATGTCGAGGCGGTTACCAGATACGGTCACACCTACTGCTCGAGTGTGCGGAATTGGGAACGGAATCGAATGTACCCAGGTGAAATCTTCAACCTCTAGTTCTTCAACCAATTCCATGACAGCTTCGCTGAATGCTTCCCATTTAAAGTCGGGCTCGTATCCGTGCAGATAAAGGAACGGCTGGTTGGATTCGTCGTAGACAAGGTACAAACCCAACGTTGCTGGTTCGTAGTGTTCAATGTGGTCACGCTCGAAGAACATGATGGGCCGGCGAGATCGGTAGTCAAGCAGTTCGTCGTTATCGAACTGAACTAAAAGCTCGTGTTCGAGATTCGCAAATACATGGTCGGCAAGTTGGTTCAATGTAGCGCCGGCGTCGGTGAATCCGGTTAGGCCGGCAAGCAGATGCAAGCCAGTTGGCACATCGGCAAAGGCATCTTGGTACTTGAATAGCCTTCTTGCGTGGTTCATGCGTCCATCCTAACTCGGGCGTTTAGCATTGAGGAATGACCAAGTTTTCTATCAGCAGTAAGACCCCTGTTTTCAAAAAAGACTTAGCCGTGGTGCTGGGTGTTAAAGAGGTAGCCAAGAATCTTAAACTGGCAAAATCTCAAATTGATTCCTCGAGCCTGAATAAACATGACCTAGAGCACTTAGGAGCATCAGCGACCCTTGAAAGCTTCACCAAGGTTGCAGCGCCAAATTCTGCGATTTTCGCTCTGATTGGAATCGGCGCTGAGAAACTTGACGAAGACAAATATCGAGCCATCGGTGGCGCAGCAATCAGAAACCTTCGAAACATTGAAGAAGTGATATTTGACCTCGCGGGAATCAACGCTAAACAAGCCCTTGCCCTTCTTGAAGGCGCTGCCCTAGGCAATTACGAGTATTCGGGGCGCAAAACAAATAGCAAGCCAGCTCGACTTTCAAAAATTACTGTGCTCTGTGAAGAAAAAGTTTCGCCAGCCGATATCTCACGCATCGAAATTCTTAGTGCTGCGGTAAATGCAACTCGCGATTTGGTGAATACTCCGCCTAACGAGCTTTACCCTGCCAGCATGGTTAAGGAAGTTCAAAAGGCGATTAAAGGCTTAGGTATCTCGGCAACAATCTGGGATGAAAAAGCGCTAGCCAAGGATGGCTTCGGTGGAATTTTGGCCGTGGGTTCAGGCTCTTCTCGCCCACCACGCCTGGTCAAACTCGAATACCGCGGCAAAGGCGCGAAAAACAGCATTGCCCTTGTTGGTAAAGGAATCACCTTCGATTCGGGCGGCTTGAGCCTAAAGCCCGCGGAGTCGATGGTCGGCATGAAATATGACATGACCGGAGCGGCAACTTCATTCCAGGCTCTGGTTGCAATTGCCAAGCTCGGTTTGCCAATCAAGGCGACCGCGTGGCTTTGTCTGGCTGAAAACATGCCTTCTGGAACAGCCACCCGCCCAAACGATGTAATCAAAATTCGCAATGGCAAGACCGTAGAAGTTTTAAACACCGATGCAGAGGGTCGTTTAGTTTTGGCAGACGGTCTTTCGATTGCAGCCGAGAGCAAGCCAGACCTTATTGTCGATGTGGCAACCCTCACCGGCGCGGCAACAATTGCATTGGGCAATCGCTACGCCGGTTTGATGGGTGAAACCGACGCTATAAAGAAGGTACAAGCGGCAGCCGAAAAGACCGGCGAATTGGTCTGGCACATGCCCCTGCCAAACGAGCTTCGACCACTTTTAAAGTCGGATGTCGCCGACCTGGCCAATGTGAAGATCGGCAACCGCGCTGGTGGAATGCTGGTCGGTGGGCACTTTTTGCGTGAATTCGTGCCGAACGAGATTAGCTGGGCACACCTGGACATCGCCGGACCGGCAGATAACAGCGCCTCAGCCTACGGTTACACCCCTCGCGGCGGCACCGGAGCGATTTTGCGCACCTTAGTAGCGCTAGCCGCCGGCCTGGCCGGCGCCAAGTAGCGCCGTAGTAAAGTTTGAATTGATTGTCGAACCCTTATTTAGGAGAAATACGTGGCTGACCACAACTTTGACGTTGTAATCCTTGGCGGAGGAAGTGGCGGCTACGCTGCAGCTCTTCGCTCGGCTCAACTAGGCAAGAGCGTTGCCTTAATTGAGAAAGACAAGCTTGGCGGCACCTGTTTGCACCGTGGTTGTATTCCAACCAAAGCTTTATTGCACTCTGCTGAGATTGCAGACAACGTAAAAGAAGCCAGCCACTTTGGTGTTCAGGCAACTTTCAATTCAATCGACATGCCTGCGGTGAATGGCTACCGCGATTCAATCGTTGATCGACTTTTCAAAGGCCTGACTGGCCTAGTTTCGTCAAAGAATGTGACCGTGGTTTCCGGTGAAGGCCGCATGGCGGGCCCAAGGACTATTCAGGTTGGCAACGACTACTACACCGGTGAAAATCTCATTCTGGCCTCCGGTTCATACTCGCGTTCACTGCCTGGTCTTGAAATCGGTGGTCGCGTAATTACTTCAGAGCACGCACTTCAGCTGAACTTTGTTCCTAAGAAGGCAATTGTTCTTGGTGGTGGAGTTATCGGTGTTGAATTTGCTTCGATTTGGAAGTCATTCGGTACCGAGGTGACTATCATCGAAGGACTCCCTCACCTAGTTCCTAACGAAGATGAAGCGGTCAGCAAGGGCCTTGAGCGCGCATTCCGAAAGCGTGGAATCGATTTCAAACTTGGCGTTCGTTTTTCGGGCGTGACTCAGAACGAAACCGGTGTCGTTGTTTCACTTGAAAGCGGCGAGCAGCTTGAAGCCGACTTGCTTTTGGTTGCAGTTGGTCGCGGACCAAACACCGCAAACCTTGGCTATGAAGAACACGGCATCGCGATGGATCGCGGCTACGTGCTTACCAACGAACGCCTACAGACCAACCTGCCAAATGTTTATGCCGCGGGTGACATTGTGCCAGGCCTGCAGCTTGCACACCGAGGATTCCAACAGGGTATTTTCATCGCCGAAGAAATTGCTGGACTAAAGCCTGCCGTTATCGACGAAACCGGAATTCCTAAGGTTACTTATTGCGAACCAGAAGTTGCGTCGGTTGGTCTAACCGAGGCAAAGGCTGCTGAAAAGTATGGCGCCGAAAACATTTCAACTTACGAATACAACCTTGGCGGTAACGGTAAGAGCCAGATTCTTGGCACCGCCGGCTTCATCAAGTTGATTCGTCGCAATAACGGCCCAGTAATCGGCGTTCACATGCTCGGTTCACGCGTTGGTGAACAAATCGGTGAAGCGCAGCTAATTGTCAACTGGGAGGCATTCCCAGAAGACGTGGCCACATTGGTGCACGCACACCCAACCATGAACGAAGCCATCGGTGAAGCACACCTTGCTCTAGCCGGTAAGCCTCTACACGCACACGCATAACCTATAAATCCCACAAGGAGCATCTGTAAATGAGTCAGCAAGTAGTACTTCCAGCACTAGGTGAAAGCGTTACCGAAGGCACCGTAACCCGTTGGTTGAAGAAGGTCGGCGACACTGTAGCTGTTGACGAACCTCTGGTAGAAGTTTCGACCGACAAGGTAGACACCGAGATACCATCGCCAGTTTCTGGTGTTGTCGAGCAAATTTTGGTTCAAGAAGACGAAACCGTTCAGGTCGGCGCAGTGCTTGCAATCGTTGGCGGAGGTTCAGGGGCGGCCGCACCTGCTGCAACTCCAGCCACTGAAGCTCCTGCTGCCCCAGCGCCGATTGCCACCCCAGAGCCTGCAGCCGCACCGGTTGCCCCAGCTCCGGTTGCCCCAGCTCCGGTTGCCGCACCGGTAGCTCCAGCTCCAGTTGCTGCACCGGTTGCTCCAGCTCCGGTTGCTGCACCGGTTGCTCCAGCTCCGGTTGCTGCACCTGTTTCAAATACCTCGGTTGACGCCGGCTATGTGACACCACTGGTTCGCAAACTTGCTAGCGAAGCGGGCATCGATCTTTCACGCATCATTGGCACCGGAGTCGGTGGCCGCATTCGCAAAGACGATGTGATGAATGCAACCACAGCACCCGCTGCAACAGTTGCCGCGCCAGTTTCTGCTGCTGCTCCTGCTGCACCGTTCGTTCCTGGTGCAACATCGCCGCTTCGCGGAACAACTGAACCAATGTCACGCCTTCGCAAAGTGCTTGCCGAGCGTGCAGTTGCATCAATGGTTTCAACCGCACAGCTAACCACCGTTGTTGAGGTAGATGTAACCAAGATTGCTGCCTTGCGCTCACGTGTTCAGCAGCAATTCGTTGCAGCAACTGGTGGCAAGCTCAACTTCATGCCGTTCTTTGCTCTGGCTGCTGCCGAAGCACTTCGCGTTCACCCTAAGTTGAACGCCAGCGTTGATGGCGAAAACATTGTGTACCACGGCACCGAGAACATCTCGTTCGCGGTAGACACCGAAAAGGGTTTGCTAACTCCAGTTATTCGCGACGCCTCAACCCTGAACATTGCCCAGATTGCGCAGCAGATTGCCGACCTAGCAGCACGCACTCGTAACAACCAGTTGAAGCCAGATGAACTTGGCGGTGGAACATTCACCTTGACCAACACCGGTTCACGCGGTGCACTATTTGACACTCCCGTAGTATTCCTGCCACAGGTTGCAATTCTTGGAACCGGTGTTGTCACCAAACGTCCGGTTGTTGTGACCGACGCAAATGGTCAGGATTCAATTTCGATTCGCCACATGGTTTACCTTGCGTTGTCTTATGACCACCGCTTGGTTGACGGCGCAGATGCTAGCCGCTTCTTGGTAGACGTGAAGTCTCGCCTTGAAGATGCCAACTTTGACTCTGTGCTTGGCATCTAATTAGTTCTACGAGACGTCCCGGCTAGTTCGCTAGCCGGGACGTTTTGCTTAAGTGCCAGACTTGATTTTGCTTGGCCAACTGCACCTTGAACCTTTGCTGTTCGTTCTCGCATTCACCCAGAACTTGTAGTTGGCGTATTCCGCCGAGTTCGAATTGTTCAAGCTGAGTGAACTTGACTCGCCCGGTATCTGAGTTTGCTAACCACGCATCGATAGCAGCATCGGCATTTTGCAGCAAACTCACGCAAGACTCATTAGCCGGATCAATTTTTGCGGCAGGTGTCGTCTGATTATGTGTCGGCCACAAAAGGAAAATACCCGTACTTAGCGGGATAGCTAAAAGCAAAAGATATTTGAGTCGCCAAACTGTTTTGTTCCCCTGCTGCCGAACAGGCGGCTCAAAACTTTGGGCCAGATATGTTTCTCCGCTGCGCGATAGCAAAACAACGTAATGTGGCTTCAAGCGAATGGTCCAGTTTTTGCGCCATGGCCAATTGAAGTCAACCAACCAATCAACGCCAGCCTGGTCTCGGTACTGCCAACCACGAGTCGTGAAACGAATCGAGTGCCTGCGCACCCCTCGAAAATTCGGCCTAAACACGCTCACGGTCCAAGCCAAGCAAGCCTTGATCTAGGAAATAATCCGGCCGGCGTACCTGTTGATAACAGCACAGACCAACCTTTTAGAATTGACCAATGCCCGAGTTCCTAGTTGCCGGATTAGCCCCCAATTTCATTGGCTACGAGCAGGGTTGGGCGCTACAGCGTGAAGTTCACGAACAGGTTGTAGCAGGCACTCGAGATGACACGGTGATTTTGTTGGAACACGAGAGCGTTTTCACCGCTGGCAAAAGAACTGAAGATTCGGAACGACCGGTCGATGGCACGCCAGTGATCGACGTTGATCGCGGTGGCAAAATTACTTGGCACGGTCCAGGTCAGTTGGTCGGCTACCCAATCATGAAATTGCCCCAACCAATCGACGTTGTTGGTTATGTGCGCTGGCTAGAGCAAGTTTTAATTGATACGGTTGCCGAATTCGGTCTAGCCACAGAACGAGTCGAAGGTCGCAGCGGAGTTTGGGCACGCTTAGACGACACTCATGTGAAGATTGCCGCGATCGGAATCAGGGTTGCCGAACACACCACTATGCACGGCTTTGCTTTGAATTGCAATAATTCCCTTGACCCGTATGACACGATAGTTGCGTGTGGAATTCGCGACGCGAAAACGAGCACAATTTCTGAGCTGGTAGGGCGTGAAATCACCCCCGCAATGGCCGCGGAAGTTGTGCAGAAACACCTGACTCAGATTGGCAAGGTAGTTCTTTGACCGAGCAAAAACCCGAACGAAAATTGCTGCGCATCGAAGCACGCAATAGCTCGGTGCCAATCGAAAAGAAGCCGGAGTGGATCAAAACCACAGCAAAGATGGGTCCAGAATATCAGGCCCTGCAGAACTTGGTTAAAACAGAAAACCTGCATACCGTTTGCCAAGAGGCCGGTTGCCCAAACATTTTTGAATGCTGGGAAGACCGTGAGGCCACATTCTTGATTGGCGGCTCTCAATGCACTCGTCGTTGTGACTTCTGCCAGATCGATACCGGCAAACCTGCCGCATTTGACGCCGATGAACCTCGACGTGTGGGCGAATCGGTGAAAAGCATGAATCTTCGCTATGCCACCGTTACCGGAGTGGCTCGCGATGACCTAGAGGACGAAGGCTCGTGGCTATACGCCGAAACCATTCGCCAGATTCACCAGCAATCCCCTGGTACCGGCGTTGAAATTCTGGTGCCTGATTTTTCTGGCAAGCCTGAACTGCTGGGCAAAGTGTTCGACGCGCGACCAGAAGTTTTTGCCCACAATGTCGAAACCGTGCCACGAATTTTCAAAGAGATTCGCCCGGCATTCCGATACGAGCGCTCGCTCGATGTAATTACCCAGGCACGCAAGTATGGGCTAGTGACCAAATCAAACCTGATTCTGGGAATGGGCGAGACTCGCGAAGAAATTTCGCAGACCATGCAGGATCTGTTCGACGCCGGCACGGATATTCTGACAATCACGCAGTACCTGCGCCCAACACCGAAACACCACCCGGTAACTCGCTGGGTAAAGCCAACCGAATTCGCCGAGATGGCCGAAGAAGCAAACGAACTTGGATTCTTGGGCGTACTGAGTGGCCCTCTGGTGCGAAGTTCATATCGCGCCGGCCGCCTTTGGGCAGGGTCTATGGCAAAGAAGGGGCTGCCGATTCCAGAAAACCTACAGCACCTTGCTGAAGCCGCGGCACGCGAGGGTTTCGGCCAAGCAGTTCACTAGTTTCAAAACGATAGGCTTACACAATGGCTAAAACATCAAACCAGAGCACTAAAACCCCGGGTCAACTTTCACAAATGTGGTCGGTCTACAAACTGACCGCTCGTGAAGACAAATCATCGGTGGTTTGGTCAATTGTCATCTTTATTGCTGTGGTGGCTGCCGCGGTGGTATTTGCCTCAGCTGCTTTCCCCGGCAATGTTTTGAACCTAGTTATATTTTCGATTCTCGGCATCATGTTCGGTGTGCTGGGCGTGATGATTCTGATGGGTCGAAAGGCCGAAAAGGCAGCCTACTCTCGAATTGCCGGTCAGTTTGGTGCGGTGGGTGCTGTCATGGGCAGTCAACTTCGCCGTGGCTGGCGCTCGGCAGAAATGCCGGTTGCCATTAATCCTCGTAGCCAGGATGCCGTCTACCGCGCGATTGGCCCGGGTGGCGTTGTGCTCATCGGAGAAGGCACTCGATCGCGCGTAAAGCTTTTGCTTGAAGACGAGCGTCGCAAGGTAAACCGCGTAGCACCTGGTGCGCCGGTTGAGCTTTTGTATGTCACTAACGATGCAGAAGCAGTGAAGCTGCCTGATCTTTCACGCTCGCTATACAAAATGAAGCGAGTGATGAATCGTGCTGAAATCAGCGTGGTTGCAAAACGTCTTGAGTCACTCGGCATGAACATTCCAATTCCAAAGGGAATGGACCCAACCAAGCTACGCGCTCAGCGTCGCTAGGTTTAGCGCAGCACCAAAACCGTCTTAGCCGCTTTATCGTGGAGCCCACGGTTATCGGCGTCCCAGATTGTTGCCGGAATAACCAGCAGAATTAGGCCAACCCGAACCAGCGACGAGACCAAGCCCACCGGCGAACCGTCGAGCTTTCGCACACGCATGCGAAAGACCAGTTGGCCAAAACTAGCCCCCAGCGTGGCCACCATTAGCCACTGAACCAGAGCGTAGGCAAGCAGCGTTGCGGTCGCATCGCCGGCAAAAAATGCCTGGGAAACCATCATCGATAAAGCCCAGTCGAGCCCCAGAGCCAGGGCGCGACGGCCTACCTTGGCAAGTGAGCCACTGCCGTTTTCCGGCAGCCCTAGGCGCTTTCCGGCCCAATTACTGGTTTCTGTCATGTCTCAAAGCCTAGGTCAAATGTTTTACATGGCCGAAACATAAATCGACCATCAGTGACTCATTGGTCTGGGTAAACTTCAGGTGTTGGCCAATGAAGTGCCACGTAATCCACCTCTCGAAGGGATACCCCTATGTTCAAAAGCGCATCCGAGGTCGTTAAGTACATCAAGGACAACGACGTAAAGTTCCTTGACGTTCGCTTCACAGACCTGCCAGGTGTACAGCAGCACTTCAACCTGCCTGCTTCGATGATCGACGAACAGTTCTTCATCGACGGTCAGCTGTTTGATGGCTCATCTATCCGTGGTTTCGCATCAATCAACGAGTCAGACATGCAGTTGATTCCAGATGTGACTACCGCTTACATCGACGCATTCCGCGTTCAGAAGACTCTTTGCATGGTGTTCGATGTTTACAACCCACGCAATGGCGAGATCTACGGTCGTGACCCACGTCAGACCGCTAAGAAGGCTCAGGCATACCTGGCAACCACTGGTATCGCCGACACCGCATTCTTTGCACCAGAAGCAGAATTCTTCATCTTCGACGACGTTCGCTACGAATACAAGCAGAACGGTTCAATGCACTTCATCGACTCTGACGAAGCTGCTTGGAACTCAGGTCGCGAAGAAATGGGCGGAAACCTTGCTAACAAGACTCCGTACAAGGGTGGTTACTTTCCTGTGACTCCTACCGACAAGCACGCCGACATGCGTGACGACATCGTTAGCGAATTGCTAGCCGTTGGTCTAGAAGTTGAGCGCAGCCACCACGAAGTTGGTACTGCTGGTCAGGGAGAAATTAACTATAGATTCGACACCCTGCTAAGCGCTGCCGATGACATCTTGAAGTTTAAGTACATCGTGAAGAACGTTGCAGAGCGTTGGGGCAAGACCGCAACCTTTATGCCGAAGCCACTTTTCGGTGACAACGGTTCAGGTATGCACGTGCACATGTCGCTGTGGAAGGAAGGCAAGCCTTTGTTCTACGACGAATCAGGTTACGGCGGTCTTTCAGACATCGCTCGTTGGTACATCGGTGGAATCTTGAAGCACGCTCCATCACTTCTTGCGTTCACTAACCCAACCGTTAACAGCTTCCACCGTTTGGTTCCAGGCTTCGAGGCTCCAGTTAACCTGGTTTACTCGGCAGGTAACCGTTCGGCAGCAATTCGCATTCCGATGACCGGCACCAACCCGAAGGCAAAGCGCATCGAGTTCCGCGCTCCTGATGCATCGTCAAACCCATACCTAGCTTTCGCAGCGATGTTGATGGCCGGTATCGACGGAATCAAGAACCGCATTGAGCCACACGAGCCAGTTGACAAGGACCTTTACGAATTGCCACCAGAGGAAGCTAAGTTGATTCCTCAGGTTCCTGGCAACCTAGAGGACTGCCTAAAGGCTCTAGAGGCAGACCACGACTACCTATTGGCTGGCGATGTATTCACCAAGGATCTAATCGAGAACTGGATCGACTACAAGCGCACCAAGGAGATTATTCCGATTTCACTTCGACCTCACCCATACGAGTTCGAACTGTATTACGGCGTTTAGTCAAACTAATAGAAAACCCCACCGCTTGGTGGGGTTTTCTATTTTCCACTTACTTTGCCGCGTAGAACAACCGCTCGAAGACCATGCGAGCGCGTCTGGTGAACGCCAGGTAGTCCTCTTCGAGTGCGCTGGCACTGCCTCGTGGATACTCCAAAATTCGAGCCATGCCCTCTAGTGCTTTGCGATCGGTGGGCAACACATCCGTGCGCTTATTCGCCCAAAGCACACTGGCACTTCGAATGCGCGAGGCCAGCAGCCACGCCTCGATCAAAACTCGGGCGTCGTGTTCGGCAATCAAACCTTCGGCAACACAGGCCTCTAGTGCCGGCATGGTTTTCGGAGTTCTGATGCTTGGGTGCTGCGCACCATGTTGCAGCTGAATCAATTGCACTAGCCATTCAACATCGCTTAGCGAACCGCGCCCAAGTTTTAGGTGACGTTTCGGGTCGGCGCCAAGTGGCAGACGCTCGGTTTCCACACGCGCCTTGATACGGCGTATCTCGGTAATAGCCGACTCGGCCAATTCACTTGGGTATCGGTAGGTATTGATCAGGTTCAAGAATTCTTCTTGCAGCTCGGCGCTGCCGGCGATTGGCCGTGCTCGAAGCAATGCCTGCGATTCCCAGGTGTTTGCCCAGCGTTGGTAGTACGCGGCATATGACTCGATAGACCTTGCAACCGGCCCATTCTTTCCCTCGGGCCGAAGGTCTGAGTCAATTTCAAACTCGAGCACCTGGTCGGTGCAAAGTCTCTTCAATTCCGAAACAATGCGCTCGGCAACTTTTTGCGCAACCGGGCCTTCGACGCCTGGCTTAGTTTTGTAGACAAACATGACGTCGGCATCAGATCCGAAGCCAAGCTCCTCGCCACCGAAACGACCCATGGCGATAATGCCGAAATCAATAATCTCGCTAACACTACGATCCGCTAAATCCAGGCCCCTCATTTCGGTAGCGACATCGAGCATGGCGTGTAGGTAGCCAGAGGTTAGGTCGCTTAGCCCCTGCGAGACCTGCTGAATAGTCAGATCGCCAAGCACCGCACCCATCGCCAGACGCAACGTTTCGCGTCGGCGAATGACACGGATTAGGTTGGCGGCCTCGTCTGCTTGTTCGTGACGAGAAATGATTGCGTCAAATTCCTCGGTGAGTTCAGCCGCGCTAATTGGTTGCAGATCTTCGGATCTTTCGAACCACGCGGCAGCCTCAGGAATCTTCTCGAAAAGCCCGGTGGCAAGTTTGCTGTTCGAAAGTACCTGTGTCATGCGCTCGGCGGCACCGCTTGAGTCGCGCAGCATTCTGAGATACCAGTGTGACTCGCCAAGATCTTCACTCAGTCTGCGGAATGCCAGCAGTGCAGAATCAGGATCACTGCCCTCACTGAACCACTGCAACAACACCGGCAGCAGCTGCTTCTGAATTACGGCTCGCCTTGACAAACCTGAGGTGAGCGCCGCGATGTGATCCAGTGCGCCCTTCGGGTCTACAAAGCCAATCGCGTGTAGACGATCGCGCACCTGATCATCGCTGAGCGAAAGCGAATCATCGCCAAGTTTAGATACCGCAGAGAGCAGTGGTCGATAGAAGATTTTCTGGTGCAGTGCTCTGACATCAACCTTCACGGCCTCCCATTTTTCAATGAGCTGCTCAGCGGTCAGCTTGAGATTGATGGCTCGTGCAATTGCGCGACGCTTTGACTCACTGCTTGGCATTAAATGCGTGCGGCGCATCTCGGCCATTTGAATTCGGTGCTCTAAGAGCCTTAGAAAGCGATAGGCGGAAGAAAATTCATTGGCTTCGGTGCGGCCAATGTAGCCACCAGCAGAAAGTGCCGCAATCGCCGAAATTGTGTCGCGCTGGCGAACGCTCTCGTCAGTCCTACCGTGCACCAACTGCAAAAGCTGAACTGTGAACTCAATATCGCGTAACCCGCCTGGGCCAAGCTTAATTTGCGCGTCAATCTCATTTGCAGGAATGAAATCAGTGACGCGCTCACGCATTTTTTGCACCGATTCAACAAAATTCTCCCGCGTTGCCGATGACCAAACTTTTGGCGCGAGCGCGGCAACATACTTTTCACCAAGCACCAAATCACCGGCGATCGGTCTGGCCTTCAAGAGAGCTTGGAATTCCCAGCTCGATGCCCAGCGATCGTAATAGGTGATGTGCGATTCCAAAGTTCTAACTAACGCCCCGGACTTACCCTCTGGTCTCAGGTTTGGATCAACCTGCCAAAGCATTGGCTCACTAGCGTTAGCGTCCATGGCGCGCATCATTCTTGTGGCAAGTTTGGTTGCTATTTCAATAGCACGTTGAGATTCGAGCGCCGTCGAAGTTGATTCGGCTACGAAGATCACGTCGACGTCGCTGATGTAGTTCAATTCACGCGCGCCACACTTACCCATGGCCACTACGGTTAGCGCGGTGTAATCAATCTCTTCGTCGGTAAAACTGCCGTGTTCGCTGGTTAGTTTCAGTTCTGCTCTTGCTACCAGCAAACCAGCCTCAAGAGCGGCCGCAGCAATGTCAGCAAGAGCCGCAGCTACCAAAGGTTGGGCTGCTTGCGGGTCTGATGAATTCAAATCGAAAATTGCTATTTTCAACAACTCGCGACGATAAGCGATTCGCAGCTTTGACCAAACATCATTCAGGTCGAACCCAGCCACCAGGTGCGCCTCGACGCTAGCCAGCAAATTGGCCTTTAACTGCGCCTCGTCGCTAAGCCCAGTCTGCGCCTTTTCAAATACTTCAAGTTGATCGGACTGACGCATGACGAAGTCGGTCAGAGCGCTTGAAGCGCCGAGTACCGAAATCAACCGCCTCGCCGAATCTTCTTTTTTCAGCAGGGCCTTGGTCTTGGCGTTCTGCGCTTCGGCCAAATTGAGCAGCGCGTTCAAGGCTTGATCTGGGTCGAGTGCCAGGCCTAGCGAAGCAAGTGCCGAACGGCCGGAGTCGCCAACCAACTTAACTAGCTGATCTAGTTTGCCGACGGTACCGCTAAGGTCTACGAAACCAAAACGTGCGAGCTCAGATAACCCGACCGCGCGATCCTCGAGTGCCATTAGGCGAAGCCTTTATAGGGTTTCTAGGTTTTGCTTCAGCTCGAACGGAGTCACCTGTGAACGGTAATCGCTCCACTCGCGACGCTTGTTAGCTAACACATATGAGAAAACTTCTTCGCCAAGAGTTTCGGCAACCAGTTCAGATTCCTCAAGTTTGCGAATCGCATGGTCGAGACTCTGAGGCAATGGCTGAATGCCCATGGCGCGACGCTCGGCATCGTTCAATGACCAAACGTTGTCTTCGGTCTCTGCCGGCAACTCGTATTCCTCTTCGATACCCTTTAGGCCCGCGTTCAAAAGCAACGCGTAGGCCAAGTATGGGTTTGCCGCCGAATCGATAGCACGGTACTCGATGCGTGAAGAGTTGCCCTTATCTGGCTTGTAAAGCGGAACACGAATAAGCGCCGATCGGTTATTGTGACCCCAGCAAACAAAGCTTGGCGCCTCGCCACCACCCCAAAGTCGCTTGTACGAATTGACGTACTGGTTGGTCACCGCAGTGATTTCTGGTGCGTGACGCAACAGACCGGCAATGAAGTGCTTTGCAGTTTTGGAAAGGTGGTACTGCGAACTTGGATCAAAGAACGCGTTGGTGTCGCCTTCAAAGAGCGACATGTGAGTGTGCATTCCAGAACCAGGGTGTTGAGTGAACGGCTTAGGCATAAAGGTTGCGTAAACGCCCTGCTCAATTGCTACTTCTTTAATTACTGTTCGGAAAGTCATGATGTTGTCGGCCATGGTCAGCGCATCGGCATAACGAAGATCAATCTCGTTTTGACCCGGGCCACCCTCGTGGTGGCTGAATTCGACGGAAATACCAAGCTGTTCGAGCATCGAGACCGCGCGACGTCTGAAGTCGTGTGCTGTGCCGCCCGGAACGTTATCGAAGTAGCCCGCGTTGTCTACCGGAACTGGTTCGCCGTTGGCGTCAAGCTGAGTTGACTTCAGGAGGTAGAACTCGATTTCCGGGTGAATGTAGAAAGAAAAGCCACGGTCAGAGGCCTTCGCCAATGCACGGCGCAAAACGTTTCGTGGATCTGCTGCAGCTGGCTGGCCATCTGGGGTTTGAATATCGCAGAACATGCGGGCAGTCGGGTCGATTTCGCCACGCCAAGGAAGAATTTGAAAGGTCGATGGATCTGGCTGAGCCAGCATGTCGGCTTCGTAGGTGCGAGCAAGACCCTCGATTGCTGAGCCATCAAAACCTAGGCCCTCAGCAAATGCACCCTCAACCTCGGCTGGTGCGATAGCAACCGACTTCAGAGTTCCGGCTACGTCCGTAAACCAAAGGCGAATGAACTTAACTCCGCGTTCCTCGATCGTGCGCAGCACAAAATCGCGTTGTCTTTCCATCGGAGGATCCTCTCTCTTGCTGCTACTAGGCTAATGGTTATGCCCAAAGTTCGCTTAGCGCTGGCTCAAACCAACCCCGTAGTTGGTGCCATCGAAGCCAATTTGCAGCAAATATTCGAGGGCGTGCAGACCGCAGCAAATTCAGGTGCCAATCTGGTGCTTTTTGGTGAAATGTCAGTCACCGGATACCCAATCGAAGACCTAGCCGGGCGTAAGTCTTTTATCGAACAAGCTCAAGACGCGGTCACGGCTCTTGCTCAAAAATTGAGCCGGCAGGGCCTCGGCGAGATCGCGGTCGTAATTGGCCACCCTGCCCTGGCGCCTTCAACCACAAAGCGCAACTGGGCTATCGCACAGAACTGCGCATCTGTTCTGCTGGGTGGCAAGGTTTTGGGTAAATATGCCAAACACCACCTGCCGAATTACTCGGTGTTCGATGAGTACCGCATTTTCGTGCCAGGCGAAGAGCTATTAACATTCGATTTGCACGGATTGAAATTCGCGACCCTGATTTGCGAAGATATCTGGCAGACCGGCGGCCCCGTTGCCGAATTGCAGGGCGCAAACTGCGATGTGGTTTTGGTGCTGAATGGATCACCCTTCGAAATCGACAAAGATGACCGCAGGCTGCAACTGGTGCAAGAGCTCGCTAAGAGCAACAACGCTGCAGTGGCGTATGTGAATTTGGTTGGCGGCCAAGATGATCTGGTCTTTGATGGCGACAGCATTGCAGTTGATTCGACTGGAACCTTGATTGCCCGAGCCGCACAATTCGAATCGGATTTGCTGCTACTTGACGTTGAATCGCGCAGTGACTTGACGTTAGTGGGTCAATCATTGCGCGAGAAGGAAACTGACAATTGGCAAATTTGGCAGGCCCTGGTGCTTGGACTTCGCGATTACGTAAATAAAAACGGTTTCAAGTCAGTAATTCTTGGCCTAAGCGGCGGAATCGACTCAGCGGTTTGCGCCGCAATCGCCGCCGACGCCCTGGGGCCTGATCGAGTATTTGGTGTGTCAATGCCAAGTCGCTATTCGTCTGGTCACTCAAAGAGCGATGCCGATGATTCGGCTACCCGAATCGGATTGCACTTCAGAACCGAACCGATCGAAGATTTAGTGAACGCATTCGAAAAGCAACTTGGCCTCGACGGCGTTGCAGCAGAAAACCTGCAGGCTCGCATGCGCGGAGTTATTTTGATGGGCCTAAGTAATGCCGAAGGCCACCTGACTTTGACCACAGGCAACAAGACCGAACTGGCCGTTGGCTACAGCACCATCTACGGTGACTCGGTTGGTGGTTTCGCGCCGATAAAAGATGTTGAAAAAACATTGGTCTGGCAACTTGCCCGCTGGAGAAATGAATTTGCCAAACAGCATGGAAAAGTTGAACCAATCCCAGAGAATTCAATTTCGAAGCCGCCATCAGCCGAATTGCGCCCGGATCAGACCGATCAAGACAGCCTGCCCGAATACGAGCTACTCGATCGACTACTCGATGCCTATGTTGAAAAGCGGCTGGGCCGAGAACAAATCATCGACCTTGGTTTTGAAGCTGCCACGGTGGATCGAATCATCAGTCTTGTCGATCGCGCCGAATGGAAACGCCGACAGGGCGCCATCGGCCCAAAGATTACCGGCATGGCCTTTGGTCGTGACCGTAGACTTCCAATTACAAATCGAAGCAAATAGAAAGTAGAACCAATTGGCTGCAGACAAACTAATTTCATCGGGTGGACCATGGGAATCGGTGATTGGCTACTCACGCGCGACAGTAGCTGGTGAATACGTGCACGTCTCTGGTTCGACAGCAACGGTTGATGGCAAACTTAAGCACGAGGGTGACGCTTATGGGCAGACCCTGGTGACCCTAAAAGAGGTAATCGCCAAGGCGCTCGCTCAAGTTGGCTACGGCCTCGAAGACGTGGTGCGTTCTCGCGTTTATCTAGCCAACGCCGAAGACATGGATGCCGTTGGCAAGGCACACGGCGAGATTTTCGGAGAGATTCGACCAGCCGCAACGATGCTAGCTGGAATTCAATTTATTAACCCGGCGATGCTGGTTGAAATTGAAGTGGATGCCTGGAAACGAAAGTAAATGTCAAATAATCCATCGGTAATTCGCACCGCTCACCTGCAGGAATTCAAGCAGGCTGGGCAGAAGTTTTCTTGCCTAACCAGCTACGATCACCTAACCGCGGGTATTTTTGACGAGGCGGGCATCGAAGTTCTACTTGTCGGCGACTCGGCTGCGAATAATTCTTTGGGTTATAGCGATACGCTGCCAATCACAGTCGATGAATTAATAATCTTTGCGCGGGCCGTTGCCAGCGCCGCGAAGCGTGCATTAGTAATTGTTGACATGCCGTTCGGTTCCTACGAAACCGGCGCCGACGACGCACTGCGCAATGCAATTCGCATCATGAAAGAGACCGGCGCCGATGGCGTAAAGCTAGAAGGTGGCGTTCGCAGCCAAGAGCAAATCAAAGCGATTGTTCAAGCCGGCATTCCGGTAATGGGTCACATTGGTTTTACTCCGCAGAGCGTAAACGCACTTGCCGGGTATCGCGTGCAAGGTCGTGGCGAAAGCGCAGCCGAGCTGATGAGCGAAGCACAGGCAGTTGAGGCCGCCGGTGCATTTGCAGTAGTTATCGAAATGACGCCGGCCGAAATTGCCGGTGAAGTAACTAAAGCACTTTCAATTCCGACCATTGGCATCGGTGCTGGTGCACAAACCGACAGTCAAATTTTGGTCTGGACCGACTTTGCCGGTCTTAATGCCCATCGAGTTCCTAAATTTGTAAAACAATTCGCCAACCTGCGCGCAGATCTTCTGAATGCTGCGATTGCCTATAAGACAGAAATCAGCTCGGGCAAATTCCCAGCCGCCGAGCACTCGTTCGAAAACTAATCTTTTTCTTCTTCGTCTTCGCGCCACGCTTTGGCTCGATCCGCAATTATCTGTGGCGCACGTTTAGCCTCTTCAAGAGTTGCGAACGGTCCTAGTCGATACAGCGCCAAGGTTTGTTTACCGGTTTCAACCTGGCCGGTTCTGGTGTTGAACCAATACTCTTTGGGCGTATCTTGCATAAACTGAACTCTATGCCACGCGATGCGAAAACCGGTCACCTAACTCAAGGCACAATCAGCCCAATCAGAAAAGTTCCCGACCAAATTGCTCGCCCAGAGTATGTCGGCAAAGTGGCACCGGCCGCAAATACCAAGGGCGACGTGCGCACCTCCGCTGAAATTCAATTGATTCGTGCCGCAGGAAAAATCGCCGCTCAGGCAATCGAACTAGTCGGCTCGCACGCCAAGCCGGGCATAACCACCGACGAGCTTGATCACATCGGCCACGAATTCCTGATCAGTCAAGGTGCGTATCCCTCGACCTTGGGTTATCGCGGCTACCCCAAATCACTTTGCTCTTCGGTGAACGAAGTCATCTGCCACGGCATTCCTGACGATACGGTT
>JBEGRY010000007.1:0-30455 GCA_041180265.1 Actinomycetota bacterium | reverse complement strand
TATTTCTTTTTAGCCTTGCCGGCACCGAAGCTCTTGGTGATTACCTCACCGAAAAGGTCATCTGGGTCTAGGCGACGCAGATCCTCGGCTAAGCAGTCTCGCAAACTGCGGCGCGGAAGAGATATTTCGCGGGTTGGCTGGCTTGGTTGAATCAGAGTGATCTTGTCGAGCACGGATCTATCCATGATCAAGTCACCCGACTTGCGAACCAGTCGAACCTTCGAAACGCCGTTCACCGATTTAGCGGCGGAGGTGCGCGTGACCTTAGCTTTGACACCCAGCTTGAGCTCTAGCCATGCAGCCAAGAGGTCGACACTAGGTGCGTCTTTGGCGCCGACCACCTCAACTGCGGTTACCTTCTCAAACGGTGGCTGATCAAGCATGCTTGCCAGCTGAGTGCGAATGAGGGTTAGGCGAGTCCAGGCGAAATCGCTGTCACCAGGCTGATAGGTCTTGGCCAAGTTCTTGAAGTGAGCGATGGCATCTTTCTGGCTGGCGGCATCGGTGATGCGGCGAGTAGCAATGCGGCCAATCGCAGACTCGGCGGTGTTCGCTGGAACAGCCTCTGGCCACCAGGCAACTACCGGCGCGTCTGGCAGCAGAAGACCGGTGACTAGTGATTCAGGGTCGCTGGCTGCTTCGCCGAAAGCACGCAAAACAATGACTTCGCTGGCTCCGGCGTCGCCGCCTACGCGAATCTGTGCATCTAGTCGAGCATTCTTTTTGCTAGCACCGTTATCGTCGGCTAGCACGATGATGCGGCAAGGGTGCTCGCGCGAGGCCTCGTTCGCTGCCTTGATGGCAGGTTCAATTCCCTTGAAGTCGGTTTCGATAACCAGGGTCAAGACACGACCGAGTGCCACAACGCCGCCCTGCTCGCGAATCTGAACGATGCGCTTGGAAACCTGACTGATCGTGGTGTTTTCAAGTTCGATAATCACGGAATTCTCCACTCACGACCGTCACGGGCCATCATTTCATCGGCGGAAGCTGGGCCCCAGGTTCCAGGGCGATACTGCTCAGGCTTTCCCTTTTTCTCCCAGTGCGAAACGATCGGGTCGAGAATCTTCCAAGAGAGTTCGACCTCTTCGTGGCGGGGGAACAGCGGCGGGTCACCCAACAACACGTCAAGAATTAGACGCTCATAGGCCTCAGGGCTCGCTTCAGTAAAGGCGTGACCATAACCAAAATCCATTGTCACATCGCGCACCTGCATACCCACGCCAGGCACCTTAGAGCCAAAGCGAATAGTTACACCCTCGTCCGGCTGAACACGAATCACCAGAGCGTTTTGACCGAGTGCTCCGGTTTGTTCCTCACCGAAAAGCTGCTGCGGAGCGCGCTTGAAGACGACAGCAATTTCGGTCACACGACGACCCAGGCGCTTTCCGGCGCGAAGGTAGAACGGCACACCCGCCCAACGTCGAGTGTTAATGTCCAATCGCATTGCCGCGTAGGTTTCCGAAACTGACTTTGGATTCATACCTTCTTCGTCTAAGAAGCCGGTTACCTTCTCGCCGCCTTGCCAACCGCCGGCGTACTGGCCGCGTGCGGTGTGTTTGGCAATGTCTTTCGGTACCCGAACTGCAGAAAGAACTTTTTCTTTTTCTGCACGAAGATCTGCTGCATCAAATGAGACAGGCTCTTCCATTGCGGTTAGCGCTAGCAGCTGTAGCAGGTGATTCTGAATCACATCGCGGGCAGCACCGATGCCGTCGTAATAGCCGGCACGGCCGCCAACACCGATGTCTTCGGCCATGGTGATTTGCACGTGATCGATGTAGTTACTGTTCCACAGCGGTTCAAAGAGCATGTTGGCAAAGCGCAGAGCCAGGATGTTTTGAACTGTTTCTTTACCAAGATAGTGATCAATGCGAAACACCGAGTCCGCTGGAAAAACCGATTCGACAACATCGTTCAGTTTGCGAGAGGACTCCAGATTGTGACCGAATGGTTTCTCAATCACTACGCGGCGGAACTCATTTTCGCCAGCGTCGGCAAGCCCTGAACGCTTCAACTGCTGACACACTTGCGCAAAAGCCTTAGGTGGAATCGATAGGTAGAACGCGTGGTTCCCCGAGGTTCCTACCTTGGCATCGAGCTTTTCGATTGTGTCGCGCAGTCGGTCAAATGCTTCATCATTATCGAATTCACCAGAAACAAATCGAATATTTTCGGCTAGCTGCTTCCAAACTGTTTCACTCCAAGGTGTGCGAGCGTACTGCTTGACAGCGTCTTTAACCACTCTGCCGAAATCTTGGTCTTTCCAGTCACGACGAGCAAAACCAACCAGCGAGAAGCCCGGTGGCAAAAGTCCGCGATTGGCAAGGTCGTAAACCGCCGGCATCAATTTCTTGCGCGACAAGTCACCGGTCACACCGAAAATTACTAGGCTGCTTGGCCCGGCGATGCGGTTTAGACGACGGTCATCAGGGTCGCGCAGTGGGTTTGTGCGCACCGAAGCTTTGCTCATTGATCCAGGCTTTCTAAATTGCGTTCTTGATAGCTGCGATACCAGCCTTGGCCTGCGCCAAGGTAAGAGTCAAAACAGGCCGGCCGAGTGCGCCAAGCACCTTTGCGTCGCCCGCTGCCTGCGAGGCAATCAATTGACCAAAGGTGAAGTCGCGGCCGGGTACGGCAAGGTCAACGGCAGCAACGTCAACTAACTGAAGATAGATTCCTTGCTTAGGTCCGCCCTTGTGATACTGACCGGTTGAGTGCAAGAAACGCGGTGCCCAGCCGAATGTGACCGGACGACGAGTTTTCTTTGCGATCAAATCACGAAGTTCCTCTGCCTCTGGCACATCGATGCGATTTAGGTAAGCGTGAATCGAGACGTAACCCTCATCGGTATCTAGTTTGGCTAACAGCGCAGCAACCGCACCCTTTAGCGAAGTTTCGCTGATTGATAATTCGGTTGCGCGAACCGCAACGCCTTGGTCTTCGAACAATGCAGGAATCACTGCGTCGCGCTGTTCACGCATTCCACGAGCGGCAATCTTGGCCGATTCAACATCGGGCTGGTCGAATGGGTTGATGCCAATCAGGCGAGATGCCACCGCGGTGGCAAACTCCCAAAGCAAGAACTGCGCACCCAAGTTGCCCGACACCGAAACCGCATCGCCGGCGACAGGCTTAGCGTCTTGCTGCACGTGCACCGCAAGAAGATCGGCAAGGCCCGAGTGCAATTCCTGACTGTTCGGTTCAAGCACGATTGGCAAAATGCCTTTACCTAGTTTTCCAGTTGATTCTGCAATCAGCTGCTCGGCCCAATCGCCGAAACCAACAATCTCAGTTCCATCGGCAACTACACCGATTTTGTCGCGGAAACCCATTTCACCTGGCGTGCGCGCCAGAGCAGCACCGAGCACCAAACCAGGGTTGTTCTCGGAATCCTCGCTAAGTACCTTGCTCGCAGCCTGCGCATCGGCAAGTAGGGCAGCGATGTCTACGCCGGCTAGACCCGATGGCACCAAACCAAATGCAGTCAGAGCTGAGTAACGACCTCCGACGGTCGGGTCAGCGTTGAAAATCCGGTAGCCATCGGCCTTCGCAGCAGCTTCCATGGGTGAACCAGGGTCAGTGACCACGACGATGCGATCGGTCTTATCGATGCCAGCATCGGTGAATGCTTTTTCAAAAATGCGCTTCTGCGAATCAGTTTCGACGGTTGAACCCGACTTGGATGAAACCACAACAGCTGACCTAGCAAGATCGCCACTCAGCACAGCTGAAACCTGGTCGGCATTGGTTGAATCCAATACCACTAGGTCGACTCCTGCGGTGCGGGTGATGACCTCTGGCGCAAGCGATGAACCTCCCATGCCGCACAGCACGAATCGAGTCACGCCTTTAGCGTTGAACTCTTGCTTAAGGCTCAAGATTGACTCGACAAGCTCCGTAGAATCAGAAGCAGAAGTGACCCAGCCAAGGCGCTTTGACGACTCGTCTTCGGCGTCCTTGCCCCAAAGTGTGAAATCTTTTGCGGCGATGCGGCTGGCAACCTTGTCGGCGACCAGTTGCGGAACGGCGTTGGCAACTGCAGCAGCAGCTGTGCCCGAGGCAATAACTTTTAGTGACATTAGTTGGCTGCCTTAAGCGCGGCATCAACAGTTGAAACCAGTTCGTTCCAAGAAACGATGAACTTGTCGACACCTTCGTTTTCAAGCAATACGGTTGCATCGTCGAGTGAAACACCGGCGGCAGCTACCTGCGCCAAAACTGTGCGTGCATCATCGTAGTTGTTGGTGATTGATGCAGTTGGTACAACGCCGTGGTCGTAAACGGCCTCCATAGTTTTTTCAGGCATTGTGTTTACCAGCTGCGGGGCAACCAGTTCGGTCACGTAGAGAGTGTCTGGTAGCGCTGGGTCTTTTACGCCAGTTGACGCCATCAGCGGGCGCTGCACGTTGGCGCCGGCAGCAGCCAAGTCAGCCCAAGCTGATGTAGCAAATTCCTGCTCGAAAACCTCATAAGCCAGGCGGGCGTTAGCAAGTGCTGCCTTGCTCTTTAGCTCTGGCTTGCCAGCGGCCTCAAGGCGCTTGTCAATTTCAGTGTCGACGCGAGAAACAAAGAATGACGCAACCGAGTGAATCTTTGAAATATCGTGACCGTTCGTTTTTGCCTGAGCAACGCCGGCAATGTATGCCGCTATTACTTCACGGTAACGCTCAAGTGAGAAAATCAAAGTCACGTTCACGCTGATTCCCGCTGCGATTACCGCGGTGATTGCTTCGAGACCCGGCTTAGTCGCTGGAATCTTAATCATTACGTTTTCGCGATTTACCTTGGCGAACAGTTCCTTGGCCTGAGCAATAGTGCCTGCGGCATCATTTGCTAGACCAGGCTCAACTTCGATCGATACGCGACCGTCAAAACCATTTGAGTCGGCGTAGACACCGGCAAAAATATCGCAAGCGTCGGCAACATCCTTGGTGGTGATTTCGAAAATCGCCTTGGTTGCGTCGGCACCTGCAGCGGCAAGTTCTGCGACCTGTGCCTGATAACCCTCACCCTTGGCCAGGGCGCCAGCAAAAATTGTTGGGTTTGTGGTCACACCTGAAACCGAACGATTGGTAATCAAATCGCGCAGACTGCCTGAAACGATTCGAGTGCGTGATAGGTCATCTAGCCAAATGCTCACACCATTAGCTGCTAGTTGGGCAAGGGGATTAGTCATTATTTATCTTTCGCTTTACTTGGAAAATTCTTAGTTGGTCAAGGAAGTTTTTGCGGCTGCAACCACAGCCTCTGGGGTCATGCCGAATTCGCGATACAAAGTCTTGGCGTCTGCTGATGCACCGAAGTGCTCGATAGATACGCTCTTACCAGCGGCACCCACATATCGGTTCCAACCAAGGCTTAGACCCGCTTCAACTGAGACACGTGCTTTGACTGACGATGGCAGCACTTCGTTCTTGTAGGCATCACTCTGCTCTTCGAACCACTCCAAGCAAGGTGCAGAAACAACGCGTGTGGCAATACCTTGAGCTTCTAGTTGCAAACGTGCCGCAACAGCAATCTCAACTTCAGAACCCGTTGCGATAAGAATCACCGAAGGCTTGCCGTTAGCAGCTTCGAGCAGCGTGTAGGCGCCCTTCGCGGTGTTTGACGCTGCCGCATAGGTGACACCGGTTTCATCTTTGTCACCGCGTGGGTAAACCGGAAGATTTTGGCGGCTAAGTGCAAGGCCGGCTGGGCCCTGACGGCGCTCAAGCACGGTCTTCCAGGCATATGCGGTTTCGTTGCCGTCGGCTGGACGAACCACATCAAGGTTTGGAATAGCGCGCAGGGTAGCGAGCTGTTCGATTGGCTGGTGAGTCGGGCCATCTTCGCCAAGCGCAACCGAGTCGTGTGTCCAAACGAAAATTGAAGGCACGCCCATGAGTGCCGCCAAACGAACTGCCGGGCGCATGTAATCGCTGAAGATCAAGAATGTGCCACCGAACACACGAGTGTTTCCGTGCAGGGTGATGCCATTAAGAATCGAACCCATTGCGTGCTCGCGAATACCGAAGTGCAATACGCGACCGTATTTGTCGCCAGTCCATTCGTGAGTCGACCATTCGCTTGGTACGAATGACTTCGCCGAGCTGATGGTGGTCATGTTTGAATCGGCTAGATCGGCTGACCCACCCCAAAGTTCTGGCATAACTTCGGCAATCGCGTTGATCACCTTGCCTGACGCAACACGAGTTGAAACTGATGAGCCTGATTCAAAAATCGGCAGTGCGGACTCAAGGCCATCTGGAGCGCGACCGGCAACTACGCGATCAAGAAGTTTCTTTTGTTCAGGGTTTTCTGAAGCCCAAACATCGAAGTTTGCCTGCCAAGCGGCGCGCTGCTTATCGGCGTGCAACTGGAAACCACGAGTGTGTGCAATTACCTCAGGTGAAACCTCGAAAGTTTTCTCTGGATCAAAACCTAAAGCTGCCTTCAATCCGGCAAGTTCTTCGGCACCAAGTGCAGAGCCGTGAATTTTTCCGGTGTTCTGCTTCTTCGGTGAAGGCCAACCAATGATGGTGCGCAAAGTGATTAGCGAAGGCTTATCGGTGACTGACTTTGCCTTTTCGATTGCCGCGTAAAGTTCAGCAATGTCTTCTTTATAGTCACCGGTTTTCTTCCAGTCGACTACCTGAGTGTGCCATCCGTAAGACTCATAGCGCTTTGAAAGATCTTCGGTAAAAGCAATGTTGGTGTCATCTTCGATTGAAATCTGGTTCGAGTCGTAAATGACTACCAAATTGCCTAGTTTTTGGTGACCGGCAAGTGATGCCGCCTCTGCGGTTACACCTTCTTGCATGTCGCCGTCACCGGCAATTACGTAAACAAAGTGGTCAAACGGTGACTGGCCTTCGGCTGCTTTTGGATCGAATAGGCCACGTTCGAAACGGGCGGCATAGGCAAAGCCAGTTGCCGAGGCAAGACCCTGGCCCAGCGGGCCGGTGGTGATTTCCACACCCTTGGTGTGACCGTATTCAGGGTGACCCGGAGTAGCAGAACCCCAGGTGCGCAGTGCCTTTAGATCGTCAAGCTCGAGGCCGTATCCGTGCAGATAAAGCTGGTTATAAATGGTTAGAGATGAGTGACCCACAGAGAGGATGAATCGATCGCGGCCTAACCACTTGTCATCTTTAGGGTCGTGGCGCATTACCTTGTTGAACAGCAGGTAGGCGACCGGAGCCAATGAAATTGCAGTGCCCGGGTGACCGTTGCCAACTTTTTCAACAGCATCTGCGGCAAGCACACGCGCGGTGTCTACGGCCTTCGAATCTAGATCGGTCCACTGTAGTGACGACAAAATGGCATCTCCTCTTTATTGGGTTTTCAGACCGGCGACGCTGCCGAAAACGGTAAATTCTGCCTTTGAAACGGCCGAGAATCCGCAATTTCTCTGGGTTTGAGTCTACACGCCTGCCATTTGGCGCCCTGTTGATTTCGAGCCGTTTAGACTTGAGGCGATGTCAGCGACAAAACCCACCCTTTTGGCTAATTTTTCGGCCTATCTGGCGCTAACCAAACCGCGCGTCGTTGAACTGCTGCTAATCACCACGGTGCCGACCATGGTTCTGGCCCAGCAGGGACTTCC
This sequence comes from Actinomycetota bacterium, assembly GCA_041180265.1. Classification (GTDB taxonomy): domain Bacteria; phylum Actinomycetota; class Actinomycetes; order Actinomycetales; family Microbacteriaceae; genus Rhodoluna. The sequence continues at coordinate 22,867 of JBEGRY010000007.1, read as the reverse complement.
AAATTTGTGGCTGGTACTGAACACCCTGATTGGTGGTGCGCTAAGCGCCGGTGCCGCGAACGCATTCAATTGCTACATCGATACCGACATCGACAAAATCATGGGCCGTACCAAGAATCGCCCGCTGGTCACCGGAGCTCTTACCGGACGCCAAGCACTGACTTTCAGTTGGGCAATTGGCTTGATTTCGGTTTTCTGGCTAGGCCTGATGGTTAACTGGCTGGCTTCGGCAATCTCGTTGGCAGCACTGTTGTTCTACGTTTTGATTTACACCATGGTGTTGAAGCGTCGCACTCCGCAAAACATTGTTTGGGGCGGCGCTGCTGGTGCAGCACCGGTCTTAATTGGTTGGGCTGCCGTCACCAATGATGTTCCAGCCGCTGCCTGGGTGCTATTCCTGATTATTTTTCTTTGGACGCCCCCGCACTATTGGCCGCTTTCCATTAAATACAAGGATGACTACGCGCGCGCAGGTGTACCGATGCTTCCAGTAGTGCGCTCTTTAAAAACAGTCACCGCGCAAATTGTTTTGTATGCCTGGGCCGTTTTTGCATGCACCCTGGTTTTGATTCCGATTGCAGACATGGGATTGGTTTACACAATCACTGCACTTGTGACCGGTGGTTGGTTTGTTTACAAGGCCAACGCTTTGTACCTTGAAGCAAAAACCGGCAACTTAGAAAATCCGATGGGGCTGTTCCATCTTTCGAATTTGTATCTTACTGCGATTTTTGTTGCGGTTGCGGTTGATCCGCTTTGGCACCTAGCTCTTAATTTCTTCTAGTCGCGCCAGCGATTCCTGGCGTTCGATTGAGTGATCAACAATTGGTGCAGGGTAGCCGTTTATCAAACCATCAACCAGCAAAGCTGGTTCGTGCACAGCTGCACCATCAATATGGCGAAGTTCTGGAATGTACTTGCGAACGTAGTCTCCGTTCGGATCAAACTTTAAACCCTGCAGTGTTGGATTGAACACGCGATAGTAGGGCGACGCATCTGTTCCGCAACCGGCGGTCCATTGCCAACCGTGTGAGTTAGAGGCTGGATCAAAATCGGTCAGATGCTTCTCGAACCATGCTGCACCATCGGTCCATTCGAGGTGCAGGTCTTTGACTAAAAACGAAGCCACAATCATTCGCACTCGATTGTGCATCCAACCCGTAGTTGCGAGCTGACGCATTCCGGCGTCTACCATCGGGAATCCCGTTTTTCCCTGCTGCCAAGCTTCGAGCTTCTTTTTTGCTTCGGCACCGCTGTCGTAGCGCATTTTCTTGAAGCGCGGTTCGTAGTAGTCGTCTAGTGATTCTGGGTTGTGCCAGAGTACATCTGCATAAAATTCACGCCAGGCAATTTCTTTTCTGAAGACATTGTGGCCGGCGGAATCGGCAAGTCGGGCAAGAATTGTGCGCGGATGAATTTCTCCGTGCGCCAATGCGTGACTTAAATGCGATGTGCCCGACAGGTCCGCACGATTGCGCTGATCTTGATAATCGAACAGTGCTCTTTTTTCGAAGCGCTTCAGCGTGCGCAAGGCAAATTCTTCACCGGCGATCACCTTGATTGGAGAGGGCGCGGTTGGTTTAGGTATAGGTTCGCTGTTTACACCGCGGTGCCAGGCTGCCTGAGTTGCTAACTTAACCGGCTTCTCGTAGCCATGCAAAAACCAGTTGTTAAAAAACGGAGTATAAACGCGATACGGGGTTCCGTCACCCTTCACAATGGTGCCGGGTGCGATTGCGTAGTTCGAGTCGTGTAGCGAAAGATAGACGCCGGCAGCTTGAAGAGCAAGCCCAACGCCATTTTGCTGAGCCACACCTGCCGGGTCGAAAGCTCGGGTTGCATAAACAGTTTTGAGCTTGAGTTTTTTAGCTAATTCGACCAGGGCCACTTCTGGGGACTGATTACGAATGATTAGGGAATTCTCAACTGAAGTATCCAGTGCTCTAGCCGATTCGATGAGCGAGTGCTGTCGAATTCCCGTGAGTTCGGCGAATTCCTTCGGATCGATGCAATAGGCGAGAGCAACATCGGTTTTCTCAGCGCCAGCGGCTTTGATTGCCTCGTTCAGCGCGACGTTATCTTGCAGTCGCAGATCGCGTCGAAACCAGAACAGGGTGGTCATGTTTACCTAACGTAGATTGAGCGCCACTGCAAAACGAGCAGAGACACGATAATCGATGCTCCTAGCATGTGCAGCGCAACTAGTACCGGTGGGACCCCCAGACGAGCTTGCAGCACACCGATGATTGCTTGTACCGCAAGCGCCAAAAATAGCAGTGTGTTCACTCGAAGTTGCCAAGTGCGAGCTGGCGAGTGCTTTCGCACTAAGACAAGTTGCAACAGAACTAAAGCGGTGGTCAAGTAGGCCGGATAGCTGTGCAGGTGTTGCCACAGTTCTAGATCTAATCCGTTGCGAACGCTTTCCGCATCGCCAGAGTGCGGACCAGCTCCGGTCACCAAAACACCAACCAGAATCGAAATACTGCCGAAGAGTGCAATGGCACTTGCGTTTAATTTCTGTGCCGGCGTTGACGGTTCGGCTGCCTTCGGCAGGGCCCTGCTAACCAGAACGCTGGCGACCGCAATGAGATACGCACTCAACACGAAGTGTGCCCCAACGAACCAAGGGTTCAGTTTAAATAGCACTGTGAATCCGCCCAGGATCGCCTGGGCCGGAATGCCAAGACCAAGAATAAGCGCCGGCGCAAACAGACCGCGACGCAACTTTTTGCCAAGTGCCACCACGGTCAAGAATGTGAGCGCAGCAATGATTGCCAATACGAAAGTCAGTAAGCGGTTGCCGAACTCGATAATGCCGTGCAAGCCCATTTCTGGCACCGTAACCAGAGACTCTTCGGTGCACTTCGGCCAGGTTGGGCAGCCCAGGCCCGAGCCAGTTAGGCGAACCACGGCACCAGTGACCACAATCAGAATTTGGCTAACCAGGCTTGCCCAGACGTAAAGCGGAATTCGAGCGCTAGAGAAAATCGGCAGCTTTAGGAACTTTTGAAACACTTTGCCTTTCGAGTACCAGGGGTTTCCCAAACGGGTTGGCGCAAGTAAACTTGTCGAGGTTCAACGCACAGGCGAAAAGACCCCTCCTTATCCCATCCTAGGCTCATAGAGCCCCTAGATTTCTGGGAATAACGGCGGCCCGACCTGTGGTTAATAGACCTTAGACAGACCGAGATAACCACTCGAATCTGAAACTAAAAGGAAGGCCGGCTTTGTCCGACATCATCATCGATCGTCCCGAATTAGACAGCCTTGGCGTCTATGAGTTTGGTTGGCACGACAAAGACGCAGCAGGAGCCGCAGCAAAGCGCGGGATTAGCGAGGCTGTGGTTCGCAACATTTCTGAACTGAAATCAGAACCGGAATGGATGCTCGAACGACGCCTCAAGGGTTTTGACTACTTCGGCAAGAAGCCGATGCCTAGCTGGGGTTCTGACCTTTCTGGTATCGACTTCGACAACATCAAATACTTCGTACGCTCAACCGAGCGTCAGGCAAACAGCTGGGAAGAACTTCCTGAAGACATCAAAAACACTTACGAAAAGCTGGGCATTCCAGAAGCCGAGCGCAATCGCCTGGTAGCCGGTGTAGCCGCCCAATACGAATCTGAAGTGGTTTACCACCAGATCAACGAAGAGCTCGAGCGACAGGGTGTTATTTTTCTAGACACCGACACCGCGCTGAAGGAACACCCAGAGCTTTTCAAGGAATATTTCGGCACTGTGATTCCGGCCGGCGATAACAAATTCGCTGCACTCAACACCGCGGTTTGGTCGGGTGGCTCATTCGTATACGTGCCAAAGGGTGTGCACGTCGAGATTCCACTCCAGGCCTATTTCCGAATTAATACCGAAAATATGGGTCAGTTCGAAAGAACCCTAATCATCGCCGATGAAGGCTCTTATGTGCACTACATCGAAGGTTGCACGGCCCCTATTTACCAGTCAGATTCGCTGCACTCGGCAGTGGTTGAAATCATCGTGAAGAAAGACGCTCGCGTTCGATACACGACCATTCAGAACTGGTCGACTAACGTTTACAACTTGGTCACCAAGCGCGCAATCGCGCACGAGGGTGCGACCATGGAATGGATCGATGGCAACATCGGTTCGAAGGTCACCATGAAGTACCCGGCGGTGATTCTTGCCGGTGAACACGCGCGTGGTGAAACTCTTTCCGTTGCCTTCGCAGGCGAGGGTCAGCACCAAGATGCTGGCGCAAAAATGATTCACCTGGCGCCAAACACAAGTTCTTCAATTGTTTCTAAGTCAATCGCTCGAGGTGGCGGTCGCACTTCTTATCGCGGTGAAATTCGCGTTATGCCAGGCGCCGCACACTCGGCAAACACAGTTCGCTGCGACGCGCTATTGGTAGACACTATTTCACGATCAGACACTTACCCTGCGGTTGATGTTCGTGAAGACGACGTATCGATGGGTCACGAGGCCACAGTTTCGCGCGTGAGTGAAGAGCAGCTATTCTACCTGCAGTCACGCGGGCTTCCTGAAGACGAAGCAATGGCAATGATTGTGCGCGGATTCATCGAACCGATTGCCAAAGAGTTGCCAATGGAATACGCTCTCGAGCTAAACAAACTTATTGAGATGCAAATGGAAGGGGCAGTGGGTTAATGACTGCACTTCTAGAGCACAGCCACGGCGCTGGTGTTCCAATTCAAACGCGCTATGAGCGACTGCGATCAGCCAACGTGGCCGACTTTCCACCAATTTCAGCGCGAGAAGAGCAGTGGCGTTATCTGAATCCAGCACGACTCAAAGGTCTAGATGCCGACTCGCTGATTGAATTCAACGGCTCGATTGACATCGATGCCAGTTCCGGGGTGGTTGCCGAGGTAGTTGACAGTGAGCACAAACTATTCGGGCACGCTGGTCTGCCAGAAGAACGCCCAAGCGCTGCCGCATGGCAGTCGGCAAAGACTGCGCAACTTGTTTCAATGCCGGCAAACGAAAAATCAACCGCAACAGTTTCGATCGAATCAAGGGATGCAACCCCAGCAGCATTGCACTTGATCGTTGAGGCGCAAAAATTCGCAAACGGTCTGGTCATCTTGGATCACAAGGGCGACGCTGTACTTAGCGAAAATGTTGAAATCATTGTGCAAGATGAAGCAACTCTTACCGTTGTCTCGATTCAAGACTGGAACGAAAAGAGCGTGCACGCATCTACTCAGATGGCAAAACTTGGACGCAACGCAAAGCTCAAGCACGTTGTGGTCAGCCTTGGTGGTGAAACAGTTCGTGTTTCGAGCTCGACCGAGTTCACTGCACCTGGCGCCGAGACTGAAATGCTTGGCATGTATTTCGCCGACTCGGGGCAGTACCTAGAGAACCGCTTATACGTTGATCACGCAGTGCCAAGTTGCAAATCACGTGTGACCTACAAGGGCGCGCTGCAGGGCGAAAAGGCACACACCGTTTGGGTTGGCGATGTTTTGATTCGCATGGCGGCTGAAGACACCGACACCTATGAACTCAACCGCAACCTTTTGCTTACCGAAGGTGCGCGCGCCGACTCGGTGCCAAATCTAGAAATCGAAACCGGAAAAATTGCCGGCGCGGGTCACGCCTCGGCTAGTGGCCGCTTCGACGACGAACAACTGTTTTATTTACAGGCTAGAGGCATTCCAGAACTGGAAGCCCGCCGCCTGGTGGTGCGCGGATTCTTGAACGAGATTATTCAGCAGATTGATGACGAAAGTCTTCGTGAGCGTCTGACCAACTCCATTGAGGCCGAACTAGAGAAGAGTGGTTCCTAGAATGGCGACTCGCATTTGTGCCGTAGAAGACATCAAGCCAGGCAAGGCTATCCGCGTGAAGATCGGGGAATTAGCAATCGCGATTGTGCGAACCAAGGCGGGCGACATCCGTGCCATTAATGACACCTGTTCTCACGGTGAGATTTCTCTAAGCGAGGGTTTTGTCGATGGCGAAACCATTGAGTGCTGGGCACACGGAGCAAAGTTTTCGCTAGAGACCGGTGCCGCACTTACCCTTCCAGCTTTCGAACCGGTAGCGGTTTACGAAGTAATCATCGATAACGGTGACATCTTTCTCGAGATCGAAACCGACTAAGACTTTGACAAAAGGAAAATAATGGCAATCTTGCAGATCAAGAATCTACACGTGACCGTAGAGACCGACCAGGGCACCAAAGAGATTCTCAAAGGTGTTGACCTAACCATCAAGAGTGGTGAGTCACACGCGATCATGGGTCCAAATGGTTCGGGTAAATCAACACTTGCTTACACAATCGCCGGCCACCCTAAGTACACAGTCACCGAGGGCGAGATTCTGCTCGATGGCGAAGATGTTCTTGAAATGAGCGTTGATGAGCGCGCTCGTGCGGGCTTGTTCCTTGCTATGCAGTATCCGGTTGAGATTCCTGGAGTATCAGTATCGAACTTCCTGCGCACCGCTAAGACCGCGGTTGCCGGCGAAGCACCGTCGCTTCGCACCTGGATTAAAGACGTGAAGTCAGCAATGGACGCCCTGCGCATGGATTCGTCTTTTACCGAGCGAAATGTCAACGAGGGCTTCTCGGGCGGAGAGAAGAAGCGTCACGAAATTCTGCAGCTTGAACTTCTGAAGCCTAAGTTTGCGGTACTAGATGAGACCGACTCGGGCCTTGACGTTGACGCTCTAAAGGTTGTTTCTGAGGGCGTGAATAGAGCAAAATCAGAGAACAACTTTGGTCTATTGCTGATTACTCACTACACCCGAATTCTTAACTACATCAAGCCGGACTTCGTGCACGTTTTCGTGAACGGCAAGGTTGCCGAAGAGGGCGGTCCTGAACTGGCCGAGCGTCTTGAAGCAGAAGGTTACGATCGCTACGTAAAGGCTTAACGTGACCACAACCGAATTAGACCCGCAGCTTTACGATCAGGTGATCGAGGCACTCAAAGACGTAATCGATCCAGAGATCGGCGTGAACATTGTTGACCTCGGACTTATCTATGGCTTGCAAAAGTCTGAAGACGGCAATCTGCTGATCAACATGACGCTCACCTCGGCAGGCTGCCCACTAACCGATGTTCTCGAAGAGCAGACCGGTGAAGCGCTTGACGGGGTAGTAGAAGCCTTTCGCATCAATTGGGTTTGGATGCCGCCTTGGGGTCCAGAAAAAATTACCGAAGATGGCCGCGAACAGATGCGGGCAATCGGCTTTTCGATTTAAAAAAAATCCCCGGCCAAGCCGGGGATTTTTTTAGTTTTAGGTTTTAGCGGTCGAGCTTTTTGATACCAGACCAAGCCAACGGCAAAAGCGCGGCCGCGATTACAGCCTTCACAGCATCCCAGATCAAAAATGGAGTCATGATGCCGATCGCGATTGCAAGATCGCCCTTGGTTGCGACAGCTGCCAATACCGGCACACCGAACGCATAAATTACCAAAGAGCCAACTGCGTAGCTAACAAACATTTTCACTGCGTGTGAGCTCCAATTGCGTTCGGCTAGGTAACCCACAACGAATGCTGCTGCAATGAAACCAATTACGAAACCGAAGGTTGCGCCCATCACGGCCTGTAGTCCCACGGCGTGAGATCCGTCGCTTAGTGGTGCGAACACTGGCAGGCCAATAACGCCAAGCAGCGCGTAAAGAACCATCGACAGTGCTCCGCGAACTGAACCAAGAGACGCACCAACTAGCAGCACGGTCAGGGTTTGGAAAGTGAATGGCACTGGGCTAGCAGGAATTGAAATCTGCGCGGCCACAGCGGTTAGAGCCGCCCCCGCGGCGATTAGAGCAACGTCGGTGGCGATGCCCTTAGGCACTACGCGATCGACGATGGTGTTGCGTGTAATTGCGATAACTGACATCGGTATATCTCTCTATTCGGGGTCAGGCTTATGTTCTGTGTCGATTGTAGACTAGGGGCTTTGTGATGCCACAGGTTTTGGAGAAGTTATGTTGAGCGTGCGCGACCTCGAGATTCGCATTGGTGCGCGCACCCTGATGACCGGCGTGAATTTTCGAGTAGATAAAGGCGACAAAGTTGGCCTAGTTGGCCGCAACGGAGCCGGCAAGACCACCCTGACCAAGATTCTGGCTGGCGATGGGCAACCTGATCAAGGGTTTGTCGAGCGCGGCGGGGAGATTGGCTACCTGCCGCAGGATCCCCGGACCGGAGACCCCGAAGAAACAGCTCGCACCAGAATTCTGAATGCTCGCGGTCTGGGTGACTTGATGGCAGGAATGGCAAAGGCAACCGAAGATATGGCCAGTGTTGACGAGAAGGTCTACGTTGCTGCGATGAGCAAATACGCCAAGCTTGAAGAGCGCTTTCAATCCGGTGGTGGCTACGCCGCCGAGGCCCAGGCCGCTGCAATTGCCAGCAACCTTGGGCTCAAGGAGCAGGTCTTATCGCAACCTCTAAAGACTCTTTCTGGTGGTCAGCGTCGTCGCATCGAGTTGGCCAGAATTCTGTTCAGTGATGCCGAGACCATGATCCTCGATGAACCCACCAACCACTTGGATGCTGACTCGGTTGTCTGGTTGCGTGATTTTCTAAAGTCTTACCAAGGTGGGCTAATTGTGATCAGTCACGACGTGGACCTAGTTGAAGAGACAGTGAATAAAGTTTTCTATCTAGATGCCAATCGCACCGTGATTGACATCTACAACATGGGTTGGAATGCCTATAAAAAAGCGCGTGAGGTTGACGAAGAGCGCCGAAAGCGTGAACGTGCGATTGCCGAAAAGAAGGCGTCGACGCTGCAACTGCAGGCAGCGAAATTTGGAGCAAAGGCCAGCAAGGCGGTCGCGGCAAAGCAAATGGTGCGTCGAGCCGAATCATTGCTTAGTTCGCTTGACGATGTTCGCGAAAACGATCGCGTTGCGAAAATCAAATTTCCCGATCCTGCACCTTGCGGCAAGACCCCGCTCATGGCAACAAACTTGAGCAAGAGCTATGGCTCCCTAGAAATCTTCACCGCGGTTGACCTAGCGATTGATCGCGGTTCGAAAGTGGTAATCATCGGCTTGAACGGTGCCGGCAAGACCACGCTGCTGCGCATGCTCAGCGGCTTGGATCAACCTGACACCGGCGAGATTGTTCCGGGACATGGGCTGAAGATTGGCTACTTTGCCCAGGAACACGAGACACTCGATGTCAAGAAAACAGTTCTCGAAAACATGCAGCGTTCGGCGCCACAGCTAACCGACACCGACGCCAGAAAAGTGCTTGGTTCGTTTCTCTTCTCAGGCGATGACGTTGCCAAGCCAGCGGGAGTGCTGTCCGGTGGCGAAAAAACCAGACTGGCTCTAGCTTCGCTAGTTGTTTCGTCGGCAAACGTTTTGTTGCTGGATGAACCGACAAACAACTTGGACCCGGCCAGTCGTGAAGAAATTCTGCGTGCGCTAAGCACCTATACCGGAGCAGTGGTTTTGGTTTCGCACGATGTTGGAGCGGTTCTTGCACTTAATCCCGAACGAGTTTTGATTTTGCCTGACGGCGATGAAGACCATTGGAACGATGGATACGCAGAACTAATCGCGCTGTCTTAACCCAGAATCTCGTCTTCGATATCTGCGTCGGTCTTTTTACGTTTTTGCTTAACCGCAACAGCTGGGTTCTTGGCCAGTGCTTGTGCAGCTAACTCTTTGCGAATCGCCCAGTACAGAGCAGTAAATGCCATGACCGCAAACAAAATCCACTGCATGGCATAGCTCAGGTGATTGCCCTCGGTAAGTGCAGGTTTACCAAGCAACTTGGGTAGATCTGCGTTTGTATAAGACTCGCCGGCACGAACATAAAGCTTTTTGTAGATTGTGCCGGTTAGTCCGGCTTTCTCGATCAGGCCTTCAATGTTCAATGTTGCAATCTGATTCGCCGGTGCGGAGCGATTCAAACTTGGTTCCGCAGCACGAATTCGTGCGATAAGCGTACGTGGCTCTTTGCCTGGCAGCGGAATTACGTCCGGTGAATCCTGTTCGTTTCCGGTAGGTAGCCAGCCTGTTTCTACCGCAACTATGTCTCCACTAATAAGTTGGAAGGGGATTAGTTGCAAAAAGCCGGCCAAGCCGTTGTAAGGGCGATTGCGCACCAACACGGCATACTCGGGCATAAAGTTGCCCTCAAGCAAAACTGGGCGCCATTCATTCTCAGCCTCGAAACTGTTTGGTTTTGCGATTACATCAAGCGCGACGGGTTCCTGATCATAATTCGTAATGACCTGCTGAATTCGATCTACCGCTTCGGCTCGACGGTTGAATTGCCAGTTAGCCAGAAACGCACAGGCAACACTGAAGATGACAACCAAAGCAAGCCAACCAGTCCAGCGCTTCAGCGTGCCAGCGTTCATGGTCTAGTCCAGTTTCTCGGTTCTAAGAAATAGCGATCTCACTGTTAGATAGTCAACCAGATAATCATGATGCTCAGAACAGGCGAGCCAGGTTTTGAATCGATCAGCTTTGTGAATCTTCTTATTGCGCCAAAGTAGTTTGATTTCTGCTCTGCTCTTGCAACCGGCGCGAGAGCAAATCACTTCACTCATTGGTCGGTTTGGAATTCTTGAATTGATCCGCTGTTATTTGCAGGGTAGGCGCTACAGCTTTGGGTAAGTCCTTTTTCTGATGTCCGGTGCCAATGCCATTGGCAATCACTACCGCGAAGTAAGGCAGAAGGATTGCGCCGGCGAAAAACAACCACATCAACCAGCCCTGCACCACCATTGCTAAAACGATACAGATCACACGAATGGTCATGGCCAGGGTATAGCGCAACATTCGGCTCTTGCGTTCGTCTTCTGGCGAAACGCCTATCGAGGTGATGCTTTGGGTCTGTTTCATTTCGGCTCTCAGGATAAGTCAGGTGAGTAGACTTTAATTAGTCAAAGCATCATTTACCCCTAAGAATTCCCTGGGAGACCACTAAATTATGTCAACAGCAAGAACCGTACTTGTCACCGGCGGAAACCGAGGCATTGGCCGATCGATCGCGCAGGAATTCCTAAACCAGGGCCACCGAGTTGCCGTAACCGTTCGAAGTGGCGAAGGCCCAGCCGGAACCCTCAGCGTTAAGGCTGACGTCACCGATGCAACTTCACTTGACGCGGCATTCGCCGAGGTTGAAGAAAAACTTGGCCCAATCGAAGTTTTGGTAGCAAACGCGGGCATCACACGAGACACGCTTTTGATGCGAATGACCGACGAAGAATTCGAAGAAGTTATTAACACCAACCTAAATGGCGTGTTTCGCGTTCTAAAACGTGCCACCAAGGGAATGATCAAAGCCAAATACGGACGCGTAATTTTGATCGGATCAGTTGTGGGTCTTCTTGGTAGCGCCGGTCAGGTTAATTACTCGGCAGCAAAATCAGCCTTGGTCGGCATGGCGCGTTCGGTGACTCGTGAGCTTGGCGCACGCGGAATCACCGCGAACGTGGTGGCGCCAGGTTTCATCGATACAGACATGACAGCCGAATTGCCAGAAGCGCAACAAGACGAATACAAGAAGAAAATTCCAGCTGGTCGATTCGCCCAACCAGAAGAGGTAGCCAAGGTTGTAGCCTGGCTGGCAAGCGATGAAGCAAGCTACATTTCCGGTGCCGTGATTCCGGTCGACGGCGGACTAGGTATGGGCCACTAAGGAGAACGATGTCTAACCCACTAGCTAAAAATTCACTAGCCGGCAAAGCTGCACTGGTAACCGGTTCTTCTCGCGGTATTGGCGCCGACACTCTTGGCTACTTTGCCGAGGCTGGAGCATCGGTAGTGGTTAACTTCCGCAACAAAGAATCACGTGCATTAAAAATCGTCGAGGGCATCAAGAATGCGGGCGGCAACGCAATCGCTGTTGGCGCAGACCTAACCGATACAGCATCAGTTCAGTCAATGTTCGAAGCCGCAAAGGCGGCATTCGGCGAACTAGACATCTTGGTGATGAACGCTTCTGGCGGAATGGAAGCCGGACTTGGCGAAGATTACGCAATGCGCCTGAACCGTGATTCACAGGTGAATCTTCTGAAGACCGCTCTGCCGTACTTGAAAGATGGTGCCCGTGTAGTTTTCGTAACCAGTCACCAAGCGCACTTCATTCGCACCACACCAACCATGCCGGAATATCTTCCAGTCGCACTTTCAAAGCGAGCCGGTGAGGATGCGCTTCGCGAAATGATTCCGCAACTCGCTGAAAGAAATATTGGTTTTGTAGTTGTCTCTGGAGACATGATCGAAGGAACCATTACCGCAACCTTGCTAGAACGAGCAAACCCTGGTGCAATCGAGGCTCGTCGAGAGGGGGCTGGCAAGCTTTATAACGTGCAGGAATTTGCTGCCGAGGTTGCGCTGGCAGCTGTTGAACCAGTACCAAGCGACAACACACGCTTAGTCGGAGACACCAGCGACTTTACTGCTGAGTAATTTTTAGAACGTCAAGCAACTCGCGTAGGTCATTACCTTCGAGCACCACGTCGGCTTGTTCTTTCACAATTGGTTTGGCATTGAAAGCCACACCCAAGCCTGCAATAGCCATCATGGCCAAGTCGTTTGCGCCATCTCCAACCGCCACGGTTTGATCCAGACCGGTTTGATTTGACCATTCGGTTAGAGCGTTTGCCTTGGCATTCTTATCAATGATGTCGCCGAGCACTTTCCCAGTGAGCTTTCCGTCAAGAACTTCGAGCTCGTTGGCACGGTGAAAATCAAGATTCAATTGCTTAGCAAGGGGAGTCAGAATTTGCGAGAAGCCACCAGAAACGGCACCTACCTTGCCACCATTGGCTTGAATTGCGCGAATTGTTTCTTTAGCGCCCTGCGTGATGCGCACACGACCCAGCACAGATTCAAAAACGGACTCCGGTAGACCGGCAAGGGTCGCAACTCGTTCAACGAGGCTTTCGGCGAAATCTAATTCGCCACGCATGGCGCGCTCTGTGACCTCGGCAACTTCGGCACGCTTGCCAGCAACATCGGCTAGTAGTTCAATTACTTCGTCTTCGATAAGCGTCGAATCGACATCAAAGACAACAAAATACTTGGTCACGGAGTAACCAGAACGCCCTTTCCAACTACCGTGATACCCGTTTCGCTGACGAAGAAGCCGCGATCGAGATCGCGCTGTTTGTCGACACCAATCGATGCGCCGTCGGCTACGACAACGCTCTTATCGAGAATAGCCCTTCTAATGGTGCAATCCCTGCCGACTTGCACACCATCGAGCAAAACCGAATCGGTGATTAGAGCTCTTGAGTGCACCCGTACGTTCGGTGAAAGCACGCTGCGCTCAACAATGCCGCCTGAAACTACTGTTCCCAAAGAAACAATCGAATCGGTGGTGCGACCCTGATTACCTTCGCCATCGTGCACAAACTTCGCCGGTGGCAAATTGATCTGCTGGGTGTGCACCGGCCACTCGTTGTTATAAAGATTGAAAACCGGCATGACGCTAATCAGGTCCATGTGCGCTTCGTAGTAGCTCTCCATGGTTCCAACGTCGCGCCAGTAAGAGTGGTCGCGTTCGGTTGAACCTGGAATCTCGTTAAATGTGAAGTCATAAACACCGGCGTCATCGCGCGCAACCATATAGGGCACAATGTCTCCACCCATGTCGTGAGCTGAATCTTCAAGGGTGCCGTCGTGTTCTATAGCATCGATCAGGGCCTGAGCACTGAAAACGTAATTACCCATTGAAGCTAGAACTTCGTGCGGGCTGTCGGCCAGAGGCTTTGGGTCGCTCGGCTTCTCGCGAAATGCTGAAATCTTGGTTGCGTCGTCTTCGTCAACTTCGATAACGCCAAACTGATTCGCCAAATGCAAAGGCTGGCGAATGGCTGCCACGGTAACACCGCGGCCAGATTTAATGTGCGCATCGATCATTTGAGCGAAGTCCATGCGATAAACGTGGTCAGCACCGACGACTACAACAATGTCTGGTCGCTCATCGCTCAAAAGATTCATGCTTTGCAGAATTGCGTCTGCACTGCCGCTAAACCAACGCTTGCCTAGGCGCTGCTGCGCCGGCACCGAAGCCACATAGGAACCAAGCAATGGCGACATGCGCCAGGTCTGCGAGATGTGTCGGTCCAGCGAGTGAGATTTGTACTGGGTCAGCACCACAATTCTGCGCAATCCCGAATTGATCAGGTTAGATAGAGCAAAGTCAATCAGTCGGTAGCTACCTCCAAACGGAACTGCGGGTTTCGCACGATCAGCCGTGAGCGGCATTAGGCGCTTTCCTTCACCACCAGCTAGGACCATGCCGAAAATTCTTGGAGTGCTCATATCCAGAATGTTATGCCCCAAATGTTCACTAGGGCTAACATTGCGCTATGAGGATCGACTTAATCAGCAAGGAATATCCGCCAGCCATTTATGGTGGCGCGGGCGTACATGTCGCTGAATTAGTGAGAGTACTGCGCCAGCACATCGACGTAAAGGTTCGTTGCTTCGGCGAAGACCGTAATGAAACCGATACATTCGCATACCGTCATCCGAGCAATTTTGATCGCGCAAACGGCGCGCTGCAAACTTTGGCGACCGACCTCAACATGGTGCACGATATTGCTGGCGCCGACCTGGTTCACTCTCACACCTGGTACGCAAACTTCACCGGCCAGACCGCTTCACTGCTACACGGAATTCCACACCTGATTACGGCACACAGTCTTGAGCCGCTGCGCCCTTGGAAGGAACAGCAACTGGGTGGTGGCTACCGACTTTCATCTTGGATTGAAAAGTCTGCCTATGAAAACGCGACCGGAATCATTGCTGTTTCAGACGGCATGCGAAAAGACATTTTGCGTGCTTATCCTGAAATTGATCCCGCAAAAGTTTCTGTGGTGCACAACGGAATCGATCTGAAGGCTTTCCAAGCCGCGAATAACCCGGATCTCGTTCGCGCAAACGGAGTAAACCCAGATGCACGTTCTGTAGTTTTCGTAGGCCGCATCACCATGCAAAAGGGCTTGCCTTATTTACTTAAGGCAGCGCATGAATTGCCAGGCGATGTGCAGTTGGTTTTGTGTGCTGGTGCCCCAGACACTCCGGAAATTTTGAAGGAAGTCACCGGCCTTGTAGCCGAGCTTCGAAAGGTTCGCGACAACGTTATTTGGGTCGAGAAACATCTTTCTAGAACTGAACTCATTGCAATGCTTTCGGCTGCAACAGTTTTTGCCTGCCCGTCAATTTACGAACCACTTGGCATCGTGAACCTAGAGGCTATGGCCTGTGGAACTCCTGTGGTAGCAACCGCGACCGGCGGAATTCCAGAAGTTGTTTCGCATGGTGAGACTGGCCTTTTGGTGCCAATTGAACAGGTAATGGATGGCAGCGGTAAACCACTGGACGAAAAGAAATTTGTTGCAGACTTTGCTGCGGCATTGAACGAAGTGCTAGAACACACGCAGATTGAAAAATTTGGGGCAGCAGGACGTACCAGAGTAGAAAACCACTTCAGTTGGGATTCAATCGCCGAAGCCACGATTCGCGTCTATCAGAGCGCTATCGAATCGTTCAAATAAACTGAAGTAATGTCCCGCGTTATTGATTTGAACAACGTCACGGTCGTTCGCGACAATCGTGCCATTCTCAACAATGTTGATTGGCAAGTCGACGACAATCAACGCTGGGTAATCATTGGCCCTAACGGTGCAGGCAAGACCACGCTGCTTAGAGTTGCCGCCGCGCAAATTCACCCGTCTAGCGGTCAAGCCACAATTCTGGGTAGCCGCCTCGGCGAAGTCAACGTGTTCGAACTGCGCACCCGAATTGGTTTCGCTTCAAGTGCGCTGGCGGCTCACATTCCGAATTCAGAAACAATTCTGAATGCCGTGATGACCGCGAGCTATGCGGTTACCGGGCGCTGGAATGAAAAGTATGACGACATCGATGAACGTCGCGCGCGCAGAGTACTTGCCGAGTGGCACCTCGAGAAATATGCCGACCGCGCCTTCGGCACGCTCAGCGATGGCGAGAAAAAGCGCACACAAATTGCCCGCGCCGTTATGCCAGACCCTGAACTTTTGCTGCTCGACGAACCGGTAGCCAGCCTGGATCTAGCAGCACGCGAGCAAACAATTTCCATCATTGGCGCCTATGCCAGCGCACCTGCCGCGCCGGCCATGATTATGGTGACTCACCACCTCGAAGAAATCCCGGCTGGTTTCACCCACGCCCTGATTCTGGTCGATGGCCAGATTTTCGCCGCGGGAGAGATAACTCAAACACTCACCTCAGAGAAGATCTCGGAGGCGTTCGGATTTGGCCTAAATGTGGAGTTCCAAGATGGCCGATATCGGGTGCGCGCCCGCTAAATAGGGGCAAATAGGGCCTTGCTCGGGGCATTGGCTCTGGTATGCTTGTCGAAGAGGCGCCAGGTGGCGCAATCCCAAAATTTTGAACAAAAACGGAGTTTTCCTATGAAGGCAGACATTCACCCAAAGTACGAGCCGATCGTGTTCCGCGACTTGGCATCGGGTGTAGCGTTCCTAACTCGCTCAACCGTATCTAGCTCGAAGACCATCGAGTGGGAAGACGGCAACACCTACCCAGTGTTCGATGTGGAAATCTCTTCAGAATCACACCCGTTCTACACCGGTAAGCAGCGCATCATGGATGCCGCCGGCCGTGTTGAGCGCTTCAACGCACGCTACAAGGGTTTCGGCGCCTAGTAAAAAGTTTGTTTCGGCTCACAGTCCGATTCACTAAACAAAATAAAAGACTCCGCCTCGGCGGAGTCTTTTATTTAACTAAGTTTTAGCGGCCAACCACGTGTGACGGTGAAATCTGGATTATTGCCGCGCATGAATTTTTCGAAGTCGGCATCGTTGGCTTCGCTCCAAAGCACCTGAGCATCGTGCAGAGCCTGAACATCGGCTGGCAACTCGCCAGCCCAGCGTTTTGCAATTGCCTGTGCAACGCGGCCGGCTGCAATCGCATCTGCGGTGGCATTGTGAGCATCTGAAAGTTCTACGCGATAAAACTCTGCTGCATTTTCAAGTCGTCGCTTGCCCTTGCGGTATTTGTCTTTGAATTTATCAATCACCAATGGATCGATGATTGCACCGAGCTTTAGGGGAGTTAATCCGTGACGCAGCGCCTCGTAATGCAGAATCGTGAAATCATAAGGCGCGTTATAGGCAACCACCGGTAAACCGCGTGCGAAGAACGAGTGCAAAGTTTCGATAATTTGCGAAACCACGACTGCCGGATCAGCGCCATCGCGACGGGCAATCTCAGTTGTCACGCCGTGAACATCACTGGCAGCGGTAGGGATATCGATTCCAGGGTTCGCGAGCCACTCTTGATTCTTGCCAACTACGTTTCCTTGAGCATCTAGCTCGACCGCGCAAGCAGTTACGATTCTGGCTTCGCTAAGTACTAGGCCAGTGGTTTCTAAGTCAAAGACACCAATTTGCTTTGCCCAGTCAGGAAGTTGTGGTTCAAAATCGAATTGCTGTTGATCGTTCACCAGTAAAGACTATGGCGGGTTAACGACACAACCCGGCACCACGCGCCAATTCGAGTGCAGCCACGTGTGTGTTCAAACTAAATATGTGCAAGCCAGGGGCGCCGGCGGCCAGCAAATCTTTCGCCAAAGCAATCGTGTAGTCCATGCCAATCTGACGTGCCTCGGCATCGTCCGCGGCGTTCTCAAATTTAGAAATAAGTTCAGCAGGAATTTCAGCTCCGCTCAATTCGGCCATGCGCACGACTTGCTTGGCATTAGCGATTGGCATCAATCCAGGAACAATTGGCAGGGTAGCGCCCGCAGCCTTAGCCGCATCGACCAAGCGCAAGTAGGCCTCGAGGCTAAAGAAAAGTTGAGTGACTGCAAAACTTGCACCGGCTGACTGCTTTAGTTGAAGGACCTTGGCGTCGTGCTGCATGTTTGGGGATTCAGGGTGCACCTCAGGAAAAGCAGCAACGCCGATTGGTAGGGAACTAATTTCACTAACCAATTCGACTAGATCGAGCGCAGTCTTTAGTTCGCCCTTGCTCAGGGCATCCGGGTCGTCTGTTGGAGAGTCTCCGCGCAGGGCCAGAATCGCACCGACCTTGGCCGCTTCGAAACGCTTAACAATTTCTGCGGTGCCGGCCTTCGAAGCGCCAACGCAGGTCAGGTGCCCGACGGTCAGAACCTCGCGCGCCATGAAATCAACGACTGCAAGGGATCGTTCACGGTTTGAACCGCCAGCGCCATATGTGACCGAAACATAGTCGGGCGAGACCTTCATTAGCTCGGCGAATGAGTTACGCAGTGTTAATTCACTGGTCTCGTCTTTCGGCGGAAAGAACTCGAAAGAAAGCGTTGGTTCGCCAAGGGTCGCTCGCGCCTGCATCACCCGTAAAACCGACGAATAATCGCTGTTCTTCAGAGCGGTCGATCGAAGCAAAGTGGTTTCAGGCATTCAATAAGTATATTCGACCATTGGCCCTGAACTTACGGCGATTAGAATTGTCGGGTATGTACAGCCCCCGTTCCCAAGCCCTAATTGACGCCGTTCGCAGTCGCGTTGTAGTCGCCGACGGCGCCATGGGCACCATGATTCAGGAAGCAGCTCCGACGCTTGATGAATTCCAGGGCCACGAGGGCTGCAACGAAATTCTTAATGTCACCCGACCAGACATAATTGCCAGCATTCACGCGCAGTACCTAAAGTCGGGTGCCGAAGCAATTGAAACCAATACCTTTGGTGCAAACTATGCCAATCTTGCCGAATACGGAATTGAAGATCGCATTGAGGAGCTTGCCTTTGCCGGCGCGAAACTAGCTCGCCAAATCGCAGACGACTTCAGCGGCCACGGCAATCAGCGTTGGGTGCTTGGTTCAATGGGGCCGGGCACAAAACTGCCTAGCCTTGGTCACGAAAAATTCTCAGTACTTCGCGACGCTTATCAGCAAAGCGCCAAGGGATTGATTCTCGGCGGTGCCGATGCGATTTTGGTAGAAACCGCGCAAGACCTACTGCAAGCCAAGAGCGCCATCATTGGTTCAAAGCGTGCCATGACCGAACTTGGTCAGAGCATTCCGATTCTGGTCTCGGTCACCATCGAAACCACGGGCACAATGCTCTTGGGTAGCGAAATTGGAGCCGCGCTTACCGCGCTTTCAGCACTCGGTATTGATGCCATTGGTTTGAATTGCGCAACTGGTCCAACCGAAATGAGCGAGCACCTTCGTTATCTTTCAAAATTCTCCGATCTGCCTCTGGTGGTAATGCCAAACGCCGGACTACCGATTCTTGGTGCTCACGGTGCGCACTATCCGCTCACCGCTTCAGAGTTAGCTACTGCACAATTGCAGTTCGTTAGTGAATACGGTGCTGGACTTGTCGGAGGATGCTGTGGAACCACACCTGCGCACATCGCCGAAGTTGCCAAGGCTGTAGCCGGAAAACAACCTCAACGCCCCGCACTGATCGACGAACCGGGGCTCGCGAGTCTTTACCAACACCAGCCGTTTGATCAGACCATGACTTATCTTTCAATAGGTGAGCGCACAAATGCCAACGGCTCGAAGGCGTTCCGCGATGCAATGCTCGCTGAAAATTGGGAAGAGTGTCTCGAGATTGCCAAATCGCAAACTCGCGAAGGTGCACACCTACTAGATGTCTGCGTCGACTATGTTGGCCGCGACGGTGTTAAAGACGCACGCGAACTAGTCAGTCGACTGGCCACTTCAACTACTTTGCCATTGGTGCTCGACAGCACCGAGCCTGCGGTGCTAGAGGCAGGGCTTGAATGCATGGGCGGTCGAGCCATGATCAACTCGGTGAACTACGAAGATGGCGATGGTCCAACCTCGCGTTTTGCCAGAATTATGCCCTTGGTCAAGGAGCACGGTGCCGCAGTTGTTGCATTGACTATCGATGAAGAGGGTCAGGCGAGAACTGCCGACAAGAAGTTTGCGATTGCTAAGCGCCTAATCGAAGACCTAACCGCAAACTGGGGAATGCGTTTGGTCGACATCACTGTCGACGCGCTCACTTTTCCGATTGCAACCGGCCAGGATGAAACTCGTCGCGACGGTATTGAAACCATCGAGGCTATTCGCCGACTGAATGAAGAGTTCCCGGGAGTGCAGTCAACACTGGGTATCTCGAATGTTTCATTCGGACTAAGCCCAGCAGCTCGTCACGTTTTGAACTCGGTGTTCCTACACGAATGTGTCAAGGTCGGGCTCACCTCGGCAATTGTTCACGCGGCGCGTATTATGCCTCTAAGTCAGATTCCTGCGCAGCAACTTGAAGCTGCAATGAATTTGATCTACGACAAGCGCGAGTACGACGCCGATGGCAACGTAACCGTTGATCCACTTACTAACTTCCTAGATGTCTTCAGCGGAGTAGATTCTGCCGCTACTCGTCAGTCACGTGCCGATGAGTTAGCAGCAATGCCACTCGAAGATCGTTTGGAACGCCGCATCATCGATGGCGAGAAAAAAGGCCTTGAGGCAGATCTTGATGCGGCGATTGGTTCCGGCTATACGGCGCTGGCTATCATCAATGATTTCCTACTAAAGGGCATGCAGGTCGTTGGTGAACTCTTTGGCAAGGGCGAGATGCAGTTGCCATTCGTGTTGCAGTCCGCCGAAGTTATGAAGGCCGCTGTGGCGCATCTCGAACCACACATTGAAAAGACCGAAGACACAGGCAAGGGCCGAATTTTGCTCGCCACCGTTCGCGGCGATGTGCACGATATTGGTAAAAACCTGGTTGACATTATTTTGAGCAACAACGGTTTTGAAACCGTGAACATTGGCATCAAGCAACCAATCAATGAAATCTTGCGCGCCGCTGAAGAAAACAACGTTGACGTAATCGGCATGAGTGGACTACTAGTGAAGTCAACTCAAATCATGCGCGAAAACCTCGAAGAAATGAACCAGCGCGGGGTAGCAGGGCGCTGGCCGGTCATCCTGGGTGGCGCGGCTCTTACTCGCAGCTTTGTTGAGCAAGACCTTGCAGAAATATTTGAAGGTGAAGTTCGCTATGCGCGTGACGCCTTCGAAGGGCTAAAGCTGATGGACACCTTGGTCAAGATCAAGCGTGGCGACACCAGTGTTAGCCTTCCGCCGCTCAAAAAGAAACTGGTGCAACCGAAGAACCTGCTGGTGCGCACCGAGCCAGATTTGATTCCGAATCGTTCAGACGTTGCCAGCGATAACCAAATTCCATCGCCACCGTTCTGGGGTACCAGAGTAGTTAAAGGTGTTCCGCTTCGCGACTATGCCGCCTACCTTGACGAGCGCGCTACATTCATGGGGCAATGGGGTCTAAAGCCTTCACGCGCAGAAGACGGTGCGAGCTACGAACAACTTGTTGAGGAAGAGGGACGACCAAGACTCCGTGCCTGGTTAGAAAAGATCCAGACTGATTCGCTATTGGAAGCAGCGGTGGTCTACGGTTACTTCCCGGCAGTTTCAGATGGCGATGACCTGGTGATTCTGCACCATGGCCCTGAGGGCGCGACCGATGGTGGTTCTGGTGGCGTTCCGGGCACCGAAAGAATGCGATTCACTTTTCCTCGACAGGCTCGCGATCGACACCTATGTCTAGCCGACTTCATTGCATCGAAGGAAAGTGGCAAGGTGGATGTGGTTCCTTTCCAGTTGGTGACAATGGGCTCGCGCGTATCTGAAGCGGCGAACGAACTTTACGCAGCCAACGCGTATCGCGATTACCTTGAGCTTCACGGCCTATCAGTGCAACTCACTGAAGCGCTTGCCGAATTCTGGCATGCCCGCGTTCGCGAAGAACTCGGCTTCTCAAACGAAGATCCAAGTGACATCGAGGGCCACTTCAAACTCGACTATCGTGGCGCAAGGTATTCATTCGGTTACCCGGCCTGTCCAGAACTTGAAGATCGAGTGAAGCTTGTTGAATTGCTTAAGCCAGAAGCGGTTGGCGTGACTCTGAGCGAAGAACTACAACTGCACCCCGAGCAGTCGACCGATGCCATGGTGCTGCATCACCCAGAAGCAAAGTATTTCTCGGTATAAACCATGACACTTTTGTCGCAGCGACTCTCTCAAACTGCCAGAGCCAGGGGAGTTAGGCACACTGTTGAGGTCATGCAGACGCAGACGGCATATTGGTATTACCCAGCAACGAATCAAAGTGCCCCGATAATCGTTCTAATTCATGGCTACCGCGGCAACCACCATGGCCTAGAGGCAATTGCCGGTGGTCTTACCGAATTTAACCTGATCATTCCCGACCTACCTGGTTTTGGCGCGAGTGAACCGCTAAACGTTGAACACAGCATTGAAAATTACAGTTGGTGGCTTGGCGAATTTCTAGCTAACCTGCGGCTTGCAGAAAAACCTCACTTGTTGGGGCACAGCTTCGGCAGCATCGTGGTTTCACATCACGCCGCACACGGCGCAAACATTCGCACGCTGATTTTGGAAAACCCAGTGTCAGCCCCAGCACTTAAGGGCCCAAACGCCCCAATCACGGCTGTTGCGCAATCGTTTTTCAAATTGGCCGAAGTTTTGCCAAATCGTGCGGGTCTAGGCATCTTGAAAAGCTGGCCGATGGTTCGCGGAATGAGCATTCTGATGACCAAGAGTTGGCGCAGAACGCTGCGCAAGTGGGTTCATGCTCAACACGACGAGAACTTCAATGATTTTGCGAACCGCGCTGTGGCGATCGAAGGCTATCGGGCTTCGATCTCGCACTGCGTTGCGGAGTATTCGCCAGCATTCGCTGTACCGACACTAGTTCTAATTGGTTCAAAAGATGACATCACCAGCCCAAAGCAGCAGGCTGCAATGGCAAGAACTATCAAAGTCGAACACGAGCTTGTTGAATTCGCGGGCGTTGGCCATCTGACCCATTACGAAATTCCTGACCTGATCGCCGAATCGATTGGTAAGTTCGTGAATC
>JBEGRY010000006.1:0-32085 GCA_041180265.1 Actinomycetota bacterium | reverse complement strand
CTTTAGTTCGTGCGAGATATTGGCAACGAAGTCACGACGAGTCTCTTCAAGATTGTGAGTCTCGGTGCGATCTTCGACCAGCAGCAATACAAAGCCATCACCAAGTTGAACTGCGCGAGCATTTACCCAAAGAGTGGAATCACCCAATTCAGATGCCAAAGCAAAGTCTTTTGATTTAGCTTTTGAAATCTTTTTACCCTTGCGTGCCTTCTCGACCAGCGAAATCAGTTTTGGGTGCACTAGGTCCTGACCGCGCACCAACCCTAAAGCAAAGGCACTGCGGGTTGCTTTTACTATTTTGTTGTCTAGGTCTAAAACCAAACCGGCGGTAGCCAAAGCGTGCAGCGCACTGGTGATGGCATCGGGAATTACCTGGGCCGATTCCTTAGCTTCGTTAGCTTTCAGTGTGGTCCAAATAATCAGACCACTGGCAATCGCGCCCGTGGCAAAGGCCAGAATTACGGCCTGCCAGAGGTTCATTGAATTGCTCACAAATTAAGACTAGGCGATTTGTTTGCTTGGTTAACGGCCCAGACCCCTTGAAAACATTGAATTCTTGGCTAGTTCAGAAAGAGTTTCATAGTTGTTTACCTAGGCCTGCGATTCTGCAGGGGAATTCAAACGAGAGGTTTACCGTGCGCGAGATTTTTCAGTCCCAGTTGCAAGAGGTGCAAAATCGCCTGGTCGAGATTGCCTCAGATTCAGCCCGCGTGATCGAAAAGGCCACCAAGGCGTTCAACACCTCAGATGCCCAGCTGGCCGATGAGGCCATTGCAATTGCCGACGCCGGGGGCGAAAAGGCGCTGGCTCTAGACGAGCTAGTAATTAAGATTTTGGCAAAACAGTCGCCGGTGGCTCGCGACCTTCGTATTTTGGTTTCTGCTTTGCGTATCTCGGCATCACTTGAGCGCATGGGTGCTCTTGCCGGTCACATCGCCGCAATTGCTAAATATCGTTTTCCTGGTTCCGCGGTGCCAACTTCTCTGGCTGCAACCTTTGCCGAAATGGGCGACCTTGACGTAAAGCTTGCGAAGCAGGTCGTCGACCTTTTGAAAAACACCGATGCTGATTTCGCACGACAGATTCAGGCGCAGGATGCTCGCGTAGACGAACTACACCGTCACGTGTTTGACGTTGTGCTTTCAGATGATTGGAAAGAGAACGCAATGTTTACCGTTGACGTAACTCTTGCCTCGCGTTATCACGAGCGCTTTGCCGACCACGTGGTCGACATTTCAACAAAGGTTAGTTACCTAACTACCGGCGAGTGGGCCGAAGCCGAATAAGGCTACTTCTTACCCTGTGCAGCAACCGCCGCAGCACCAGCAGCGGCAGCCTCTGGGTCTAGGTATTCGCCACCGGCAACAATCGGCTTGAAGTTTTCGTCAAGCTTGTAGACCAATGGAATTCCAGTTGGAATGTTCAGCTCGGCAATGTCTTCGTCTGAAACGCCATCTAGGTGCTTCACCAATGCGCGCAACGAGTTTCCGTGTGCGGTGACCAAAACAGTCTTGCCACCTTTTAGCGCCGGCTGAATATCTGACAGCCAGAATGGCAGCATGCGCTCAAGCACATCTTTTAGGCACTCTGTCTTTGGCACGTTAGGGCCAAGGTCTGCGTAGCGCTCGTCGTGCGCCTGCGAATACTGATCGTTGTCGTCGATCGGCGGTGGTGGCACATCAAAACTGCGACGCCAAATTTGGAACTGCTCGGCGCCATATTCGGCCAAGGTCTGCGCCTTATCTTTACCCTGCAGGGCGCCGTAGTGACGCTCGTTTAGTCGCCAGTCACGCTGCACGTCGATCCAACTGCGGTCGGCTGCGTTCAACGCAATGTGCGCTGTGTTGATTGCACGCTTTAGACGCGAGGTGAACAGCAGGTCTGGCTTCAATCCAGATTCGGCAAGCAGCTCACCGGCGCGCTTAGCCTCGGCGCGACCCTGGTCGCTCAAATCAACATCTACCCAACCGGTAAAAAGATTTTTTTGGTTCCAGTCACTGTTGCCGTGACGAAGCAGAATCAATGTGTATTTCGCAGTCATTTGGCCAGTTTACCGGCTGGGCAAGTGCCAAACGCTAAGTTGTATTTTGTGGCAACCAAGAAGCCAGTCGGCACCGCAACCCGTGGCACAACCAACCCAAATCGACTTCGACGCATCGATCGATACCTTGCCACACTCCCGGTATTAAAAAACACGGATACTCCCGTGGTGGTCGATCTGGGTTTCGGGGCCTCACCGATTACCGCTGTCGAGTTGCTTCAGCGGGTCAGCAAGGTTAACCAAAAGTCAATCGTCGTTGGCATCGAGATTGATCGCGAACGAGTCGAGCGCGGCCAAGCGGTAGCCGGCCCAAACCTGAAGTTTGCCCTCGGTGGTTTTGAAACACCGTTGCCGGCAGAAGTCGGTACTCACGCGCACGTGATTCGCGCGCTAAATGTGCTTCGTCAATATGACGAGAGTGAAGTGGCGGCAGCGTGGCAACTAATGCAGTCTCGACTTGCCGAAGACGGTGTTTTGATTGAGGGCACCTGCGATGAGATTGGCCGCCTGGCCAGCTGGGTCACCCTTAATAAAACTGGTCCGGTGAGTTTTAATATTTCGCTTCGCCTGCTTGGTCTAGATCAACCGAGCAAAGTTGCCGAGCGCCTGCCGAAGATTTTGATTCATCACAACGTGCCAGGTCAAAGGATTAACGAATTTCTAACCGCGCTCGATCTAGCTTGGAAAACCAACGCTGCGCTTTCCGCATTCAGCCCGGCTCAGCGCTGGGTATCTACCTGCAAGCAACTGGTGCAAAACGGTTGGCCACTGATCGGTGATAAAAAACGCTGGCGACTAGGCGAGCTCAGCATCGAATGGTCGGCGGTTTCGCCCGACTAAACCTCGGGCAGTTCGGCGCGGGCATCGTCTTCGCTCATCCCAGCGGCGCAAAGCAAATCCACAAGTAGCGGTCGAAGTAAGAGCAGCACGCTTGCCTCGCGAAGTTGATCGGCAATGCCAAACTTCTTCGGGTCAAGTTGGTGAATAATCTCAATCAACATTTCTTGAGCCTGTCTCAGAGCATCGGTGCCCTCTAGGCCCTTAGCTAACACCGCGGTGGCAGCCGAGATTTGGTCAAACAGATTGGCCAGATATGGGCGAGGTTTGCCATCGCGAATCAAAAAGTCAACTCTTCTAACCACGACTCGCAAATTTCTAGTGGCTAGATCCATGCCGCGCATCAGGCGCACCTGATCAGAAAGATCTTTGCGGTGGCGGCGCATGAACGGTGAGATTCTAGAAACCGAGACCGCGCTGTCTAGTGACATGCGCCAGTTATCTACCAGCGGCTGGCTGCGACGCACCCGAACCAGAGCGGCATCGACCACGCGCACGTCGTTATTCTGCACGGCAACTTTAAGAGCATCGATTGAATCCAGGAACACATCGAACAGTCGGCCAGCATCTTTGGCGGCCATGCCAATCGGGTTGCGCGGAATAACCGCGGTGAAGAACAGTGCGGTCAGACCACCGATTAAACCATCGATACTGCGCACGAATGCGCCACCTTCTGGCGCCGGCATGATGTAAACCAACATTGCCTGAATGCCCACGGTCAGCGCAAATGCCGCGTTGTTCGTTAGAAAGCGACCGCTAACCAATGCAATAAGCAACACCAGCGCCATTTGCCACACGCCCGAACCCAACCAGCCGAGCAAGATTTCACTGAGCGCGATACCCACCGACATACCAAGTGCGGTTTCAGAAACTCGGCGCAGTCTGGCATCGCGGGTAAAGCCAAGTGCAGCAATGGTTACCGTCACGGCAAAAATCGGAGTCTTGTGGTCGAGTAAAAAATAACTGATCGAAAATGCTGCGCTTGCCGCCAGAACAATTTGAATGATTGGAATCAGCGAATCGCCGACCCGCATGCTTGCCGCACGCAAGCTCCAGTTAATTTTTGGCAAGGCCAGCCGAGCCACTAGTGACCCTTACCCATCAGCAGGTTGCGTTTTGGAATATCGGCAGCTTTGCCCGCACTAGCCGGAACAATCACTTCTTGATTTGCTAAATATTCGCGGTTGTCGCCGCGCACCACTAGCGAAGCAGCTTCATCGGTGCCGCGTGAAATTACCGCCAGAGCAATTGGCCCCATCTCGTAGTGCTGACCGACAGAGGTGACCGTGCCGCGCTGCTTGCCTTCACCCGCCACGAAGACCGCATCGCCCACCTGTGGCAAAAAGTGTTCCGAGCCATCTAGGTGCAGCAGTACCAAGCGGCGAGGTGGATGCCCAAGATTGTGCACCTTGGCCACGGTTTCTTGACCTCGATAACAACCCTTGCTCATGTGCACTGCCGTTGAAAGCCAATCGAGTTCGTGCGGCAGCGAGCGTTCGTCGACTTCGTTTTTTGCGCGCGGTCGGTGCGCGGCAATGCGTAGCGCCTCATATGCCATCAAGCCAGCCTGTTGGTGCTGCTGCAGCACCGCTTCGCAATCGGCCGTCGCCACTAGAGTCTCTTGCCAGCCCCACTTCGCCGGTCTGGCCATTGAATACCGCACACCACCGGCAACCACACCTGGCCATGGATCCTGCCAAACAAGCTTCACACCATTTGAGACAGCTGCAGGCAACTCGACACCAAAACTTGCCAGCACACAAAAATCTTGCGATCGATCGGCAACTTCAACGCGCATTCTGAAAATCATTTTGTTCAGCCAGGCCAACAAACTCTCGCGACCTTCGGCTTCGACAATTAACCAAGCGGTTTCGCCATCATCTAAAAAGTGAATTACCTGCTCAATGTGCCCTTGCGGGTCTAACAGCAGGGCCTCGGCCGAAACTCCGGCGGCAAGATTCTTTAAATTTTGTGAAAGCAGCGAGTGCAACCACTCGAGACGATCGACTCCGGTCACGGCAATAATTCCGCGAGCGCCTAGGTTAACCAAAGCCTTGCCCTCGGCTAGTTCACGCTGTTCCACCAACGGATTGCCGAAGTGCTCTGCAGCCGCGGTTTTCAAGATTATTGAACTTTCTCTAGTCGCGCCGAAGCGTGTGGCTTCAGCTCGCCATCGGCAATGCCCGGCATGGCAATCTCCCACACCCAAAGCAATGCGTTTTCGACAAGTCCGTAGAGGCGAGTCGAGTGGCGATAAGTTTTTGCACCCTCGAAGGCAACTCCGTGTGCCGAGGCTAGGTCTACACGTGCGCCCTTGATTTTTCCGTTGTAAAGCTCAGCGGTACCACCCGGGTGCAACATAGAAACACGAATGTCGAAGCCACCCTCTTTATTGCGCAGGGTCTCTAGCTGTTCGTGTGTCTGAAATGTTGGTTCACCGGTTCCCAAGATTAAGCCCGGGCCGTGATCCGCAGCATCGGCAGGTCGAGCCAAACGCCAGTAGCCGATTTCGCTTGGCAAAATTGTGCCGGCTTCGTCAATTAGTTCGGCCGAAGAAACATAGGTAAGCGCGTTTGAACCATCGTGAGCGAATTCCACGCGCTGTTTGAATTCGCGCTCGATCGGCGCTTCGTCATCGGGGTTTGCTTTATAGCTAATTACCCCGGTGCCCTCCCACTTACCAA
The DNA here is from genome assembly GCA_041180265.1 of Actinomycetota bacterium. Taxonomy (GTDB): domain Bacteria; phylum Actinomycetota; class Actinomycetes; order Actinomycetales; family Microbacteriaceae; genus Rhodoluna. Next base: position 26,523 of record JBEGRY010000006.1, on the reverse strand, counting down.
CTAAGAATGCAAATGGAGTTAGCTCCAGCGGTAGACCCTCTGGAAATACGAACAACTATTTCTGACCCTTGAACAACTTGTATAGAACCAAAACCGAAATTCCGGCGATAGCAAGGGCAGCCAGGACCAATAGTCCGGTGAAGAAAATTTCAAGTGCTAGCAACATAGGTTCAGTCTAACCTTTCAAGAAAATCAGAAACGTGGCCAGGGCCAGAATCAGGTAGCTTCCGCCACCCACATAAACCAGCTTGCGAACAAAGCCATCCGCGTTGTTTTTACGCAACTGCAGAATCGAAACCAGGGCAATCGAACCGGCTAAGATTGCGCCAAATGTGGCGGCTACCTCGTGGCGGTCGCCAACGAAAACCATCACGGCAATTGTGACGGCAGCCACCAATACCCAGATGCTTACGATCTGCAACCACTTAGCGTTCAATTTGCCTCCAAGGCAATCATGCCTCATGCCCGCATTCCATTAGGGCTAAACTGGGGGCACGGCGATTTGGAGAGAAATGGCTCAACTCTTGGTTTTATCGGCAACGGCCGATTCCGAAGTTCTGCCTGCCCTTGGGCTGCTCAGCCACCGCGTGCGCCAAGTGACAGCCGATCCTGCAAACCTGGTTAACGCGCCTGGTCACGATCTAATTTTCTTGGATGCTCGCCGCGACCTGGCCGCCGCCAAATCACTTGCCAAAATTTTGATCACCACCGGCTTGACCGCGCCGCTGGTATTAGTAGTAACCGAGGGCGGCCTGGCTGCCATCAGTGCCGAATGGGGCGCCGCGGATATCATTCTTGAAGGTGCCGGGCCAGCCGAAATCGATGCTCGAATTCGAATGGCAATTGGTCGCGCTCAGGCTGCATTCCACGACGACAAAATCAGCTCATCGGGCGTGGTCATCGACGAGGCCAGTTATTCGGCCAAGGTGCACGGTCGCCCAATGGACCTCACATATAAAGAGTTCGAATTACTGCGCTTCTTGGCCCAGCACCCGGGTCGCGTTTTCACACGCGAGCAACTGCTTAGCGAGGTCTGGGGCTACGACTACTTCGGTGGCACCAGAACCGTAGACGTTCACGTTCGTCGCCTGCGCGCCAAACTCGGCGACCTCGAGGCGCTAATCGGCACCGTGCGCAACGTGGGCTACCGCTTCACCCCTTCTGAAGATGAGACCGCTTTGGCATCTCTCACAAGAGATTCGTGATTTATTTGTGATTCTTGGCCAATAAACGGCCCTTTTTAGCCAATAGGCTTGTGAATTATGACTTCAGCGAGCCAGAAAAAAATCACCAAGGTCCTAATTGCCAATCGCGGCGAGATTGCAGTTCGCATCGCCCGTGCTGCCAAGGATGCCGGAATCGCATCGGTTGCCGTTTACGCCGATCAAGACCGTGATGCAATGCACGTCAAGCTCGCCGACGAGGCCTACGCCCTGCACGGCACCACCGGGCCAGAGACCTATCTGGTTATCGAAAAAATTCTTGGCGTTGCTAAAAAATCTGGCGCCGACGCGGTTCACCCGGGTTATGGCTTTTTGGCTGAAAATGCCAGCTTCGCGCAGGCGGTTATCGATGCCGGTTTGATCTGGATCGGCCCATCACCAAAGGCAATCGATCAGCTGGGCGACAAAGTTTCTGCCCGCCACGTTGCCGAAAAGGCTGGCGCGCCACTGGCCCCTGGAACTCTTGACCCGGTTTCGGGCGCTGCCGAAGTTCTTGATTTTGTTAGGCAGCACGGATTACCAGTGGCAATTAAGGCCGCCTTCGGTGGCGGTGGCCGCGGTATCAAAGTTGCATATAAAGAAGAAGAGGTAGCCGAACTTTTTGAGTCGGCAACTCGCGAGGCAATCGCAGCGTTCGGTCGCGGTGAGTGCTTCGTTGAAAAGTACCTAGAAAAGCCTCGTCACGTTGAGACTCAGTGTCTGGCCGATGCCTACGGCAACGTGGTTGTGGTTTCTACTCGCGACTGCTCGCTACAGCGTCGCCACCAAAAACTTGTTGAAGAAGCTCCGGCACCTTTCCTTACTCGGGATCAAATCAACCGACTATACGAATCATCGAAAGCAATTCTTAAAGAGGTTGGCTACCAGGGTGCTGGTACCTGTGAATTCTTGGTTGCCCAAGACGGCACCATTTCGTTCCTAGAGGTAAACACTCGTCTGCAGGTTGAGCACCCGGTTTCTGAAGAGGTAACTGGCCTTGACCTTGTGCGCGAACAATTTCGTTTGGCTGAGGGCGGCGTGCTGGATTACCCAGACCCAGAAATTAAGGGCCACTCATTCGAGTTCCGCATTAACGGTGAAGATGCCGGTCGCAACTTTATGCCGGCACCCGGACCGGTTCACGTATTCAAGGCACCTAGCGGACCAGGCGTTCGCGTTGATACCGGTGTCGAATCAGGCGATGTAATTTCAGGTTCTTTCGACTCGATGGTGGCCAAGCTGATCGTCACCGGTGCCACTCGTGAAGAAGCACTTGCTCGATCACGTCGTGCGCTGGCCGAAATGGAAGTTAACGGTTTGCCAACCGTGCTGCCATTCCACCGCAAGATCGTAAACGACCCTGCTTTCATCGGCGATGCCGCGGCAAACAAATTTGGTATTTACACTCGCTGGATCGAAACCGAGTGGGTTAACGATATTCCTGCTTGGAGCGGCGTAGCAGAGGGCGCTGCCGAACCAGCAGAGCGCAACAATGTTGTGGTCGAGGTCGAGGGCAAGCGAATTGAAGTTTCATTACCAAAGCGATTGATGGCGGCCGGTGCAACCGGTGGCGCAATTAACGCTGGTCACGCACCGAAGCGCAAGTCGCACTCGCACGCAACCGCTGGTGCCGGCTCGGGCAACACCATCAAGGCACCGATGCAGTCGACCGTAGTAAAGATTGCGGTTTCGGTTGGCGACACCGTAGCTGAGGGTGACCTGGTTGTTGTGCTTGAGGCCATGAAGATGGAGCAGCCAATGAATGCGCACCGAGGCGGAAAGATCAAGTCGATTACCGCTGAGGTTGGCACCACCGTTCCTGCTGGAACAGTGCTGCTCGAAATCGAGGACTAATTAAAGGTTCGGCTTGTGCAGTGCACGTGCCGCATTGCTGATGCTCTCGCTTAGCGATGGGTAAACCGTAAAAGTTTTAGCTAGCTCGTCTACTGTCAAGCGGTTTTCGATTGCAATCGCAATTGGGTAAATCAAATCCGAGGCTCGCGGTGCAACCACCACGCCACCGATCACGGTTCCACCGGTAGAGCAGACCAGCTTTACAAAACCTGCCTGAATCGCCATCATCTTGGCGCGGGCATTGTCGTGCAAATCAATCTTGTGTACGAAACCGTTGACCTTGCCGGCCTTAATGTCTTGTTCCATCCAGCCGACCGACGCAATTTCTGGCGCGGTGAAAACGTTTGATGCCACGTTGCGAGTTTCGGTTGGCGCAGAAACATCACCCATGGTGTGGAACACCGCAACGCGACCCTGCATTGCACTGACCGAAGCCAATGGCAAGAATGTTGAGCAGTCACCCACGGCATAAACGTTGGCACGCGAGGTGCGGGCAACCTTGTTAACTTCGATGTGGCCACTTTCGGTAAGTGCTACGCCAGCCTCAACAAGTCCAAGACCTTCAGTATTTGGAATTGAACCAACCGCCATCAAACAGTGGCTACCCGAAACTACTGTGCCGTCGGCCAGGGTTACCTCAACACCGGTGCCGGTGTTTACCACCTTGTCAGCGCGGGTGTTGTTCAAAATATTGATTCCGTTTCCGCGGAACACGTGCTCAATGAGGTTAGCGGCATCTTCATCGTTGCCCGGCAAAACTTTGTCGCGGCTTGAAACCAGAGTCACCTTGCTGCCCAGGTAGCTGTAAGCCGAGGCAAACTCGGCACCGGTTACACCGGAACCAACCACAATGATGTGCTCTGGAAGTTCTTTTAGGTTGTAGAGCTGGGTCCAGGTAAGAATTCTTTCGCCGTCTGGCTTAGCATGCGGTAGTTGACGGGGGTGAGCACCAACGGCAACGATGATGGTTTTTGCTTCAAGACGCTCAGCTTTGCCATCTTCGATTGCATCAACCACTACGTGGTGGTTGCCATCTAGTCTTGCCTGTCCGTGAATTACGCGCACACCGTGCTCGATCAGGTTCTGCAACATGTCGGCACTCTGGCTCTCGGCCAAATCCAAAAGTCGTCGGTTTACCGAGGCAAGGTCAATTTCAATTTTTGGTTGCACGCGCTGGCCGGCAAAAGAAAGTTTTACGCCAACGCTATCGGCGGCAATTACTCGACGAGCTGCTTCTGCAGTTGCAATCAAACTCTTCGATGGCACCACGTCGGTGAGCACAGCCGCGCCACCAATTCCAGAGCGCTCAATCAGAGTAACTTCGGCACCCAATTGAATTCCGGCTAGTGCTGCCTCGTAGCCACCAGGGCCACCGCCGATAATCACAATGTGGTGTTTTTTAACTGCTGATTCGCTCACTCCCTTATTCTGCCAGCCGTAGACTCGAACCATGAACAACCCATTGGATAATTCAGCGTCGAACCCATTCGAATTAGCACAGCAGGCAGCAAAAGTTATTGCTGACAAAACCGGTGTTGCCAGCCATGATATTGCCTTAACTTTGGGTTCGGGTTGGGCAAAAGCCGCAGACCTGATTGGCACAACCGTTGCCACTATCGACGCCACCGAAATTCCGGGATTTTCCGCACCAGCGGTGCAGGGCCACGTAGCGACTATTCGCTCAATCGAACTTGCAAATGGTAAGCACGCTTTAGTTTTGGGTGCCCGCACGCATTACTACGAGGGTCACGGTGTGCGCCGCGTAGCTCATGGTGTGCGAACCGCAGCTGCAACTGGAGTTAAGACAATGGTTCTGACCAACGGTGCCGGAGGCATTAAGGAAACTTGGAAGCCGGGCAGCCCGGTGCTAATCAGCGATCACATCAACCTCACTGCAGACAGCCCACTCGAGGGCGCTAAGTTCGTTGACCTCACCGACCTTTATTCAAAGCGTCTGCGCGATGTTGCTCGCTCGGTTGACCCCACTCTTGACGAGGGTGTCTACTGTCAGTTTCGTGGCCCACATTATGAAACCCCGGCCGAAGTGCAGATGGCTAAGCATATTGGCGGTCACATTGTTGGCATGTCAACCGCACTCGAGGCAATCGCTGCTCGCGAGGCAGGAATGGAAATTCTTGGGCTCTCGCTAATTACGAACTTGGCCGCCGGCATTCAAAAAGATCCGCTGAGTCACGCTGAAGTTTTGCAAGCCGGTAAAGACGCCGAAGCACGAATCAGCGCACTGCTGGCTGAGATTGTTACCAAACTTTAAAAATGTCACAAGATTTAATCGCAGCGGCAACCGCTTGGGCGGCGCAAGATCCAGATCCGCAGACTAAAGCGGAACTTTTAGCTTTAATCGAGGCCGCGAACTTAGCCGAACTCGAATCACGCATGAGCGCTCGCTTGGACTTTGGCACCGCTGGCTTGCGCGGCGAACTCGGCGCCGGACCAAATCGCATGAATCGCGTTTTGGTAGCCCAGGCTGCAGCCGGTATTCGTGATTACGTTCTTGAAAACTTTAAAACCAATCCGTCAGTAGTAATTGGTTTCGACGGTCGCATCAACAGCGCGGTGTTCGCTCGTGACTCGGCACAGATTTTTGCTGCCGCCGGAATTCAAACCATGTTGTTTGACGGCGTAGTACCAACCCCGGTTTTGGCTTTTGCCGGCAAACACCTAAACACCTCGGCCGCAATCATGGTCACCGCATCGCACAACCCACCACGTGACAACGGCTACAAGGTTTATCTGGGTGGTCAAAACGGCGGCTCGCAGATAATTTCACCCACCGATAAAGAAATTGCCGAGAAAATTTCGGCGGTTGCCGCAGCTTTCACTTTTGACCAAATTGCCAAGAGCGATGACTTTCGAGTAATCGGTCCAGAAATTCGTCAAGCATATGTCGCCGAGACCGCTTCGCTTACCGGTGAAATAGAAAATGGCGAGTCACTGAAAATCGTGTACACGGCAATGCACGGTGTTGGTTGGCACGTCGTTGAACCGCTGTTTGCCGCGGTTGGATTGTCCCGCCCAATCACTGTTGACGCGCAACTTCTGCCAGACGGCAATTTTCCGACCGTGGCTTTTCCGAACCCAGAAGAACCGGGGGCTATGGATCTGAGCTTCGCGAAAGCCAATGAAGTGGGCGCAGATCTGATTTTGGCTAATGACCCAGATGCCGATCGCATTGCGGTTGGTGTGCCAGGTGATGCTGGCTGGCGCCGGCTTACCGGTGACGAAATTGGCTTGCTACTTGGCCATGAAATGGCAAAGCGCGCTCGCCTTGCCGGGCAAAGTGGCGCTTTAGCCTGTTCGATTGTTTCGAGTTCGGCGTTGCAAAAAGTTGCCGAGTACTTTGACTTGGACTACACCGAAACCCTCACCGGATTTAAGTGGATTTCAAAAGTGCCGAAACTGATTTTTGGTTACGAAGAAGCGCTTGGTTATTGTGTTGATCCGCAGCGCACTCCTGACAAAGATGGCATCTCGGCAGCGCTACTGATTGCCTCGATTGCAAGTGACCTCGCCAGGCAGGGGCGCACAATTATCGACCAACTTGATGAACTTGGCGAGCTTTATGGACACTTTTCCACCGGTCAAATTTCTATTCGCGTGACTGAGCTAAGCGAAATTACTCGCGTAATGCAAAACCTACGCAGCCAAACCCCTGAACAAATCGACGGAGTAACCGCTGCCTTTACTGATTTGAAATTGGGTGCTAACGGCTTGGCCCCAACCGATGGGTTGCGCTTTGATTTGGCCGACGGCCGTCGAGTAATTGTTCGACCTTCAGGAACCGAACCAAAATTAAAGTGCTATTTACAAGCAATTGGCGAAAGCCGTGAATTAGCCGAGCAAAAATTACAGGCTCTTCGCGATGCCATGCAGCAACTATTGAAATAAATTAGAGCAGCGCCGCGACAAGTTTTTTATTGATTTCTTCTAGATCAAAGAAATGATCAATCGTAATTACTTCTGAATTGGTCTCGGTCAACAGTTGAGCCAAATCAGGAGTGGTCATAATAATTTGCGCGTCTTTGGTTTCACGTGCGGTTTTCATGTCTGCGGCTTCAACATTTGCCTCAAGCTCAAGCTGTGCCAGAACTTTTTCGACATTCATTTTTAGCAGCACCGAGGTACCAATACCCATGCCACACACGCAAACAATCTTCATAAGACCATTCTGGCCGGTGAAATTAAAACAACTCTCGAATCTGTTCGTATTCCGAAGCATTTAACACAGAATTCACAGTTTCGGCATCGCCCAGAAACGCTGCAAGTTCCGCCATAAGTTCAAGGTGTGAATCGTGGTCAACTGCGCAAAGCCCAACCACAAGGCGCACCGGGTCGTTGCTTTCATGCCCAAACACAATCGGCTCAGCAAGGGTCAGCAGACTAAGTCCGGTGCTCAACACAGCATCGCTCGGGGCAGCGTGCGCTAGGGCGATGCCCGGCGCAATCACGAAATATGGGCCCAAACTCTCAAGCGCGGCCAGCATTGCCACGGAATAGTCGGGGGTGGTTCGGCCACTGTTCACCAGAAGCTCACCGCAAAGCTGCAGCACGTGCTCGCGATCTAAGGCCACTGCGCCAACTCGGATCGAGTTGTCGCCAAAGGCCTGAGCTAGCACACTTGTCATTGCTTACTCGTCGGCTTCAGCGAAACCTTCGCTAATCATTTCGATTAGCTCTTCGCGATCATCAATAGCCTGGAAAGCTCCCTCGGCAGCATTAATCTGCATGATCTCAAGGTCGGCCAAGCCATAGCCAAAAGCGTCAACCAGCAGTTCAATCTCGCGAGTTAGCGAAGTGCCGCTCATTAGACGGTTGTCGGTGTTTATGGTCACCTTGAAACCAAGGTCGTAAAGCACATCGATCGGGTGATCACTCATTGAGTTGCCGATCATTTCAATTGCGCCGGTCTGCAAGTTTGAAGAAGGTGATGTCTCAAGAACAATTCCGCGATCGTGCACCCACTCAGCAACCGGGCCAAGCACTACCAAATCGGTCTCGCCGTCGTTACGACTAAACATGATGTCTTCGATGATGCGAACACCGTGACCTAGGCGAAGCGCGCGACCCGAGACGATTGCGTCCTTAATGCTCTCAATGCCGTCGGCCTCTCCAGCGTGCACGGTAATTGGGAACATCTCGCCGGCTAGGTAATCGAACGCAACCTTGTGGCGCGAGGGTAGGAAACCTTTTTCTGGACCAGCGATGTCAAAACCAACCACACCATTGTTGCGGTGACGAACGGCAAGCTCGGCAATTTCAAGACCGCGATCGTTGTGACGCATTGCGGTTACCAATTGGCCGGTGCGAATAAATCCGCCCTGTGACTCAACAATCTGCATGCCTTCTTCTAGTCCGTCCTGCACCGCCTCAACGGTTTCGTCAAGGGTTAGGCCACGAGTCAGGTGCTGCTCTGGTGCCCAGCGCACCTCGCCATAAATCACTCCGTCGTTGGCTAGGTCAAGCACGAACTCGCGGGCCACGCGTTGCAGCTGATCGCGAGTTTGCATAACTGCGGTAGTTATGTCAAAGGTTTTTAGGTATTCGACCAGCGAACCAGAGTCGGCTGATTTCTCAAACCACTTCTTCAAGTCTTTGGCGTTGTCGGCCGGAAGCGCCAAGCCAACCTCATCGGCTAGCTCAAGAATTGTTTGCGGACGAAGGCCGCCGTCGAGGTGATCGTGAAGTGAAATTTTAGGCAGGGAGCGAATGTCAAAGTTTGCCATGGTGTTGCCTCTCGTTTGGCGTTAGCCGTTAATGCGCTCCAAAACAATCTTGCGATCAGTAGTTTCTGGTGCCGAAGTTTCAATCTTAAACCCGCCATCAAGCGCAGCTAAAGCGCGCTCAAAACGCTCGGGCTCATCGGTGTGCATGGTCAACAGCGGCTGACCGGCCTGCACCTTTTGCCCTACCTGAGCGTGCAACGTGATGCCAGCACCAAATTGCACCGAATCTTCCTTGCGGGCTCGGCCGGCACCAAGGCGCCATGATGCGGTGCCTACCTGCAAGGCATCGAGCTTGGTGAGCACACCCGATTCCGGCGCCAAAACAACATGGGTTTCTTTAGCCTTAGGCAATTCTGCGTCTGGATCTCCGCCCTGGGCAGAAATCATTTGTCGCCATTTATCCATGGCTCGCCCATCGTTAAGGGCCGCAGCAACATCGACATTTTTCTTACCGGCAAGCTCAAGCATCTCTGTAGCCAGGGTCACGGTAAGTTCAACGACATCACTCGGTCCACCACCGGCAAGCACCTCAACCGACTCTTCTACCTCAAGCGCGTTTCCAATTTTTAGACCAAGGGGTGTTGACATGTCGGTCAGTAGTGCCGAGGTGTTGACGCCAGCGTCTTGGCCAAGTTGCACCATGACCTTGGCTAACTCGCGAGCCTTTTCGATATCTTTCATGAACGCGCCCGAACCGACTTTTACGTCGAGTACCAGTGAGCCAGTGCCTTCAGCGATTTTCTTAGACATAATCGACGAAGCAATTAGCGGAATAGCTTCGACAGTTCCGGTTACATCGCGCAGCGAATAAAGTTTGCGATCGGCTGGCGCCAAACCTGAGCCCGCGGCACAAATTACCGCGCCAACCTCGGCTAGCTGCGCGTGAAATTCTTCGTTGGTAATCGAAGCGCGCCAACCCTTGATTGATTCAAGTTTGTCTAGCGTGCCACCGGTGTGACCAAGACCACGACCAGAAAGCTGCGGCACTGCAACACCAAAAACTGCAACCAGCGGTGCAAGTGGCAATGTAATCTTGTCGCCCACGCCGCCGGTCGAGTGCTTGTCGGCAGTTGGCAAACTCAAATTTTTGTAATTCAATTTTTCGCCAGAGGCAATCATGGCCATGGTCAGGTCTTTTATTTCGCGGCGGGTCATGCCGTTTAGCAAAATTGCCATAGCCATCGCAGACATTTGCTCGTCTGCAACTTTTCCGGTTGTGTAGTTAGCGATCAGCCAGTCAATTTGTTCAGTGCTAAGTTCTTGTTTTTCTCGCTTGGCAATAATTAACTCGGGTGCTGCAAATTCAGCCATTATTTTCTTTCTTCAAGATCACGAGGTCCAAACGCGTCGGGAATAACTTGATCAATGGTCTTGATTCCCGAAACGGTCTCAAGCAACATGCCAGTGGCCGAGTGTTCAAACAGCAATTGGCGGCAACGACCGCAAGGCATCAAGATGTTTCCTTTGCCGTCTACACAGGTAAAGGCAACCAGGCGCCCGCCGCCGGTTCTAAACAAATCACTGACCATAGAGCATTCGGCGCACAGGGTCAGGCCATAACTGGCGTTCTCAATGTTGGCACCGCTGACCACGCGACCATCTTCGGTCAAAGCAGCAACGCCCACCGGAAACTTTGAATAAGGCACGTATGCCTTATGCATTGCAGCGTTGGCCTCTGCGCGAAGCGCATCCCAGTCAATGTCAGTCATGTTGAACCTAGCTCTTTATATATGGTTTACCGGTTGAAGCTGGGCCAGTCACCTTGCCCACCAATCCCGCAACGGCAACAATTGTCAGTGCGTATGGAAGCATCAACAAGAACTGGCTTGGCACATCTGAACCAATGATGCTCAGCACCGATTGCAAGTTCTGCGCGAACCCAAACATCAGGGCGGCCATGGTGGCCAAGAGCGGGTTCCATCGACCAAAGATCAAGGCGGCCAAGGCAATGTATCCAGCGCCCGAGGTCATTTCTTTACTGAACGCACCAACCGCGCCAAGGGTGAAGAACGCGCCACCGATGCCGGCAAGCGCACCACCAAGCATTACGCCAATGTAGCGAGTGCGATAAACCTTGATGCCAACTGTGTCGGCTGCCTTCGGGTACTCACCGACTGCACGAAGTCGCAGACCCCAGCGAGTTTTGAAAAGCGCGATGTAAACAATCGCCACTGCGGCGTACATCAAATACACAATCAAAGTTTGTGAGAACAACAGTGGTCCAACAATCGGAATCTGCGAGAGCAGCGGAATGTCAATCTGCTCAAAGCGTTCCGGTTGGTTTAGCGCAACCAAATCGCGCGCCATCACCGTTGAGTAAACAAAGCTTGTGAGACCGATGACGAGCACGTTCACAACAACACCGACGATGATCTGATCGACCACGTACTTAATACTGAACACGGCCAAGATTCCTGAAACTAACGCTCCACTCACAGCCGCAGCCAAAAGACCAAGGGTTAGGCTTTCGGTCATTGAAGTGACCAACGCCGACGCGAAGGCACCGGCAAGCAGTTGGCCCTCGATGGCAATGTTCACAACACCAACGCGCTCTGAAAGCACTCCGGCAAGCGCACCAAAAATAAGTGGCACTGCAAGAGCAAGTGAGCCCTGCAATGTGGTGGTCACCGGGAACATTTCACCAACAAATAGGTTCATCAGAATCTGCAGAATTACCGCAACAGCAAAAAGCACCGAAAGCCAAAGTGGTGACCTCTTTTTCTGCGCTACAAAAACCCAACTGGTCGCTGCAAGAACTGCAACAAGTGCAGTGGCAATCCAGGAAAAGCCCTGCACCGGTAGGTCAATGTCTGGAATTGCAAATAGCTCTTTACCCGCGTTGAAGCTAAGCAGCGTGCTGCCCGAAGGCGAGTTGATCGAGATCCACAGGCTTACAAGCGCAAATATCGAAAGAGTGATTGGTGACTTGATTGATTTCTTCATTATGCCGCCACCTCTTTTTTAGCCGCGCGCTTGGCCGGGTCTGGCAGGCGGAACATTAAGCGCACCAAAGGCGGGGCAGCAATAAACAAAACCACCAAAGACTGAACGATAAGCACAATGTCGATAGGCACCTTTTGATTAGCCTGCATGATCACCGCGCCGGCTCGCAGGGCGCCGAACAACAGACCAGAGGCCAATACACCCACAGGTTTTGAGCGGCCAAGAAGCGCAACTGTGATTGCGTCAAAACCAAAGCTTGCCGCCACGCTCGGGGTTAGGAACTTCTCGGCGCCAAGTACCTGTGAAGTTCCGGCCAAACCGGCAAGGGCACCAGAAACTGCCATAACCAATACATAGTTCAAGCCGATGTTAATGCCCGCGGTTTTTGCAGCATTTGGATTGTGACCGAGCGCACGGAACTGAAAACCAATCGATGTGCGGTTAAGTAACCACCAAACCACAAACACCATGATCAACATCAAAAAGAATGAGGCGTTAATTCTGAAGCTGTCTCCCATGAAGCGCCAGTACTTTGCCGAATCGGCGATTGCCGGTGAGATTGGGTTGGTTGCACCAGGTGCCTGAAACAGTGGCGTGGTCAAAACGTAGAACAAAAGAAGGCCAGCGATGTAGTTGAGCATGATTGTGACAATCACTTCGTTCGCGCCGGTGGTTGCCTTTAGAAATCCAACTAGACCGCCAAACAGTGCCGACAAAATGATTCCAGCAAAAACTGCAACCGGTAAGTGAATGATTGCTGGCAGTTCGAGCGAGAAACCCACCCAGGCCGCACCCATTGCACCAAAAATAATTTGACCGGTACCACCGATGTTGAAGAGACCTGATCGGAATGCAACCGCCATGCCCAGACCAGCCAGAGTAATAGGTGTGGCATAAGAAAGCGTTTCGGTAAGGGGCTTAATCATGCCTACAAGGTCGTTTGCCTTGTAATTAAAAATTGAACCCCGGAAAAGCGCGTCATAGGCACCAAACACCGAATTCCAAACCGAACTTAGAAAATCAGTCGGGCGTGAAAATAGATAAGTTGCGGTGGTTTGCACGCCTTCATTGGCGAACGCGATTAGCAGACCACCAATCACGAATGAAGCAAGCACTGCCAACACGGTGGTAACCGAGTTTGGATTCAAAATTTGTTTGACTACTTTGTTCACGCGCTTACTCCTGCCATCATCTGGCCCAATACAGCTCTAGAGGTGGTGGCTGGAACAGTGCCAACAATCTTGCCTCGATACATCACTGCAATCCGATCACCCAACTGAGTTGCCTCATCTAGCTCGGTGGCCACAATCATCACCGGAATACCCGAATCGCGAGCCGCAACAATCTGCTCGTGCACGAACTCAATCGAGCCAACGTCTAGCCCGCGGGTCGGCTGTGAGGCTACTAAAAGGCGAAGTTCACGAGTTAGCTCACGCGCCAGCACTACCTTCTGCTGGTTTCCGCCAGACAGTTGCGATGCGGTTGATTCAATGCTCTGCGCACGAATATCAAACTTCTGCAGCTGTTCTTGCGCAAATTTCTTTAGGTAAGCAAGCTGCAGTGAGATTCCCTTTGCGAATGGCTTTCGGTCACTGCGATCCAGCATCAGATTCTCGGCAATTGTGAATTCAGCCACCAAGCCATCTTCAGTTCTGTCTTCGGGAACGAAGCCAACACCTAGGTCAAGTACCTGCTTTACGCCTTTGCCAATCAGTTGCTGACCATCTAGCTCAATCGAACCCGAAACTTTGCCATGCATTCCGATGATTGCTTCAGTCAACTCGGTCTGACCGTTTCCCTGCACACCGGCAATCACCAGAATCTCGCCTTCGGCGATTTCCAAATTCACATCATCAAGCACCTTGGTGCCATTAGCCGCCCATGCATTGAGGCCGGAAATCTTAAAAGTCTTTCCGCCCAATTTCGGCTTGCCCTTATTTACATCTAGGTCAACAGCACGACCCACCATCATCGACGCCAGCTCTTGAGCTGTTGACTTAGGGCTTGCCTCGCCAACAACCTTGCCAAGGCGAATGACCGTGATCTTGTCGGCGACTTCTTTGACCTCGCGCAGCTTGTGCGTAATAAACACAATCGCACGACCTTCGGCGCGCAACTGCTTCATAATCTCCATGAGTTCGTCGGTCTCTTGCGGGGTCAATACTGCGGTTGGTTCATCAAAAATCAAAACTTTGGCGTCTGCAATTAAGGCCTTGATTATTTCTACGCGCTGCTGCACACCCACAGGCAGATCGCCAACAATGGCATCTGGGTCAACTTCAAAACCGAAACGATCAGAAATTTCACGCACCTGCTTGCGCGCTGCCTCTAAATCTAGAAAACCCCCGAACTTGGTTGGTTCATGGCCAAGAATTACGTTCTCGGCAACTGTGAAAACTGGAATTAACATGAAGTGCTGGTGCACCATGCCGATGCCCGCAGCCATTGCATCACCTGGGCCTGAAAACTTTACGCTCTTGCCATCGAGCAAAATTTGACCGCCGTCTGCTTGATACAAACCAAACAGCACATTCATCAATGTTGATTTGCCGGCTCCGTTTTCGCCAAGCAGACAGTGAATTTGTCCGGGCTCGACAACCAGATTGACGTTATCGTTTGCAATCAGCGTTCCAAATTTTTTGGTAATTCCGCGCAGTTCCAGCTTCATTGCTAATTCCCTGATTCGTTTTACGATGTCTCGCTTATTTTCAGTCTAACTGGCTATTCTCAAAGCAAAAAAATCGGGAGCCGAAAACTCGGCTCCCGATTTTTGATTTACTTCTTAGTAAGAAGACTTCACGTCGATCTTGCCAGCAACGATGTCAGCCTCTAGAGCTGCAACTTCGTCAGCAATGCTCGCACCCCAAGCAACATCGTGCTCTGGTGAGATGCCAACACCCTTGTTCGCCAAGGTACCAACATAGATGTCTTCGCCACCGGTGAAGGTGCCTTCAAGACCAGCCTTGATGGTTTCGAAAATCGCAACGCTCATGTTCTTCTGAACTGAAGTAAGGATTAGCTGCTTGAACTCATCGAACTTAGGAGCCTTGTACCAGTCAGTGTCAACACCGATTACGTAAACACCCTTAGCCTCAAGAGCAGCCTGACCTGAACCGGCACCAACTGGGCCAGCAACAGGCATGATTACGTCAGCGCCCTGCTTGATGAAGTTAGCTGAAACAGTCTTACCTTTTGCAACGTCGGAGAAGTCACCAGTCATTGTCCACTTCGACTGGTCGTCACCGTCAGTTCCTAGAACCTTAACCTTGGTTCCCTTTACTTCGTTGTAGTAAGCAACACCCTGCTTGAAACCATCCATGAAGATGGTTACTGATGGGTATGGTGCTCCACCAAAGGTTGCAACCTTGCCGGTCTTGGTTGTACCAGCTGCAACATAACCTGCAAGGAATGCAGCTTCTGCAGTGTCAAACAAAAGTGGCTTTACGTTGTCAACGTACTTTGGGCTGAAGTCTGGGTTGCTTAGAGCGGTGTCTACCGGAGCAAACTTAACCTCTGGGTTTGCAGCTGACGCAATGTCAGTTGCAGCAGCAAGCGCGAAACCTACTGGAACGACAATGTCACAACCCTCGGCAACCATTGCGTCTACGTTTGGCTGGTAGTCGGTGCCTGACTCTGACTGAGCCTCAGCTGACTGAACGCCTAGAACTGCAATAGCTTCCTTAAGACCGTTGTAAGCCTCTTCGTTGAACGAACCGTCGTCAAAACCACCTTCGTCCGAAACCATACAAGCTTTGTAATCAACTGGCTCTGCAGTTGGCTCTGATGGAGCAGCTGCACAACCTGCAAGAGTCAAAGCAGCAACTGATGAAAGCGCTAGACCCTTAAGAATGTTTTTGTTCAATTGGATTCCTCCTGGAAATACGTCACATGGCTTTCACGTGCCGCAACGCTTCCAGCCTATTCCCTTATAGGACGTCGGAATGACCAGTGGCTTTGAGCGAGTCCACCAAAGACTTAACTCTTTGGGCATGCTCTTTTGTAGTTACCAACAAAGCATCCGGGGTATCGACCACGATGATGTCTTCGACACCGATAAGTGCAATCAGTCGGTCGGTATCGCTAACCAAAATTCCACTCGAACTATCAGCTAGAACTTTAGCGTTGCCCAAAACTGCCAGGTTGCCGCGACGGCCCTGAGATTGCAGTTCGGCAATCGCCGCAAAGTCACCAACGTCGTGCCACGAGAAGCTGGCCGGAATTACCGCAACCAATCCGGCAGCGGCGGCTGGTTCGGCCACCGAATAATCGATGGCCACCTTCTTAAGCTTTGGCCAAATCTTTTCGATCGCCGCCTTACGGTTGTCGGTGTCCCACTGTGAAGCCAAGTCCATGATTGCTGCGTGCAGCTCAGGCTCAGACACCTTTAACTGGTCAAGCAAAACTGACGCCGGGGCAATGAACATACCCGCGTTCCACAGGTACTCGCCCGACTCAACGTATTTACGCGCCTTGGCAATGTTCGGCTTCTCGACAAACTTCACCACGTTGCGCGCGTGTGGGGCGTCGGCCACGGCCAACTCGGTTCCGGCCTTTATATAGCCGAATCCCACGGATGGCTCGGTCGGCTCGATTCCTATTGTTACGATCTTGCCGGTAGCGGCCACGGCAACTGCCTCGCGCACCGTTTTGTGGAACTCGGCGTCATCGGTGATCACGTGGTCGGCGGCGAATGAACCAACGATTACGTCAGGTTCGCGCTGCACCAAAATGGCTGCGGCGAGCGCAATTGCCGCGGTCGAATCTTTCGGCGATAGCTCAAGCACCAGGTTGTCGGTCGATAGATCTTCGATTTGCTCTAGCACGGCCGCTTTGTGCACCTTTCCGGTCACCACCAAAATTCGGTCCTTGCCGGCCAGCGGGGTCAATCTATCCCAGGTGTCTTGCAGCAGGGTCTGGCCCGAACCGGTCAGGTCGTGCAAAAACTTTGGGGCTGAGGCGCGAGAAAGTGGCCAAAGTCGGCTGCCAATGCCACCGGCTGGGATGATGCTAAAAAATCGATCCTGTGGATCTCGCTGAGTGCTCATACGCTTAAAAACCCTAGCCCAAAGGCCCTGTTTGGGCGAGAGGCAGGTTTTCTCGGGATTAGACTGGAAAGGATTTGTTCAATAATCAAGGAGGACTTGAACGTGCCATCGATGCCAGCGGGTACTTTGTACCGTGGAAAAGTTGGAATGTGGTCTTGGGTGCTACACCGTATTACCGGTGTAGCCATTTTCTTTTTCTTGCTAGTGCACGTGCTGGACACTGCCCTAGTTCGTCTTAGCCCAGAGGCCTACAACGCAGTAATTAATACTTATAAGACACCTTTGATTGGCGTGGCCGAGCTAGGTCTAGTCGCGGCGATTCTGTATCACGCGCTAAATGGTCTTCGAGTAATCCTGATCGATTTCTGGCGCAAGGGCGTCAAGTACCAGAACGTAATGTGGTGGGTTGTCGTTGCACTCTCACTTCTAGTGTTCATTGGTTTTGCCCCTCGTCACCTAAGCCACGTATTCGGATAAGGAGAAGCGAATGTCAGTAGTAATCGAACAACCTCGTTCTCCGCGTAATCGAAACCAAGCCAACCTGGAGAAGTATGGCTGGCTTTACATGCGTGCCTCAGGTGCACTACTTGTAATCCTTATTTTTGGTCACCTCTTCACCAACCTTTATCTCGGTGAAGGAATCAAGGCAATTGATTTCGCTTTTGTTGGCGGCAAGTGGTCTGACCCGTTCTGGCAGGTCTGGGATCTTGCAATGCTTTGGCTTGCATTGATTCACGGTGCCAACGGTATGCGCACCATCGTCAATGACTATGCATCGAAAGAAAAGATTCGCCAAGCTTTGGTTTGGTCAATCTGGGCTGTATGTGGAGCGTTGATCGTGCTTGGCACTTTGGTGGTCTTCACCTTTGATCCATGCCCTGCCGGTGCCGACCCAAGCCTGCTACCTTCTTTCTGCCCAGCGGCATAAATATAAAAGGAATAAATAAAACGTGAGTAAGCCTAAAGTTCACCACTACGAATACGACGTTGTAATTGTTGGTGCCGGTGGCGCCGGCATGCGTGCCGCCATTGAAGCGGGCCCCCACGCAAAGACAGCAGTGATTTCCAAGTTGTTCCCTACTCGTTCGCACACTGGTGCGGCCCAGGGTGGAATGGCTGCGGCGCTTGCCAACGTTGAAGAAGACTCGTGGGAATGGCACACCTTCGACACCGTTAAGGGTGGTGACTACCTGGTTGACCAGGATGCTGCCGAGATTCTTGCCAAGGAATCTGTGCAGGCGGTTATTGACCTAGAGAATATGGGTCTTCCGTTCAACCGCACACCAGACGGCAAGATTGACCAGCGCCGATTCGGTGGTCACACTCGCGATCACGGTAAAGCACCGGTTCGTCGTTCTTGCTATGCAGCCGACCGCACCGGTCACATGATTTTGCAGACTCTGTATCAGAACTGCGTAAAGCTTGGCATCGAGTTCTACAACGAGTTCTATGTGCTTGATCTAGTGATGACCAAGGTTGACGGGCAAGAGCGCCCATCGGCTGTGGTTGCTTATGAACTTGCAACAGGTGAACTGCACGTGTTCCAGGGCAAGAGCATTATTTTTGCCACCGGTGGTTTCGGAAAGATTTTCAAGACCACTTCAAACGCACACACTCTTACCGGTGATGGTGTTGGAATCATTTGGCGCAAGGGTCTTCCGCTGGAAGACATGGAGTTCTACCAGTTCCACCCAACCGGTCTTGCCGGTCTAGGCATTTTGCTTTCAGAAGCCGCTCGCGGTGAAGGTGGAATTTTGCGCAACGCTTCGGGTGAGCGCTTCATGGAACGCTACGCGCCAACTATCAAAGACCTTGCCCCGCGCGACATGGTTGCTCGCGCGATGGCGAACGAGGTGCGCGAGGGTCGCGGTGCCGGTCCAAACAAGGATTACGTTCTGCTGGACCTAACTCACCTGCCACCAGAGGTAATCGACGAGAAGCTTCCGGACATCACCGAGTTTGCTCGCACCTACCTCGGCGTCGAGCCTTACACCGAGCCGGTGCCGGTATTTCCTACCGCGCACTACGCGATGGGTGGAATTCCAACCAACGTTGAGGCCGAGGTGTTAAGCGACAACAACACCGTTGTGCCGGGTCTTTACGCCGCCGGTGAATGTGCTTGTGTTTCAGTGCACGGTGCCAACCGCTTGGGAACTAACTCGCTACTGGACATCAACGTGTTTGGTCGACGTGCGGGTATCGCAGCGGTTAGGTACGCGTCGACTGCAAAGCACGTTCCAGTGCCAGCAGATGCCGCCGAAGAAACCATCGCTTTAATCGAAAAGGTTCGCAAGTCAAAGGGCAAAGAAAAAGTTGCCGTGCTTCGCAAAGAGTTGCAAGACACCATGGATCTAAATGCGCAGGTTTATCGCACCGAAGATTCATTGAACGAGGCACTTGCCAAGATTGCCGAACTTCGCACTCGCTATGAAAACATTTCTGTTCAAGACAAGGGCGAGCGTTTCAACACCGACCTACTTGAAGCAATCGAACTAGGTTTCTTGCTTGACCTTGCCGAGGTGCTTGCGTTCACTGCACGCGAGCGTCGCGAAAGTCGTGGTGGTCACTTCCGTGAGGACTACGAAGCTCGCAACGACGAGAAGTTCATGGTTCACTCAATGGCCTACAAGACCAGCGACAAGATCCAGATTGACTGGAAACCAGTCACCGTCACCAACTACCAGCCGATGGAGCGTAAGTACTAATGTCTACCGCAGTAGCTACCGGAACAGCATTCGAGCAGATGGGTGCGGTGCCTTCATTCACCGTGACCCTATTCGTGCGTCGCTTTAACCCTGAAGATGGGCAAGAGGCACGCTGGCAAGACTTTGACATCCAGGTCCACGGCACCGACCGTGTGCTTGATGCGCTTCACAAGATCAAGTGGGAGATGGACGGTTCGCTAACCTTCCGTCGCTCATGTGCTCACGGTGTTTGTGGTTCCGATGCAATGCGCATTAACGGAAAGAACCGTTTGGCTTGCAAGACCCTGATTAAGGATCTAGACATCAGCCAACCGATCTACGTTGAACCAATCAAGGGTCTGAATGTTGAAAAAGACCTAGTGGTCGACATGAACCCGTTCTACCAGGCCTACCGCGACATCAAGCCTTTCTTGATTGCCAGCGACAACCCTGAAAAGGAACGTCTGCAGTCAGCCGAAGACCACGCCAAGTTCGAAGACACCACAAAGTGCATTTTGTGTGCTGCCTGCACAACCTCTTGCCCAGTCTTCTGGACCGACGGTCAGTACTTCGGCCCAGCTGCGATCGTTAACGCTCACCGTTTCATTTTTGACTCGCGTGACGAAGCTGCCGAGGTTCGCATCGATATCTTGAACGACAAAGAGGGTGTCTGGCGTTGCCGCACCACCTTCAACTGCACCGAGGCCTGCCCTCGAGGAATCGAAGTGACCAAAGCAATTGCCGAGGTTAAGCAAGCCATTCTTCGAGGCAAGCCTTAATCATGATTAGCCGTCGCGGCCTGCTGCTTAGTTTTTCTAGCGGCATGGCCGCGATTGGTTTAACGACCCTTTCTGAAACCGCCGCTAACGCTGCAAAAACCTACACAGTGTGCAAAACCACAGATATTGCCGTGAAGAGCGGCAAGACATTTAGTGTTGGCGGCCAGAAGATACTGATCACCCAGCCAAAGAAGGGCACCTTCAAAGCTTTTGTTGCAATCTGCACTCACGCGGGTTCTGCCTTAACCGGTGCCGCTAATAATGAGATTGTCTGCCGCTCACACGGTGCGCGCTTTGATGCAAGCACTGGCATGGCAAAGGCCGTTGCACCGCGAGCGCTACAAAAAGTTACCGTCTCGGTAAGCGCCGGGTCAGTGAAAGTTAAGTTTTAGACTTAGCGAATGACCATCAAAGTCGCCACCATAAATGTCAACGGAATCCGTGCCGCCTTCAAAAATGGAATGGCTGACTGGCTTAACGCAAATAGCGATATAGATGTACTCGCTCTTCAAGAGGTGCGCGCCGAAACTAAGGACTTGATCGACCTATTTGAGGCCAACCCGCCAAAGGGTGGCAAGGGCAAGTGGTTTTTCGCGCACGATGCGGCCAGTGCCAAGGGCCGTGCTGGTGTGGCAATCGTGAGCAAGCAAGAGCCGCTGGCAATTCGCACCAACCTAGGGCCCGACGAGTTCGATAGTGCCGGTCGTTGGTTAGAGGCCGACTTCAAAGTTGGCAGCAAACTGCTGACCGTGATCAGCACATATGTGCACTCGGGTGAGGTCGATACCCCTAAGCAGGTTGAAAAATATAAGTTTCTGCACGCGATGCAAGAGCGCATGGCCGAGCTTATCGAGGCTGGCGGTTACGCCGTGGTGGTCGGAGATCTAAACGTAGGTCACACCGAACTAGATATTAAAAACTGGAAGGGCAACCTTAAAAACGCAGGGTTCCTGCCAGAAGAGCGCGCCTATTTCGATACCTTCATGAACGCGCAAGGCTGGGTAGACATTGGTCGCGCTGCCCACCCCGGTGTTGCCGGGCCTTACACCTGGTGGTCGTATCGCGGCAAGGCATTCGACACGGATGCCGGTTGGCGCATCGACTATCACTTGGCCACGCCAAAGCTCGCTGCCAAGGCCAACAACTATACGGTGCACCGCGCACCCTCCTATGATTCGCGTTGGACCGACCACTCTCCCGTGGTTGTGGACTACGGCATCTAAACTTGAGGCATGACCAAGCCAAATCTCTTAAGTGGAATGCAGCCATCTGCAGGTTCCCTTCACCTCGGTAACTACCTGGGCGCTTTGGTCAACTGGGCAAAGATGCAAGACGACTACAACGCCTATTACTGTGTTGTTGATCTTCACGCGATCACCGTGCCGCAAGACCCTAAAGAACTTCGCCAGAACACTCGTATCACCGCTGCACAGTACCTAGCCGCCGGCATCGATGAAAATAAGTCGGCACTTTTCGTGCAGTCGCACGTTCCGGCGCACGCGCAGCTGGCCTGGGTGCTAATGACACTTACCGGTTTCGGTGAAGCCGGTCGCATGACTCAGTTCAAAGACAAATCACAAAAAGCTGGCGCCGATTCAACCTCGGTGGGTCTATTCACCTACCCGGTTTTGCAAGCAGCCGATATTTTGCTTTACCAGCCAAAGGCTGTTCCGGTAGGTGAAGATCAGCGTCAGCACATTGAGCTAACTCGTGACCTTGCCATGCGTTTCAATTCTCGCTTCGGCGAAACTTTTGTAATTCCAGAAGGTGTAATCCTCAAAGAAACCGCAAAGATTTATGATTTGCAAAACCCAGAAGCCAAGATGTCAAAATCCGGTGACCCTAAGGGTCTAGTGAACATCATGGATGAATCATCGGTGATCGTAAAGAAAATTAAATCGGCGGTTACCGATACCGATGGCGAGATTCGATTCGATCGTGAGGCAAAGCCTGGTGTATCAAACCTGCTTGGTATTCACTGTGCAATCTCGGGCCAGAGCATCGAATCGCTTGTCGATCACTTTGCCGGCAAAGGCTATGGCGACCTAAAGGGCGAAGTTGCCGATGTGGTGCTGGCTCAGATTGAACCTATCCGTGACCGCGCCAACCAACTGCTGGCCGACCCAGCCGAGCTCGATCGCTTACTGGCCAAAGGTGCCGCCAAGGCCAATGAACAGGCTGAAAAGACTCTGGGAATGGTTTATGACCGGGTTGGGTTTATTCCTTCAGGGCGATAGCCTTATTGAGCAACAAAGTTCTTCGGGGTCAGTGAAAATCTGAACCGGCGGTTACAGCCCGCGACCCGACTGGCGCAAGCTAGGCGGTTGAATCTGTGAAATTCAGATGCCGACGGTTAAAGTCCGGATGGTAGAAGAAAGAAAAATGGAAGACGTTTTATTTAACGTCGCAATGCGACGTGCGCTTGAATTGGCGCTGCTCGGCCCGGTTTATGGGCCTAACCCACAAGTGGGTGCAGTCATTCTTGATAACCAGGGGCAAATTGTTGCCGAGGGTTGGCATGAGGGTGCCGGATCAGCACACGCAGAAGTCGCAGCTCTTCGCGATCTTGCCCTGAAGGGAATTTCTTCTGACGGTCTGACTGCCGTCGTCGCTCTTGAACCTTGCAACCACACCGGCCGCACCGGCCCGTGTGCTCAGGCTTTGCTCGAAGCTGGAATCACCCGCGTGGTCTACGGCTCGAGCGACCCGGGTAAAAATTCGAGTGGTGGCGCTGCCACACTACGCGATGCCGGCGTTGAGGTAATTGGCGGAGTAATGCAGGCCGAGGCCGACGAACTGAATCACGTTTGGCTTACCGCGACAAAACAGGGTCACCCGTTTGTGACCCTAAAGTGGGCCAGCTCGCTTGATGGCCGCGGTGCCGCAAACGATGGAAGCAGCCAGTGGATCAGCGGTTCGGAATCAAGGGCCGATGCACACAAGCGCCGCAGCGAAATCGATGCGATCTTGGTTGGCGCGGCAACCGTTGCCAAAGATGACCCAGAACTAACCGCGCGCAAAATCGATGGCACTCTCTATGAACATCAACCACTACGTGTGGTGATGGGTGAATCGGTACTCGATTTGAGCCACAGGGTATTCAACGACAATGCCGAGACCGTGCAGTTCAGAACGCAATCGATTCACGGTGTGCTTGCCGAACTTCAAGAGCGCGGAATTAAGCACTTGATGGTCGAAGGTGGCCCTAAGGTTGCCAGCTCGTTTGTGAAGTTGGGTTTGGTTAACGAGTTCATTACTTACTTGGCGCCGATGTTGTTGGGCGGCGAGAAGACAGCCTTCAAAGAGATTGGTGTTACCAACATGGATCAGGCACAGCATTTGGAGTTCAAAGAAGTTCGTCGCCTAGGCGATGACATCTTTATTCGTGCAGTAAAGAAAGGTAACTAATGTTCACCGGAATTGTTGAAGAACTAGGCAAAGTTAAGAACATCGAAATTCTGCCAGACGCGCTTCGCATCACGATTGAGGGGCCGCTGGTAGTTAGCGATGTAAACCGCGGCGACTCAATCTCGGTGAGTGGCGCCTGCCTGACCGCTGTGGAACACGATGCCACCAGCTTCACCGCCGATGTAATGCAAGAAACCTTGCGCAAGACCTCGCTTGATGGTGTCAAAGTTGGCGACTCGGTTAATCTCGAACGCGCCATGACAGCAGCCACACGCTTTGGAGGCCACATGGTGCTCGGTCATGTCGATGCGGTTGGCGAAATAATCTCGCGCTCACCGAGCGAAAACTGGGAACTGGTAGGCGTGCAGATTCCAACCGAACTAATGAAATACGTAGTGCTAAAGGGTTCAATCACCATCGATGGCATCTCGCTGACCGTAAACGAGGTCGGTGAAAACTGGATCGGCTTGAGCCTAATTCCCGAGACACTTGCGGTTACCACCTTGGGCACCAAGCCGGTTGGCGCAAAAGTAAACATTGAGGTCGACGTTATGGCCAAGCACATAGAACGCCTATTAGAAAGCAGAAACAACTAATGCAACTTTCTACCATCGAAGAGGCTCTCGAGGCTCTTCGTCAAGGCAAGCCGGTGTTGGTTGCCGACGACGAAAACCGCGAGAACGAGGGCGACGCGATCCTGGCTGCTCAGTTTGCCAGCGAAGAGTGGGTGGCGTGGATGATCCGCCACACCTCTGGCTACCTTTGCGCACCGATGACCGAACAGCGCGCTAACCACCTGAACCTTAATTTGATGGCAACCACCAATCAGGATCCATTCAAAACGCAGTACACAATTACCGTGGACGCCGCCGATGGAATTACAACCGGAATCAGCGCCGCAGACCGAGCCAAAACTCTTCGCGTGCTGGCCGCCGCCGAAAGCACTAGGGATTCCTTGATTCGCCCAGGTCACATTATTCCGTTGCGTGCCCACCTAAATGGCGTGCTTGATCGCCGCGGTCACACCGAGGCAACGGTAGATTTACTGAAGCTTGCTGGCCTTACTCCAGTTGGTGTAATCGGTGAAATGACAAATGATGATGGCACTATGACTCGTCTTCCTGATTTGATTGAAATCGGAAAGAAGTATGGTCTGCCGGTAATCACTATCGATCAGATTGTCAACTCGCGTTTGGATTCGGTTGAGTTCTCGGCCGAAACAGTAAATGACCGAATTCGGTTCGAGGCCGAGGCTAAACTGCCAACCACCCACGGGGATTTCAGAGTGCGTGGTTATTACGATATTCGGACCACTGCCGATCACGTAGCAATTATTTTTGGCAACCCTACTGGAGACGACGTTTTGGTTCGCATGCACAGTGAGTGTATTACCGGTGAGGCTTTTGGTTCACTTAAATGCGAATGCGGCCCGCAACTTGATTTTGCACTAGACCAAATAGCGAATGACCCAAACGGTGGCGTAGTGATTTACCTTCGCGGCCAAGAAGGTCGTGGCATTGGTTTGCTGAATAAACTCAAGGCCTATGCGCTTCAAGATCAAGGCTTCGACACAGTCGATGCCAACCTTGCCCTTGGCCTACCGAGCGAGGCGCGCGAGTACGGTGCGGCGGTTTCGATTTTGCGCGACCTGGGTGTGACCAGCGTGCGACTAATGACCAACAACCCGGCAAAGAGTGGCTTCTTGAACGACGCCGGCATTCCGGTGAATTCATTTGTTCCAGTAATCGTGGGTGAAGCAGCACAAAACAAAAACTATTTAGAGACCAAGCGTGCGCGAATGGGGCACATGATTCCGGAGGTTAAGTAATGAGCGGTGCGGGAGCCCCAAATATTCAGATCGATGCAACCGGTCTGCAAATTGCCGTGTTGGTAACCAGCTGGCACAGTGAAATTACGGATGGCCTACTCGCTGGTGCCGAGCGTGCACTCAAGTCTGCCGGCAACGATACTTACGAGGTCTGGCGAATTCCGGGCGCTTTTGAGTTGCCACTGGCTGCGCAGAAAGCAATCGATGCCGGTGCCGATGCGGTAGTTGCCCTAGGAGTTGTAATTCAGGGCGAGACCCCGCACTTTGAATACGTGTGCCGTGCAGCCACCGATGGCCTCACCCGCGTTCAGCTCGACAGCGGTGTGCCAGTCGGTTTTGGACTACTGACCGTTGACGATGCGAAGCAGGCACTTGACCGGGCGGGGCTGCCAAACAGCAAAGAAGACAAGGGTGCCGAGGCCGTAGAGGCTGCTGTTGCCATGGCTAGACTGTAAATATGATTGCTACTTCAACGCTTTTGCGTGATTCTATGCTCGTTCTACACTTTGTGGGATTGGCTTCCCTACTCGGCGGATTTCTAGTTCAGATTAAGGCCCTAAAGCCTGGAACTGCAAAAATCATCCCAGCGATAATGCACGGCGCTTGGACCATGCTTATAACCGGACTTCTTTTGGTTGGTTTACGCGAATGGATGTCAGCTCTAGACCCATCTGCCGCTGAACTCGACAATATCAAAGTTGCCGTGAAGTCAATTGTGGTCACCCTAATTGTTGTCTTTGTAATGATCAACAGGAAAAAAGATTCCATCAAATCAAGCACACTTGCCTTGATCGGCGCACTGACATTCCTGAATGTGGTTTTGGCAGTTTTCTGGTAGCAGATCGTTCAAATGGCCGCCGACCAGCTTAAACCTGGAAATAAGCGGGTCACCGGTAAAGAGCAGTACTACACGCCAAGCTACCTGGCTGATTCGCTAATCATCGAAGTTGCCGCTTTGGTTCCAGATCTTGCCGACCGCACGATTCTTGAGCCGGCCGGCGGTACCGGATCCTTTATTAAAGCAGCCGAAAAATTTGGC
>JBEGRY010000005.1:0-38485 GCA_041180265.1 Actinomycetota bacterium | reverse complement strand
CGGCCAACCTCTTCGTCACGGCTCAGCCATTCGTATCCAGTTTTATTTACTTGCTTGTCCCACTTCTTATTGAAACCAGCGGCCGGCGTAACTCCAGGAAGAAGAAGTGATGAACCGCTCAAAACCATTGCGTCATACTCATCGCTGTACTTGTTAAAAATTCTTTGGGCAATCATTGAGCCCCAGCTGTGACCAACCAATACGAGCGGCTCTTCTGGATTTTCGCCAACGATAATGTGGCTCAGCTGTCGCACTCCGGCGAAGACCGCATCCATGCCGCCTTGGCCAAGATTTCCTTGCTTTTTGATGGTGCCCTCGGCAACCATTCGCAAACCGGTTGCACCATGGCCACGGTGGTCGTCGGCGTAAACGCTGTAGCCCGCGCGGTTAAGTGCGGCGGCAACATGGTCATACCGTCTGGCGTGCTCACCTAATCCGTGCACAATTTGAATGGATGCCTTTGGTGAAGCCACCGGCCATTCATAGAAAGTGATGTCGATGCCTTGGGCATCGGTAAAAGTGCGCACAATAGGAAGAGCAGTCATAAAACGAGGGTATCCCTGCCGCAGACTGCTACCTGACATTCAGGCGAAATCCAGAAAACTCCCAGACTTCAGAACCAGAGTAAGACCATGAACTCAGCAGGAATGTCTGAACTCAAGCTGGTGCCGCCAACTAAACAGGTGCGCATTGGCCTTCGCAAGGTGCTGCGCGTAAAGCGCGCCCAAGATGTGATTGAGATTCTGGCCTGGTCAACCGTGGTTGCCGTGGCCGCAATGTTCCTGATCGACGGTGGCCTGAAGAACGTCACGGATGTCGGCACCGCGGCCAACGCAATTGCCCGACTTACCGCCCTGGTGGGTACCGACCTGCTTTTGATTCACATGCTACTGGTAGCTCGAGTGCCGTGGATCGACAAGTTTTACGGCCACGACAAGGCGACGGTGGCACACAAGAAACTTGGCAAACCGGTTCTTTATTTAATTGCCGCGCACTTTGTTGCTTCCCTTGTCGAATACTCAATTTCAAACAGCCAGAGCATCATCGATACTTTCTTCTGGTTCATCACCGATGTTCCAGACATGCTGTTAGCAACCATCGGTTTCTTCTTGATGGTCGCTGTGGTGATTACCTCACTCAATTTTGCACGTCGAGCGATGAGCTACGAGGCTTGGTTCTTCGTACACCTAATTTCTTATGTTTCCGTTGCAGTTGCCGTGCCGCACGTTTTTAGTAGCGGCGAAGATGTGGTCGGCAAACCGATTCAAACCATCTTCTGGGTCACACTTTATTTATTTGTGTTCTTAAACATCATTTGGTTCAGGGTTTACAAACCGATTCGCAAAACTTTGCGCAAAAGTTTGAGGCTTGAAAAAATTGTGCACGAATCTTCAGACACTTCGTCACTTTATCTTGCTGGCAAGAACTTGCAAAACATCGAGGGTGTTGCCGGTCAGTTTTATTTCTTACGCCCACTAACACCAACTCAGTGGTGGCGCCCTCATCCATTCAGTCTTTCTGCTGCACCTAATGGTGAATACCTTCGTTTCACTATCGGTGATCGCGGTGATGACAGCGCACTATTGCGAAAAGCAAAACCGGGAACAAAATTTGCGATCGAAGGCCCTTACGGTTTGTTCACCGAAGACCGTCGCGTAAACGAGCGTGTGGTTTTGATAGCTTCTGGAATTGGCATTCCACCGATCCGTGCGCTTGCTGAAACCATGGCATCGCGCCCTGGAGACATCACTGTCATTTATCGCGTGCGCAGCAAGCAAGATGCCGCTCTTTTGAAAGAAATTGAAGAGGTTTGTGCTCGTCGTGGTCACAATTTATTCGTGATCGAAGGACCACGCGGTAAAAATGGTTCTTGGCTAAACAGCGATGGCACCGATCGACCAGACGTGGCTCGACTTTTCGAAATGGTTCCTCACGTTACTGAGAGCGACGTTTACATTTGTGGCCCGCAGGGCTGGACAGAGCACGTCTTGCGCACCGTACGCGCAGCTGGTGCCAACCCTAACTTCATTCACTCAGAGGAGTATGCCTGGTGAGAAAGACAACCAAAACCGTAGTTGGCCTAATTTCGCTGGGCGTGCTGGGCGCATCTTGGTCAATCGGCCAGGCAGCGGAATCGGGCCTAAGTCTGGACACCGCGGGTACCGCGAACACCGCCGGGCCAACCGAAACTTTGCAGCCAACCGAATCGGCCAGCCCGAGCCAGGATGCCGGAACCGAGCAGGCGGCTGACACTAATCAGGCAGCCGAGACCGCCACCACGACTCCAACGCCAACCAAGACAGCGGTTGCGGTTGATAAATCGGTAACCAAAAAGAGTGACCCGGTAAGTTATGTAGCCGAGAAGCGCGCGGGCACCATGCAAATTTCGGTCACTAAAACCGGCTCAGCCATTACTGCCATCGACATTATTTCTGGTGGTACCGAGGGTGGCCAATGGGCATCAGTGCCAAGCATGCTGGCTCAATACGCAATCGAAGCTCAGGGTTCTGACTTTGGCAACATTAGTCGCGCCACTCACACCACCGACGCATTTAAAGAAGCATTGGATAACGCACTTGCCAAATTCTAAACGCCCTTGGAAAACCTCAACCGCTGTGCTCGGTCTATTGAGCATCGGCGGTGGTTTAGCCGCGAATTATTTTTGGTTGAACCCCGAGACCAATACCGCGGGCGACGCGGGTAACGCAACCAAAACTCAAACAGTCACGGGCGATGCAATTCAATATCGCTACGGCACCGTGCAATTAGAAATTACTGCCAGCAACGGCAAGCTGGAAAGCATTAATGACTTAGTTGTGGAAACCACCCCCGGCTGGGAAGAGGCAGTTCCGGTAATTCATGAAGCAGCGATGCAAGCCCAAAGCGCAGATTTCGGAAATGTATCTGGTGCAACATTCACCACTGAAGCGTATAAGCAAGCTCTCGCCAGCGCGCTTTCTAAATTAAAATAGCCATGAATAGTTTTGAACACGTCGAAGAGTGCATGGGCACGACTTTTCGGTTTGCCGGTCGCACAGAGCTAGATGCACAAACCGTTGCCGGTGCAATTCACGGTGCATGTGCCGAGTTGCACGAAGCCGATGAAATATTTTCTACCTACAAACCAAACTCTCCAATTAGTCGTCTAGCTCGCGGCGAGACTAATCTTGCCTCATGCCCGCCGGTGGTTGCAGAAATTTGGAATGCCTGTGATGAATGGCAAAGCAAAACTAATGGCTGGTTCAATGCAATGACCGCACAAAATACTTTTGATCCGAGTGGCCTTGTTAAAACCTGGGCCGCGCAGAATGCTGCCAATGTTTTGTTAGCCGCAGGAATTACCGACTTCACCATGAACGCGGGTGGTGATGTTTACATTGCGGATGGCGTCAGCCAAGACATAGATTGGCGCATTGGTATTTCGAAAACCGTTTCGATTGCCTCGCCCGAAGCCGGTGTGTTAACCGTGATTGATTTGAGAGACACAAAATTTAGAGCGCTAGCTACCAGTGGAACTGCCGAACGCGGTGAACACATTTGGAACCCGAAGGCCCTAAATGAAGAGGCGGCCAAAGAGCTACTGCAGGTGAGTGTGGTAGCTACTGATTTAGTGACTGCCGATGTTTGGGCCACCGCTGCATTTGCCGAGGGCACTCATGCGGTTGATCACCTAAACAAAATTGAAGACATTGAGGCACTATTTGTTTTGGCCAATGGCGATCTAGCCGCGACCGACGGATTTGCGCGACTATTTGCCAAGCACGGTCTTAGCCATTGACGGGAACACCAGCCCGTGCATTGGAAAGACCAGCCACCAATATGCGTGCCCCCAAAGGCCTTTAGGAGCATAGGTGGCTGTTTGAGTCACCACGGTTTCACCGGTTTCGACATCCTTGCTAACCGCAAACTCTAGCCAGGCAAGGCCAGGCATTTTCATTTCTGCTCTTAAGCGCAAAAGCTGCCCCGGAACTAATTCTTCTACGCGCCAAAAATCAACCGCATCGCCAACAATAAGGTGATTCGGGTCTCTTCGACCACGACGCAAACCAACGCCACCAACCAAGCGATCGGCGAAACCACGCAATTGCCATGCCCAAGTCGCAGTTGAGTAACCGTTATCGCCACCGATTGATTCGATGCGCTTCCAAACTTCTGCTGGGTCAACATGCTTTTTAACTACACGTACATCTTTATATAGCGAGCCACCTGCCCAATCCGGGTCGGTCGGTAACGGATCACTCGGGGCGCCCGGTACTGAAGCGTTAGACCAACGGGTTTCAACAGTTGCATTCTTAACTTTCACCAATGCAAGTCTTACTGCTTGCTCGAATGACGTTAGGCCACCCGCCGGCAGCGGAATAAGGTCATTGATGTTCGATGGCTGCGCAATAACCTCGTGCTTCAAGCTTTCGACCAGGCGTCTGGCCAAGGTGTAGGGCACGGGTGTTACCAAACCAACCCAACCGCTGGAAAGTTTTGGCGTCAGCACCGGCAACGGCAAAATGATTCGATCGCGAAGGCCAGCGACGCGTGCGTAGCGTTTCATCATTTCGGCATATGAAAATACATCGGGCCCACCAATATCGAACGCCCCGCTGATCGAAGAATCGATGCTGGCCGCACCAACCAAATAACGCAGCACATCGCGCACGGCAATAGGTTGAATTCTGTTTTTTAGCCACTTAGGGGTCACCATGATTGGCAAGCGTTCGGTTAGGTTTCTCAGCATTTCGAAAGATGCCGAACCTGAACCTATGACAACACCCGCACGAAGTTCAATTGTTGGCACACCCGAATTACGCAACACTTCACCGGTGCCAGCACGAGCGCTCATGTGTGGCGAAAGGTTTGTGTCATCGTTAATAATGCCGCCGAGATAAATAATTCGTGACACTCGTTTTTGGTTGGCAACATCGGCAAATAATTTTGCGTTCTTGATCTCATCTTGCTCGAAATTTGCTTTCAGCATCAACGAGTGAATTAGGTAATAGGCAACATCAACGTCTGCTAAAGCTTTTTGCAATGTGGCTTCGTCAGCTGCAT
Source organism: Actinomycetota bacterium (assembly GCA_041180265.1). GTDB lineage: Bacteria > Actinomycetota > Actinomycetes > Actinomycetales > Microbacteriaceae > Rhodoluna. Next base: position 33,442 of record JBEGRY010000005.1, on the reverse strand, counting down.
CACCATCTACCACCTCAACGCGACTGGCCCAGACGTGCTGCGAGATTCGGCTGGCATTTCGCGCCAGTACTCTAACCCGATAGCCCATGGCCAAAAGTTCTGGAACCAGTCGCCCACCGATGTAGCCGTTAGCCCCGGTGACCAGGCAAAGCGGTGGCTTGCCATTTTGACCCTGACGCGCAGGTAGCCCCTCGATTACTGGATTAGCGTTCATCAATTGCCCCCTTGATTCGGACCATTACCTCGTTATGCCTGAGCAAGGGCGGGGTAAGCGGCGGGTTATAAACTGCTGCGGTTACAGAACCAATTGGTTCGAGCTTCAATTCCTTTAGCCGTGCCAACAGCTCAGCTTTTTTCTGCTCGTATTTGTCACTATTCCAAAGGCCGCGATAACTGAGGCAGGCGAATGTGCCTGCTGCAATTTTTTCAACAGAAACTCGAGAGTTGGTTGGCGTCGGCACCTGCTCGGCCTTGAATTTTGAAGGCACCACAAATGAAATCTTCCAGCCCGTTTTAGTTGGCGTTTGTTGTACGGGAACGGTCATTGATATTTTTTGCGCCGGTTTGTTTTCGCCACTGATGTAGTTGAACAAATACCTAAAGCCGGCGTTGGCCGCACGATTCAAATCTTGAGTATTGTCGATTTCGCAAACCGCAATTTGGTAATCGTCATAGTCACGAAGCTCTAGAGCGTTTTCTCTTTTAACGAGTCTGAAGTTCGGACGTTCGAGTGCCATCTCAGTTCCAAATACTCGGTGCAGGATCTTTGCCTTTTGGCAAAGCGCTTTCAGTCGCCCAGCGCTTCACCCATTCAGGAAGCTCTGGTCTAACTTCGGGTTTCACCCCTGTTCCTTCGATTACTTCTTGCGGGCTAAGCACACCGCGAGTTCGCTTTAGAAATCTGATTCGAGCTATTGCCACGGTATAGATTTCATCGGCAACTGTAAAACGCTGCTCGAAATAAAACGCTTGATCGTCCCAGCCGATTACCTTCGACTCAATGTCGAACGATTGCCAGGGCATCAGCGACTTGCGATAGGTAATGGTCACAGCAACTACAACCGGATACCAGCCGAGTTTCTTCCACTTATTCCAAATTCCAGAGCGAAGCCCCAGGTCGTAACGGCTTAAATCCATGAGGGTTAGGTAAACCCCGTTATTCATGTGGTTAAAGATGTCTAGATCTGTTGGCCACACGCGATAACTGCGGCGGCCAACTGAAAACCAGTTTTCTCTAGTGCGCAGGCGCCAAGTTAGGCGCTCATAAATAAGTCTTAGCCAAAGGTTCATTTACCAAATCACCACTCTTTCGGCCGGGTCTAACCAAAGTTTGTCACTCGGCTGAACATCGAAGGCATCATAAAACGCTTGGATGTTGCGCACTATTTGGTTGCAGCGAAATTCCGGTGGCGAGTGTGGGTCGGTTGCCAGGCGCTGAATAACCATTTCGTCACGACCAATTGCACGCCACGATTGCGCCCAAGCCATGAAGAATCGCTGTGCCGCGGTGCGCCCGCCAAGCTCCGGTGCCGGCTTGCCATTTAGGCTCAGCAGGTATGCCTTGTAGGCAATCTCTAGGCCACTTAGGTCACCGATGTTTTCGCCAATAGTGAGCTCGCCATTCACCTTGTGCGAATCGTCAAGCTGGGCCGGTGATAGCTGGCCATACTGTTCAATCAGTTTTTTGGTGCGTTCTTCGAAGGCGGCACGGTCGGCGTCAGTCCACCATGATTGCAAGGCGCCGTCGCCGTCGTACTTAGAACCCTGATCGTCAAAGCCGTGGCCAATCTCGTGCCCGATCACCGCACCGATCGCGCCGAAGTTTTCAGCGTCGTCAGCCTCGAGTGAGAAGAACGGTGGTTGCAGAATTGCTGCCGGAAAAACAATCTCGTTGAAGCCCGGATTGTAATAAGCGTTCACAGTTTGCGGAGTCATGAACCATTCGTGACGATCAAGCGGTGCGCCAATCTTTGCCGCTTCGCGTTCATGCTCAAAAGCGTTTGCGCGTCGAACATTGCCAACCAAATCGTCGCGGTGAATTTCAAGTTTGCTGTAGTCGCGCCACTTATCTGGGTAGCCGATTTTTGGGGTGAACTTGTCTAGCTTGACCAAGGCTTTTTGCTTGGTGTCTTCGGTCATCCAATCGAGCTGTTTAATGCTTTGGCGATAAGCCTCGATTAAGTAGGCAACCAATTCATCCATGCTCTTTTTAGCTTCGATGGGAAAATATTTCTCGACATAAATTTTTCCAATTAGTTCGCCGAGTGAACCTTCGACAAGTGATACCGCACGCTTCCAACGCGCGCGATTAACCGGGGTGCCCGAAAGTTTGGTGCCGTAAAAAGCAAAGCGTTCATTTACGAACTCTTCGCTAAGCAGTGACGCCGCCGAATTAATTACCTGCCACTCGAGCCAAAGTTTGATGGCTTCGAGATTCTGTTGATTGAAAACCTTGTCGAGCGATTCAAAGAAGGAAGGCATCATTACAACGGTTTCAGCCAAAACTTTGTTCTCGAGTTCAGCACCAGCTAACCAAAGTGACCAATCAAAAGTTGCCGTAGCTTTTTGTAATTCGGCAAATTCGACTAGGTTGTATGTTTTTTCGGCATCGCGCGAATCAACGTTTGTCCAGTGCAGCTTGGCAAGTTCGGTTTCGAATTGCATAATCTGCTTGGCTGCGGCTTCCGCATCGGTCATCGAGCGCCCGGCAAAGTTCAACATCTGTGCGATGTGCGGAACGTAGGCGTCGCGAATTTCGGCGTGCTTGTCTTCGCGGTAGTAGGCCTCATCAGGAAGGCCAAGTCCGCCCTGATATAGATGCACGATGTAGCGCTCTGGATTTCCCGGGTCGTTATCTACATAAGAACCAAACAGTCCACCGATTCCGGCTTTGCTAAATTCGCCCAGCAGCTTTGTGGTTTGAGCAATGTCGCTGAGGTGCTGCACAAGGTTTAGCTCTGCGGCAATTGGGGCGGCGCCTAATTCGTTAGCGCGGTTTTCATCCATGAATGAGGCATAAAGATCGCCGATTTGCTGGGCGGCACCTGGGGTTGGGTTCGCTGCTGCTACCAATAAAATCTCTTTTACCGCGGCCTCGGAATCATCGGCCAGCATGTGGAACGAGCCGTACATCGACTTGTCTTCGGGAATCGCGGTCTCGGCAAACCACTTGCCATTTACGTGGCGAAACAGATCATCTTGTGGGCGAATGTTGTGGTCGAAAGCGGCTTCGTCGATGCCTGGATTCATGCTCATCCCTTTATCTTAGGTTTGGCTCGACGGTAGAATTGGCCTGTGGATCTACAAAAAGTCATCTTGTATTACGGTTTTGCCCCGGTGGCAGACCCGATTGCTCTAAAACTTTGGCAAAAGACTCTTTGCCAGTCGCTAAACCTTAAGGGCCGCATCATTGTGTCGAAGCACGGCATTAATGGCACCCTTGGCGGCAACATGGAAGACCTAAAGAAGTACGTTCGTGCCACCAAGGAGTTTCCTGGTTTCGGAAAGATCGACTTCAAGTGGTCAGACGGTACCGGCGACGAATTCCCACGTCTTTCGGTTAAGAACCGCAACGAACTTGTAGCGTTCACCACGCCGGATGAAATCACTGTTGAAAAATCTGGCATCACTAACGGTGGCAAGCACTTGAAGCCAGCCCAGGTTAACAAGCTGGTTGAAGAGCGCGGCGATGATGTGGTGTTCTTCGATGGTCGTAACGCTTTTGAAGCGCGCATCGGAAAATTCAAGAACGCCGTTGTGCCTGACGTTCAGACCTCACACGATTTTGTTGCCGAACTAGAAAGCGGCAAGTACGACCACCTTAAAGACAAGCCAATTGTCACCTACTGCACCGGTGGCATTCGCTGCGAAATTCTTTCGGCGGTAATGATCAACCGCGGATTCAAAGAGGTTTACCAAATCGACGGCGGCATTGTTCGCTATGGCGAGAAGTTTAAAGACGCAGGTCTGTGGGAAGGTTCGCTTTATATCTTTGATGACCGCATGGTGCAAGACTTCAGCGATGAAGCCAAGGTTATTGGTGAGTGCGAAGCTTGTGGTGGCGCGACAAACCAATTCCGCAATTGCTCGCACCCTGGATGCAAAGACCTGATTTTACTTTGCGACGATTGCTATGCCAACCCTAAGCACTCCGAGCACAAAGAAAGTCACACTCGCGGCAAGCGCGAGGCTCAAGTTGGCTAAGACTTAAATAAAAATCCCCCGGATCACTCCGGGGGATTTTAGTTTCAACGTACAAGCTTCGCACAGGCCGTTGCTAGAAACTGCTTGTGCGCAGTTTCTTGCCGCCCCGTCCTCGGTGCTCGCCCTTAACGCTCTTGCCTTCACCAAGCGCCGGAGCAGTTGGAGCGACATAGGTTGCGGTAATCGCGTTAGTCGCGGTTGCGGTTGCAACGCCAGCAGCGTCAACGGTTACGGTCACTAGGGTTCCTGCACCAGCCGCGTTGTAGATCGCGTACTTGGTTATGGTGCCATTGGCACCCGCATCTAGCTTTAGGGTTCCGGTCAGAACACCATCTGTGATAGCTGTACCCATAACCTTTAGTGGCTTACCACCGGTAGTTGGCTGGGTTGCTGGAAGTTCGGTTGCAGCAGCATCAAGCTTGTAAGCCACAAACTTTGCGCCGCGTGCTGCATCACGCACATCAGTCACTGTGGTTGGCACCGCGGTAACAGTTCCAGCAATAGTTGCGTGCACGTGTGCAAACTTGGTGGTTGCAGAAGAGTCATTCATGCCATCGCGCATGTGAGCGAAAGATGGGGTTGCGGCAGCAAGTGCCAGCACGGTTGCAGTGCCAGCGGCGATTACAGCCTTGCGCTTTAGTGTCTTGTTCATTTTTGATCCTTTTGGTTTGAAATTTCAGGTACAAAAACAACTTAGAAAAATTCCTTCGCAAAAGTGGCCAAACTCAGCCTCTTAGTAGCGTCTTGCCAAGCAACTCACAGATAAGCCTGCGGGCCGGGAGGCCAGTAAACTTACGGGGTGGGATTTCTTGAAAACTTTGAAAAGGGCCTAGAGCGCGTGGTTAACGGCGCCTTTACTAAGACCTTTAAATCAGAGCTTCAACCGGTAGAAATCTCGGGCCACATTCGCGCCGAAATGGATGCAAAGGCTTCAATTCTTAGCCGAGACCGCATTCTGGCGCCAAACACCTTTGTGGTTAGCCTTTCTGTTCCCGACTTCAAGCGCATGGAAGTGCTGGGCGCCTCACTTATCGAAGAGCTAACCGAGCTTGCCACCAAGCACGCAAAAAAGCAGGGTTTTCAATTCGGTGCAGCACTGAGCATCAAGTTGATCGAAGACTCGGGTTTGAACCTGGGCCAGGTGCAGGTGCGTTCAACTACTCAGAACCACGAGATCGAGTGGCTGGCTGTGCTAGAGGTAAACGGCAAACGCTTTTTCTTGAAGACCGGCGAAACTTCGATTGGCCGAGACCTAAGCGCCGACATTCATATAGATGATGCCGGGCTTTCGCGCAAACACTTTTCAATCATCTGGGATGGCAAGGCTGCCGCAGTTAAAGATTTGAAGAGCACCAACGGCACAAAAGTTAATGGCCGTTTGGTTTCTGAACAGGGAATCATCGCAGACACAATTATTCAAGCGGGGCGTAACGACTTTATTTTTAGAGTCATTGCTCGCACCGTAAACGACAACCAACCGGCAGGCGTGTAATCCATGAGTGAATTAGCCCTATTTATTGTTCGCACCGGTTTCTTGGTGGTGCTTTGGATTTTTGTTTTCAGCATCATCTCGGTAATTCGCGCTGACCTATTCGGGCAAAAGGTAGTTAGCCGCGTAGCTTCAGCTAACGCACCGCAGGTGGTTTCGGCTCCCGTGGCGCCGAACGCACCAGGTTCGCTGGTAATGGAACCTACTGGAAGCAATGCAACCAAGTTAGTAATCATCGATGGTGAACGAACCGGTCACGTAATTAATCTTGATCGCCGTGAACTGACTATTGGTCGCGCGGAAGATTCTGATTTGGTTGTCGACGATGAATTCGCCTCGACCCACCACGCAAAATTAGTGTTGATTAACAACGACTGGTTAATTCAAGACTTGAATTCAACTAACGGAACATTTCTTGATGGAGGCCGTGTAGGCACTCCTGCGGTTGTAAAACTAAACACTCCGGTTCGCGTTGGCAAAACTGTTTTTGAGTTGCGAGCCTAAGGCAACCAAACGTGTCTATTAAAACCCTTAGCTTCGCGGCATCTGACATTGGTCGCATTCGCTCGAGCAACCAAGATTCTGGTTACGCCGGCTACAACTTATTTTTTGTTGCTGACGGTATGGGTGGTCACGCCGGTGGTGACATTGCTTCGGCACTAACCGCGCAGCGTGTAGCAAAAGTTGACGCTGCTTATGAATCAACCGAAGCTGCGACCAAGGCACTTATCGATGTGATCTGGGAGGCTAACGGTGCTCTTGGCCAAACCGCTAAGGCCCACCCCGAACTCTCTGGCATGGGCACCACCTTTAGTGGCCTGATATTCACTGGCGACAAGGCCACCGTTGGGCACATCGGTGACTCAAGAATTTATTTGGCTCGCGACGGCGAAGTCTCGCAGGTGACCAGCGACCACACCTTCGTGCAGCGCTTGGTCGACACCGGTCGCATCACCGCCGAAGAAGCGTTGGTGCACCCACGTCGCTCTGTGTTGATGCGCGTGCTTGGTGATGTTGAAGAATTCCCCGATGTTGACACCTACAGCATCGAAACCAAACCGGGCGATCGCTGGTTGCTTTGCTCGGATGGTCTTTCGGGTGTAGTGCCGCCAGAAATCACCGAAAGAATCTTGCTAAGCAAAATGTCTTCTAAAGAGGCGACCGAACTTTTGGTTGGCGAGGCTTTGGAATTTGGTGCGCCCGACAACGTGACCGTTGTTGTGGTTGACATTGTTGATGCCGGCTATGTCACCGACTTTGAACCAAGCGCGCTGTTCGTTGGTTCGAGTGCAAATGAAGTTGTTATTGAAGAGCGCAAGGGTCGCCGCACTCTGCGCGTGCTAAACCCAATTAACTTGCTTGAGCTATTTAAGAAAGCAGAGGACCCTGCTGGCTACGTTCCCGAGTCTGACGAATACCTTGAAAAGATTTTGCGCGAAACCAAACGAATTATTTGGTGGCGTCGTCTGCGTCAACTTCTAACTATTGCCGCGGTCACTGCACTGCTCGTTACAGTTGTAATTCAAGCTTATGAATACACACAGACTCGTTATTACATTGGTGAGCTCGATGGCAAGGTAACTATTTATCAAGGCATCAAAGAGTCTTTTGGTTCAATCAAGTTTTCGCACCCAATGCAACAAACCCAGATATTGGTTAGCGACCTAAACACATATCAGCAGCAACTAATTGAACGCACAATAAGTGCCGAGAGTTTTGATGACGCCAAGCGAGTGGTAAAACTTTTGGCACCGGAGGTTAAGTAATGAGCATGACCTCTAATGTTGTACTGCCAAAAATAGTTCGGGTTATTCCGCGAAATCGCAATATTGAATTTTTGCTGCTGCTGTTTGCTTCAGGAATTCACGCTTTTGAACTTGCTCAAGTTCAGTTGAGCACGATTGAAGTGTTGACCCCCGAGTTTTTTCTCTACTGGTTACCGCCAACAATCTTTGCCTTTGTTTTGCACCTGATTCTGCGATTGCGTGCTTCTGAGGCGGATCCACTCATCTTGCCAATTGCAATGGTGCTGAATGGTTTGGGGCTTTCCATGATTTATCGATTGGATCTAGGTTCAATCGCCAACGGTGGCACCGAGCTGTTTGGTGTTAAGCAAATTATTTGGACGATGATTGCCATGGCTGTTGCCGCGGCAGTAATCATTTGGGTTCCGAGCCATTTGTTCTTGCGACGCTATGTATATGTGTCGATGATTTTGGGTCTTGGTCTACTTTTGGCTCCGAGCCTTCCGTTCATTGGCCGCAGCATTAACGGTGCCCGGCTATGGATCGGCATTGGCCCGCTGACCTTCCAGCCGGGTGAGTTGGCCAAGATCGCCCTGACCGTATTCTTCGCGGGCTATCTGGTGACCCGCCGCGAAAGCCTGGCCATTGTGGGCCGCAAGATCTTTGGCATTCGCATTCCTCGGGCCCGCGAGCTTGGGCCGATCCTGGTTATCTGGGCCGGCAGCCTGTTAGTGCTAATTCTGCAGCGCGACTTGGGTACCTCGCTGCTGTATTTTGGCCTCTTTATAGTGCTGGTTTACGTGGCTACCGGCCGCTCAATCTATGTGATAGTGGGCGTCTCGATGTTCCTTACCGGCGCCCTAGTCGCCGGCCGCCTAATGGATTACGTTTCGGGCCGCTTCGATTCTTGGCTAAACCCGTTCTCGCCTGCAAACTACGATGCCGTCGGCGGTAGCTATCAGTTGGCTCAGGGCATCTTCGGCCTGGCTCACGGAAACCTACTGGGCACCGGCCTCGGCGGCGGAATTCCACACCTGGTGCCGCTTGCCGAAAGTGATTTCATCATTGCCTCGCTCGGTGAAGAGTTGGGTCTAATCGGTCTGTTCGCGATCTTGATTATGTATCTGCTTTTGGTTTCGCGCGGCATTCGCATTGGTTTTAATCACCCGGATGATTTCAGCAAGCTGCTAGCCACCGGTTTGTCTTTTGTAATCGCGTTGCAGTGTTTCATCGTTATCGGTGGTGTGACTCGCGTTGTGCCACTAACCGGTCTTACTACCCCGTTGCTTGCCGCCGGTGGTTCGTCACTGTTGGCTAACTGGATCATCATTGGTGTGCTGTTGCGCATCAGCGATTCAATTGGTCAGGGCGAAAAGGCGGTGAACTAATGAATCGTGAATTAAAGCGTGTAAGCATTTTGATTTTTGCGATGTTCCTAAGTTTGTTCATTGCGTCAACCAGCATTCAGGTTTTAGGTGCCGAGGGTTATTCGCAAGACCAACGAAACGTTCGTGCAGTTTACGACAGTTACAAAACTCAACGCGGTGCGATTTTGGTTGATGGTGTTCCGGTCGCAGAATCGCAAAAAGCTGATGACGTATATCGCTACACCAGGATTTATGCGAACGAGATGTATTCGGGTGTTACCGGGTTCTTCAGCATCTACCAAGGTGCTACCGGTTTGGAATCGGCAACTAACAGTTACCTGACCGGGCAGAACTCATCGCAGTTCTTCGAACAAATTAGTGCGCTGCTTTCGGGTAACCCGGTGCAGGGTGCTTCGGTTGAATTAACCATTGATCCGGTTGCGCAAAAAGCTGCTTGGGATGCCCTTGGCAAAATGAAGGGCGCGGTTGTTGCGCTTGACCCAAAGACTGGAAACATTCTTGCGTTGGTTTCTAAGCCTGGCTTTGATGCAAACTTGCTTGCCGTGCACAGTGGTGCCGAGTCGAATGCAAATTACCAAACTCTAATTACCGACAAAAATAATCCACTGCTTAATCGCGCTTATAGCGAGCTTTTCGCTCCGGGTTCGGTTTTCAAAGTTGTGGTTGCATCGGCAGCGCTCGAATCGGGTGCCTACAAAGCTGAAAGCACTTTTCCTAACCCAAGTAAGTTGCAGTTGCCGGGCACCAACGTTTTCATTCAAAACTCCGGCGAGGGCAAGTGCGGAGGCAAGTCAACCGTGACCATCGCCGACGCGCTGCGATTCTCATGCAACATTCCATTCGCACAGTTGGGCGCCGCGATTGGACAAGACACCATTCGCAAGCAGGCCGAGCTGTTCGGCTTCGGTAAAAAGGTTATGTTCCCAATGACCTCAACCGCCAGTGTTTACCCAGAGAACATGGATAACGCTCAGACCATGCTTAGCGCGTTCGGTCAGTACGACGTAAAGACCAACCCACTGCAAATGGCCATGGTCAGTTCAGCGATAGCCAATCAGGGCGTACTCATGAAGCCGAACCTGGTCGAAAACGTTTTGTCATCAAACCTTTCGGTACTTGCCGCACCGCAGCCTGAGATTTTCTCGCAAGCGGTTAGTCAGGCAACCGCGAACTCCGTGCGCGACATGATGATCGGCGCAGTTCAGCGTGGTGTTTCTGGCAATGCACGAATCAAAGGTGTGACAGTAGCGGGCAAAACCGGAACCGCACAAAACGGACAGGGGCAGCCATACACACTGTGGTTCACTGGTTTTGCTCCAGCCGAAGATCCACAAGTCGCTGTTGCAGTAGTTGTCGCCGATGGTGGTGGCATCGGTCAGGGTGGTGTTGGTAACTCGCTTGCCGCACCAATCGCACGAAAAGTAATGCAGGCGGTGTTGCGCAAATGAAACCAGAAGCAGGGCAGCTTTACGGCGGCCGATACAAACTGATTAGTCGCATTGCAATTGGCGGCATGGGTGAAGTTTGGCAAGCACAAGACGAAGTTATTTTGCGCGACGTCGCAATCAAAATCCTTAAGCAGGAATACATGGGCGACCCTGGATTCCTTGAGCGTTTTAGAACCGAAGCCCGTCACGCTGCAATGGTTAACCACGAGGGCATCGCAAATGTTTACGACTACGGCGAAGACGGCGGTAGTGCTTATTTGGTTATGGAACTTGTACCTGGCGATTCACTTGCACGAATTCTTGAAGTCGAACACTCGCTGCCTGCAGAAAAAGTTTTAGACATTATTGCGCAAACCGCGCGCGCACTTTATCAAGCGCACGAAGCAGGATTGGTGCACCGCGATGTAAAGCCAGGCAACCTACTTATTACTCCAGATGGAATCGTGAAGATTACCGACTTCGGTATTGCTCGAGTCGCAGATCAGGTTGGCCTAACCGCAACCGGTCAGGTAATGGGAACCGTGCAATATCTTGCGCCGGAACAAGCCACCGGAAAACCAGCAACCCCGTCGACAGATATCTATTCACTCGGCATAGTTGCCTACGAGGCACTTGCCGGTAAACGACCATTCACCGGTGACTCACAAATGGAAATTGCAATGGCGCAAATTAATAAAACTCCGCCACCGCTTTCAGAAGAAATAGATCCGCGGGTTGCCAACTTGGTCATGAGTTGTTTAGCCAAGAAGCCGAACCAGCGACCAGAAAGCGCCCTTGCTCTAGCCAAGCGTGCCGAGTCGATGATGGCCAGTGCCCCGCGTCAAACTGCGGCCACTCAGCTGATCGAAAAAGTGACCTCTGTTTCTGACCGCACCGCACCAATCGAACTTGCCCCAGACCATGACAAGCAAAAACAGCCTGTGGTCTGGCCGTGGTTCGCGCTCATCGCTCTACTTGCCCTAACCGCGCTATCCGTGGTGGTGGCAATTATTGTGACCTCACTGCAGCCGGGGCTACCAACATTTAGCCAAAAGCCTTATCCAAGTAGCAATGGCGGCACCGCAACTGCCGACCCAAATGGCGCAAGTGTGGTGGTCTTGTTTGGCGATGTGAACGGCCGAAATGTTGCCGAGGTCACCGCCGAACTAACCGCCAAGGGGTTAGAGGTGGTCATGGTCGACGGCGATGTCGTTGCCCCGGGTGACCCAAGAGTGATGACCGTTTACTCGGCCACCCCGCTGGGTACTTTGCCGCTTGGCGCGACCATTGAGCTCACCTATTACATCGCCGACGGCGCCGAGCCGATCGACCCAAGCCCGACCGAAGAACCGACCGAAGAACCGACCGAAGAACCAACCCCAAGCCCAACCGCCTCTCAGTAGATTGCCAGCCTGCGCCAGCCGGCCAGGTTTAGACTAAAAATTCGAGTGCCCAAAGGCACAGATGGAGTTGAGATTGTCAGATACACAGCGCGTTATTGCTGGTCGCTATGAGGTCGGCAGCCTCATTGGCCGCGGTGGCATGGCTGACGTATATGAAGGCATCGACACTCGTTTAGGTCGCACCGTTGCCATCAAACTGCTGAAGTCTGATCTGGCTAACGACCCCACTTTCGAAGCGCGTTTTCGCCAAGAAGCTCAGGCCTCGGCGCGCATGGCGCACCCAACCATCGTTCGTGTTTACGACGCTGGAGAAGAAATTACCCGCGATGAATTTGGCACCGAGCACAAGTACCCGTTCATCGTTATGGAGTACGTAAAGGGGCAGTTGCTTCGCGATCTGCTGCACGAACGCCGCCTAAGCAAGACTGAAGCGATCAACTTCGCCACCGGCGTGCTGACCGCTCTGGAATTTTCACACCGCGCCGGAATCGTGCACCGCGATATTAAATCGGCAAACATCATGATCACCGAGACCGGTCAGGTTAAGGTCATGGATTTCGGAATCGCGCGCGCAATTTCGGATTCTTCAGCAACCCAGGCCCACACCTCGGGCATAGTTGGCACCGCACAATATTTTTCACCGGAGCAAGCTCGTGGCGAAGCAGTTGATGCACGCACTGATCTTTATTCAACCGGTGTACTTCTTTATGAAATGCTTTGCGGTCGCCCGCCGTTTAAGGGTGAGTCGGCTGTTTCGGTTGCTTACCAGCACGTCAGCGAAGCGGTAATTGCTCCTTCGCAATTCGATTCAACAATCACACCTGAGATTGACGCGGTAGTTTTGCGCGCACTTGCAAAAGATCGCGAAGAACGTTTTCAATCTGCCGAAGAATTCCGTGAGCACCTGCTTGCCGCGGTAAATGGTTCGCCTGCTCCGGCGTCCACTCCAATTGCACCGGCAGCACCGGTCACCGAAGTTGTTGCCGAGGTGCCTAGCGTAATTGCAGAAGTTGCCGAAGATGATTTCGAAGCTCTGCTAGGTGATCTCGGTCGCACCACTGTGATTCCAAAAGTTGAAGCACCAATGGTTAGCGAACCAACTTGGAAAGACATTAAGACTCCGGCCACCAACCCATTCTCAACCTTGGGTGTTGAGCTGCCGACCAACACTGGTAGCAGCCCTGCACCGCTACTTTCCAGCGTTGGCAAGCCTTCTACCGGTTTGATATGGACCATCGGTTCTGCGGTCAGCGTGGTTTTGGTTGGTCTGATGGTTTGGTTCTTTGCGTTCGGAAACTTTAATTTCAACGTCACACCTGGCGGCGGCATCGCGGTTGCCAACGTAGTTAACCAAACTTACGCCGACGGCTACAAAGTACTAACCGATCAGGGCTTGCTGGTTTCTAAAGTTGCCGAACCAAGCGACACTGTTCCAGCCGACACAATTTTGCGCACCGACCCAACCGCGGGAACCGCAGTGCCAGAAAAAACCGTAATTACCGTTTATGTTTCATCGGGTGCCGGTTCGGTCATGGTGCCTAGCTTGCTTGGTCTAACTGAATCAGAAGCAGCTAGTGTGTTGGCTACCTTCAAATTAACTTTGGGCACAATCACCGAAACTAATAGCGCTTCGATTGCTGCGGGCAAGGTTGTTGAAACTGTTCCGGCTTTGAACACCAGCGTTGCCGAAGGCACCGCGATTAACCTTTTGGTTTCAAACGGCAAGGTTATGGTTCCAGACGTTCGCAATCTTTCAATCAGCGATGCTCGTTCCGCAATGAGTGCACCAGATGTTGCATTGCCAATTTCGATTACCACTCAGGGAACCTGTGAAGGAACTCAGGGCACCACTGTGGTTGAGCAATCGATTGCTCCTGGGCTAGCCAAGCAAGGCTCGGCCGTGATTCTTTACGTGGGTTGCGTTCAGTAACTAAGCCAAATTAACCAGCGGCGAAAGCCCCTTAGCTTTTTCTGCTGCGCCGGTTAGGCCAATTGATTCCAACCAGTTACCAAGCAGCTGGTAGCCGCCTTCGGTCAAAACTGATTCTGGGTGAAACTGCACACCGTAAATCGGCAAGCTCTTGTGTTGAATTCCCATGATCACGCCACCCATTGAATTTTCACCGGCTGCGGTGCGCGAGGTAACAATCAATTCTTCAGGCACGGTCGAATCAACAATTGCTAGCGAGTGATAACGAGTGGCGGTGAATGGCTGGGCCACATCCTGGTAAATCAACGAGTTGTCGTGCTGAACCTTGCTGGTCTTACCGTGCATTAGTTCTGGTGCGCTGGTCACGGTTGCGCCCATGGCCTCGGCAATAGCCTGGTGACCAAGGCAAACGCCAAACACCGGTTGGCCGCTCTTTAGAGCTAACTTGACCACCGGAATGCTTAAGCCGGCATCGGCCGGAGTGCCAGGCCCCGGGCTGATCAACACGGCATCGTACTTGGCTAAAAGGTCAGGTAGCTCGGCTTCGCTCACCACATCGTTGCGAAGCACCTCAGTTTGCGCGCCCAGCTGCTGCAAATATCCATTGAGCGTGTAGACAAAACTGTCGTAGTTGTCTAGAACCAGTACTTTTACCATCGTGCACCCAGCCTACCTTTTGGCAAAGTGTAGAATTGTGGACATGTCTGAAAAGAAGCCAAAGGCCCCAAAAGTATCCGCACCTAACCGCGAAGACCAACCAAACCCAGCCTGGTTCAAGCCAGTGATGTTTGGCTTCATGCTTTTGGGTCTTGCCTGGATCATCACTTATTACGTGACCAGTGCTCAGTTCCCGCTAGGTGCCGGCACCCCGTGGAACCTAGAAAACTGGAACATTCTGATTGGTTTCGGAATTGCAATGGTCGGCTTCATGATGTCGACCCGCTGGAAGTAATTAGTAAGTCAGCGAATTAGCTTTCATAACCGCCATCACCACAAAGATGGCGGTTATTGCTATTAAGCCAAACTTTTGAGCGGCCTGTTGTTTTGGCTCACGGGTTGCCGCGTAAAGCGATGCCACCGCGCCTCCGGCCAGCAAGCCGCCAACGTGACCCTGCCAAGAAATGCCAGGGAACATAAAACTGAAAACCAGGTTTATGGCAATCAAACCAACTAACTGATTTGAACGCGCACCGATTTTGCGCAACACAACAAAGTACGCGCCCATCAATCCATAGAACGCTCCCGATGCACCAACTACTGGAGAAAACGGATCGCCAAGGTATAGAACGGCAACCGAGCCGCCAAGAATTGAAATTAAGTAAAGCGCCACAAAACGAATGCGGCCAAGCAGTGGTTCAAGCACTGCACCGAAAATGTAAATCGAATACATGTTCAGCACAATGTGCATCGGGCCAGATGGGTCGTGCACAAATCCGGCGGTGATTAAACGCCATGGCTCACTCTGCGCAAGCAGCGGAGCAAAGAAAAGATATTGCGTAAGTGGTGAGCCGGGCAGAATCTGCCCGACCCACAACAAAACGCTGATTGCAATTAGGCCAATCGTGGCCTTGTTGCTAATCGAATCTAGGCGGTTCAAGAAATTAGATCTTCTCGATTGTGATTGATTCGATCACTACGTCATCAAGTGGCTTGTCGCGACCATCGGTGTCAACACCTTCGATCTTGTCGACAACCTTCTTTGAAACTTCGTCTGCAACTTCACCAAAGATGGTGTGCTTGCCTAGCAACCAACCGGTTGCCGCAGTGGTGATGAAGAACTGTGAGCCGTTGGTGCCTGGCCCGGCATTCGCCATTGCCAACTTGTAAGGCTCGTTGAAATTAAGTTCTGGGTGAATCTCGTCGCCGAACTGGTAGCCAGGGCCACCCATTCCGGTTCCGGTTGGGTCGCCACCCTGAATCATGAATTGCTGAATAATGCGGTGAAAGATTACGCCGTTGTATAGCGGCTTGCCGTTCTGCACAGCGCCGGTGCGAGGGTCGCGCCACTCGATTGAACCGGTTGCTAGACCTTCGAAGTTTTCTACGGTCTTAGGCGCGTGGTTGCCGAATAGGTTGATCTTGATTGCCCCGTGATTTGTGTGCAGGGTAGCTACAGAAGTGTGTTGAGTCATGGTTACTATTGTCGCATGGCCAATTTGCAGAAGATCGCCCGTGGGGTTTTTTACACCACGGATGCCGGTTGGCTAAATGAGCCGGTGCGTAAATTCCTGTCGCTGGCTTTGCTTTCGCAAAATGCCGGTCAGTCTGCGGCCTCGGTACTTGACCCATTTGCCGGTGACGGGCACCTGCTTGAGCTGGTAGGCAACCAGTTTCAGGTGGCAACCTTTGGCCTGGATATCGCCGGGGATAAGTGGCCGCGCAATGATTCGCTGGTGGCCATTCCAAATGCCAATGACGCTGTGATCGTGACTAACCCGCCGTATCTGGCTAACCACAGCGCAAAGCGCAAAGGGGTTAGCGAACTTGTGGCTGCCTATTTTGATGGCAGCGAGTACGACAACCTTTACAAGTTGGCGCTTGATCGCTGTTTGGCTTCGGCCGATTACGTGGTGGCAATCATTCCAGAAACATTTTTGCTTTCGACTTTCGATAAGTCACGTTTGTGGTTGGCCTCGGTAATCGAGAGCGAATTATTTAGTGACACCGAGGCGCCGGCCGTGGTGGCCTGCTTTGGGCCCGAAGGGGCCCGAAATTTTCCGGAATTTTCTAGCCCTCTGGTTTATCGCGATGAAAAGTTAATCGGTGACCTGGCACAAATTCTTGCGCTGCGCACCGGTGGTCTTGCCCGTTCAACCAAACGCGCTGGAATAATTTGTAATTTCAACGAACCTAGCGGGCGCATTGGTTTGCGCGCGGTGGATAGTGCGGACGGAAACTCACCTATTGCCTTTTTGTTGGCGAAAGATTTTGATTACCCAACCTCAAAAGTTTTGCACTCATCTAGATTGATGACTTACCTAGATGTTCCGCAGTTGAGCGACGCGCAACTTCCATTGTTTATTGGCGAAGCCAATCGAATTTTAAATCTGCTGCGCGAAGAGTCAGCTGACATCGTTCTAGCGCCGTTCAAGGGCAATGATAAAAATGGCAAGCGTCGTCGCAGACTGGATTACGCTTTCGCTAGACAAATATTGAATTCTGCGATTAGTGTCGCCCCAAGCGCTTACTGAGTTCGTCAGCATGTTTTTGTAATTCACTAACTAAAAAGTTTTGTAATTCTGCATTGGCAGTTTCGGTTCGATAGGTGAGCGCGAGTGATGCCACCGGCAGGTTTAGGTGATTTAAAACCGCAACCGCGATTGATGAATAGCCGTTCGAGATGTAGCCGTCTTCGAGTGCAAACCCTTTTTCTTTGTCGGCTTGCAATTCGGCAACAAGTTGCTTGACCGACTCCGGGCCTCGTTCGGTTCGCAAAGTTAAATAGCGCGTATTCGAATAAAGTGCGCGCAATTGTTTTGCATCGAATTGACTAAGCATTGCTTTGCCAGATGCGGTCAGGTGTGCGGGCAATCGAACGCCAACATCCGTGACAATCGTCACCGGGTGGTGCGGGACTTCTTTAACCAGGTAGAGCACATCCTTGTTTTGCAAAATGCCAAGCTGCGCAACCGCGGGAATCTTCTTCTCGGTATCGCGAACCAGCTTGGCTAGCAGCGGGCGGGCCAAACGTTCCATTGGGTCGTGGCGCAAGTAGGCAGAGCCAAGCTCGAACGCGCTAATGCCAAGGGCCCAGCGCTGATCTTCGGGAAAGTGAATTACAAAACCCTGAGATTGCATGGCGGAAAGTAGGTGATAGGTAGACGAGCGAGGCAGGCCCAGCTTCTTGGCGATTGCCGCCGCAGGCATTGGCGAACCAGCCTTGGCTAGCACCTGCAACAGGCTTAGGGCGCGGGTTGCCGCTGGAACATTGGTCACCGGGCACCTCACTTAATCTCGTATTTCAGACACTAGCATCGCCGGGCTTATAGGCCAAACATCGGTTTAGGCGTTCGATTGATGCATGACTACTAATCGATCAGCACTGCACGCAGCAACCGGTTCGACCATGACAGCCAAGGGCTGGGGTCAAGAAGCAGCTATTCGAATGCTGCATAACAACCTGGATCCGGCGGTAGCCGAGCACCCAGAGAATCTGATTGTTTACGGTGGCAGCGGAAAAGCTGCGCGTAACTGGGCAAGCTTCGACGCGATAGTTAACACGCTGACCAATTTGGAAAATGACGAAACCA
The DNA here is from genome assembly GCA_041180265.1 of Actinomycetota bacterium. Classification (GTDB taxonomy): domain Bacteria; phylum Actinomycetota; class Actinomycetes; order Actinomycetales; family Microbacteriaceae; genus Rhodoluna. The sequence goes on along the minus strand of JBEGRY010000005.1, from coordinate 15,607 downwards.
TGTTGGTGCAGTCAGGAAAACCGGTTGGTGTTTTTCGCACTCACGAGTGGGCACCACGAGTGCTGCTTGCCAATTCAAACTTGGTTGGTGACTGGGCGAACTGGCCAGAGTTTCGTCGACTAGAACACCTTGGCCTCACCATGTACGGTCAGATGACCGCGGGCTCATGGATCTACATTGGCACCCAGGGAATTTTGCAGGGCACCTATGAAACTTTTGCTGCCGTTGCCGATCAGTCATTCGGTGGCTCTCTTGCCGGCACACTAACTCTGACCGGCGGTTGCGGTGGCATGGGTGGTGCACAACCTCTTGCGGTAACCATGAACGAGGGAACCTGTTTGATTGTTGACGTTGATCGTCGCAGTCTTGAGATGCGTGTTCGTGATCGCTACCTAGATGAAATCGCAGACAATCTTGATGACGCAATCGATCGTGTCGTGAAATACAAAAACGAAAAGAAAGCGCTGAGCGTTGGCGTAGTTGGTAACGCGGCAACTATTTTTGCCGAGTTGTTAAAACGCGAGGTGCCGATTGATATCGTTACCGATCAGACTTCGGCGCACGACCCGTTGTATTACATTCCAGAAGGAATGTCGATCGAAGATGCAAACGCGATGCGCGTAAGTGATCCAGAAGATTTCACCAAGCGTTCGCAACACGCAATGGCCAAGCACGTTGAAGCTATGGTTGGCTTTTTGGATAAAGGTGCGATTGTTTTCGATTACGGTAACTCGATTCGCGATGAAGCTCGCAAGGGTGGCTACAATCGCCCATTCGCATTCCCTGGTTTCGTGCCGGCATACATTCGCCCATTGTTCTGTGAGGGTAAGGGTCCGTTCCGTTGGGTTGCGCTTTCGGGCGACAAGAAAGACATCTATCGCACCGACCAGGCAATGCTCGAGCTATTCCCAGAGAACAAGCACTTGCACCGTTGGATCAACATGGCGCAAGAACGCGTTGCCTTTCAGGGTTTGCCAGCGCGCATCTGCTGGTTGGGATACGGGGAGCGCGATAAGGCCGGTGCGGTGTTCAACGATTTGGTTGCGCGCGGTGAAGTTAGCGCGCCAATCGTGATTGGTCGCGACCACCTCGACTGTGGTTCGGTTGCCTCGCCTTACCGCGAAACTGAAGCAATGCTCGATGGCTCAGATGCCATTGCCGACTGGCCAATCTTGAACGCAATGTTGAACGTGGCCTCGGGTGCATCTTGGGTATCGCTGCACCACGGCGGTGGCGTAGGCATGGGTCGTTCGATTCACGCGGGTCAGGTATCTGTGGCTGATGGTTCGGCCCTGGCCGCCGAGAAGCTAAACCGCGTGCTGACTAACGACCCGGGCATGGGCGTGATTCGTCACGTTGACTCTGGCTATGACATTGCTAATCGCGTGGCCCGCGAAAAGCACGTTCATGTGCCGATGCTCGATATCCAATAGGTTCGATTTATGCGCAGCGTAGCCTTTACCAACATTGCCGAATTGGTTACCAACGCCGATTCGGTTGGCAACGCTTTAGTTGTTGAAGATGGCGTGGTGGCCTGGGTTGGCGATTCTTCATCGCTGCCGGCAACCGATGCCAAAGTCGATCTTGGTGGCCGCGCGGTAATTCCGGGTTTCGTTGATTCACATGCTCACCTGTTATTTGCCGGGGATCGCGCCGAAGAATTTTCGGCACGCATGCAAGGGCAAAGCTATAGCGCTGGGGGAATCAAGACCACGGTTGCCGCAACTCGCGATGCCAGTGACGATGCGTTGGAACAAAACTTGCTTCGACTAATTGGCGAAATGCACGCGCAGGGAATTACAACTTTCGAAGCAAAAAGCGGATACGGCCTAGATAGCAAAACCGAATCGCGATCGCTGGCGATTGCCGCAAAGCACACCGGTGAAACAACTTTTCTTGGCGCGCACGTTGTGCCACAGGAATTCAAAGATCAACCTGATGCATACGTGGCGTTGGTAAAAAATGAAATGCTCGATGCCGCCGCTAAGTATGCAAAGTGGATCGATGTGTTCTGTGATCGTGGTGCGTTCGATGTTGCACAGGCGCGCGAAATTTTTGCGGCTGGAATTGCAAAAGGTTTGCAACCAAGAATTCACGCGAACCAGTTAGAGAACATTGGTGCCATTCAACTTGCTGTAGAGCTCGATTGTGCGTCAGCCGACCATTGCACTCACCTGAACGATGCCGACATCGATGCGCTTGCAAACTCAAACACCGTGGCAACACTTTTGCCTGGCGCAGAATTTTCTACTCGTTCGCAATATCCAGACGCGCGCAAACTTATCGATGCCGGTGCAACCGTGGCACTGGCTACCGATTGCAATCCAGGTTCGAGCTACACAACATCCATGCCGTTTTGTATTGCGCTGGCAGTGCGCGAAATGCACATGTCACCTGCCGAGGCCTTGTGGTCGGCAACCATGGGCGGCGCCAAAGCATTGCGTCGCAGCGATGTTGGCCACCTGGGTGTTGGTGCTCGCGCAGACTTTGCGGTGTTGAACGCACCGTCTTTCTTACATCTTGCGTATCGACCAGGCGTAAATCTGATTCACGATACGTTTATCGCAGGCAAATCAATCAAAGGCTAAGTGAATGAGCAAAACAGTAACCATTAATTCGTCGGGCATGACCATGCAAGATGTGCTTGATGTTGCCCGTGGCAATGCCAAGATCGAAATTTCAGCCGCCGCACTAGACGGCATGGCCGCCACCCGGGCGCACATCGAGGCACTGGCCAGCGGCGAGACCCCGGTCTACGGCATTTCAACCGGTTTCGGAGCTCTGGCCAACCGCCACATCGCCATTGAAGACCGCGTGCAGTTGCAAAAGTCATTGGTGCGCTCACACGCCGCCGGTATGGGCGATGCCGTTGAGCGCGAGGTGGTTCGCGCCCTAATGCTGCTTCGCCTGAAGACCCTTTGCTCTGGCCGCACCGGCGCCCGCCCAGTGGTGGCGCAGACTATGGCCGCGATTTTGAACGCCGGAATTACCCCGTTGGTGCACGAATACGGGTCACTGGGTTGCTCGGGTGACCTAGCCCCGCTGGCTCACTGCGCCATGGTTTTGATGGGTGAGGGCCGTGCTTTCGATGCCCAGGGTGTCGAGCGCCCGGTTACCGAGCTATTGAGCGCCGCCGGAATCGAACCGGTTGAGCTGCGCGAAAAAGAGGGCCTGGCGCTAATCAACGGCACCGACGGAATGTTGGGTATGGCTATTTTGGCCATCGCAGATTTGCGCAAGCTGGCCGATCACGCCGACCGAATTGCCGCAATGAGCGTTGAAGGTTTGATGGGCACCGATCAGGTGTTCCGCGCCGAACTACACGAGCCGCTGCGACCACATCCGGGTCAGGTAACTTCAGCCGCAAATATGTTTAATGCGTTGAAGGGCAGCGATATTGTTGCCTCGCACCGAGTTGGCGACAACAAAGTGCAAGATGCATATTCATTGCGTTGTGCTCCGCAGGTTGCCGGTGGTCTTCGCGACACAATCGATTACGCAAGCTTGGTTGCCACGCGCGAACTTGCCGCCGCAGTTGATAACCCGATTGTACTTGAAAGCGGTGAAGTAACCAGCAACGGAAATTTCCACGGCGCACCGGTTGCTTACATTTTGGATTTCCTTGCGATTCCGGCAACCGATGTTGGTTCAATGTCAGAGCGTCGCACCGATCGCATGCTTGATCAAAATCGTTCTTCTGGTTTGCCGCCATTCTTAGCGGCCGACGCAGGTGTTGATTCCGGTTTGATGATTGCGCAATACACACAGGCAGGTTTGGTTTCTGAAAACAAACGACTTTCGGCTCCGGCTAGCGTCGACAGCATTCCGTCGTCAGCAATGCAAGAAGATCACGTGTCGATGGGTTGGCACGCCGGTAGAAAACTTCGCAAAGTGGTCGACAACCTTCGCCGCATTCTCGCAATCGAACTCGTTGCCGCATCGCGCGCGGTAGAACTTCGCGCCCCACACAAACCATCGCCGGTCAGCGCACAGCTGATTGCCGAACTGCGCAAGAGAGTGCCGGGCATGGGCACGGATAGATTCTTGGCGCCCGAGCTTGAAGCAGCCGCGGAGTTGTTACGCTGATGAGTGAAGACGCGCTTTGGCCTAGAGCATCGAGCTGGTTGCAACCAGCCGATGCAAATTCGAATTACAAAATTGGTTTGCTCGGCATTCCGGCACACCTGACTTCGATTTCGAAAACCAACGCGCACCTCACCCCGAATGCAATTCGCGAGGCTTTGCAGCGCTATTCAACATTTAGTTGGACTAACGAGCACGATGTGCGCGAGCTTTCGTTTGCCGATTTCGGTGACGTGATCGACCCGGATTCACCCGAGGGTGAGGCGCGCACCGCAGAGCTTGCCGCAAAAGTTGCGCAGCGCAGCGGTCTGGCGATTGGTTTGGGTGGAGACAACTCAGTGACCTATGCGATGGCCAAGGGAGTGCTGGGCAATCAGCTTGCCAACGCCGGTCTGATTACGTTCGATGCGCATCACGATTTGCGCGATGGCGTCAGCAATGGTTCTCCGGTACGCCGCCTGATCGAAGAGGCGGGGCTGCAGGGCAAGCACGTGGTGCAAATAGGCATTGCTGACTTCTCGAATTCTCCGGCCTATGCCGCCCGCGCCAAAGAACTGGGCATTACGGTCATTCCGCGCTCTGCGCTTCGTGGCATGAATGCCGCCGATGTCGTAGCCAGGGCGATTGCGATTGCTGGCGCCGGCGGTGGCGACATCCATGTGGATTTTGATGTTGATGTTTGCGATCGTTCGGTGGTGCCGGGTTGCCCGGGCGCCGCACCCGGTGGAATCAGTGCCGACGAATTCAGACAGTTTTGTTTTGAAATTGCCAAAGTCTCACAAGTAAAAAGCGTTGACTTCACCGAGATCGATGCAAGTGCAGATTCAGCAGATGGTCGCACGGTGCGATTGGCAGCGCTGGGAATTCTCGAGCTGGCTTCTGGCCGTATGCTCGTTGCATGACAAATTTTTCTCTGCCTAAACCAAACATCATTGACCCAGCATCTGTTTCTTCACTGCGTTGGGGAATCATGGGTGCCGCCGGCATCGCCAACAATTTTGTTGAGGGAGTGCTGAAGCACACCAAGCAGCAGGTGGTTGCGGTTACTTCGCGCACCCCAGGCAAGGCCGAAGAGTTTGGCAAAAAATTTGGCATTGACTCACACGACAACTACGAAGATCTGCTTTCGCGTGACGACATCGATGTGATTTATGTTCCGACTCTGCCAACCCAGCACAAAGATCACGCGCTGATGGCGATTGCCGCTGGCAAGCACGTGTTGGTTGAAAAGCCGATTGCACTCAACCCGGCCGAGGCAAAAGAAATTTTCGCAGCTGCAAAGACTAAGGGTGTGCTTGCCATGGAGGCAATGTGGACTCGATATTTGCCGCAGTACGACATCATTCGTCAACTTATTGCCAACAAAACTCTTGGTGAAATTGAGCTAGTCAACGTTGCAATGTGTCAGTCGCTTCTTCACGTAGAGCGTTTGTTCACTAAGGGTGGCGGAAATCCAATTTTCGACCTCGGTATTTATCCGGTCAGTTTTGTGCAGGGATTCTTGGGCAAACCAAAGTCAATTACCGCGCAGGCAGTGATGCATGCCAACAACATCGATGAAGAAGTTTCGGTACAGATGCGATTCGAATCTGGTGCGCGCGCTTACATTCTGGTTTCTACGCGATCAGGTATTCAGGGTTCTGCGCAGGTAGGCGGTAGCAAAGCAAAAATAAATGTTGGGCCGGAATTCTTCGTTCCGGGTTCAATCGGAATTTCTGACGTTGAATTCAACTCACCGATTTCTTACTGGCACGATGAGACCGGAGTGGTTGGGCACGAAGGTCTTTCGTACCAAGCCACCGCGTTGGCAAGTTTTGTTGATCAAGGCTTGCTTGAATCGCCTTACGAATCACACGCCGAGTCGATCGAGAATCTCGAGACCTGTGCCGAAATTACTCGTCTGATTGGCTCCGAAAACGTTTAGTCGGCAGCAGCGCTAACACCAGCGCAATCGTGCCAAGTGCGGTTGGGCCAATTCCGTTTTCATCGATGGTCGCCCACATCACTGCACCCATGGTGACCTCAACCCCCGCGGTAATAATCGCAAAGGTTCGATTGCCGCGACCAAGCAGAGTCATCGCGCTGAGCGCGATTGCCCCAACACCCATGGCATTCAAGCTGAGTGCCGTGAACGTGATCATCAGCAGTTGTTCATCCATGATTCGAACTTAAAGCAAAAACCCTGCCGAAGCAGGGTTTTTTATTTGTGGAGACTAGGGGGGTCGAACCCGGAGCCGTAATCAAAGGTTTAGAACCTTTGATAGGCGAGACCGCCTGAAGCTTGTAATTTCTCAAAGTTATTGGGAACCTTCAAGCACCCCTGGTCTTTATTAAACAAATAAGCCGCCTTTCGGCGGTTATTTGTTTACCTGTGGAGACTAGGGGGGTCGAACCCCTGACCCCCTGCTTGCAAAGCAGGTGCTCTACCAACTGAGCTAAGTCCCCGTAGTGACCTACGGTTCGGTCTGGTTTCGGACACATCTCTGGTGAAGATGCTTCCTGGTGGGCCTAGGAGGACTTGAACCTCCGACCTCTTCATTATCAGTGAAGCGCTCTAACCACCTGAGCTATAGGCCCGTAGAACCTTTGCTACTTTACCCGAGATAGCCTCGCGGGTCAAACGCAAGGGTTCGGTTAGTTGTTGGTGAACCCGATCGAGATGCCACCGGTCAGGCGACCAATCACGTTGAAGATCAGGGCGCTGATACCGGTAAGGGCGGTGCCCAGCACAATGTTAAAGAACGCCACGGTGAATGCGAATGACATGACTCGAGGCAAGCTCAACGTTGCTGCCACGTCTACGCCGTCGCCAGTCTGTGTGCTGCCGCCAACCACGCTGTTAACCAGTGTGGTTAGGCTGCCGAACAAACCGGTCTGGCTAACTAGCAACCACACCAAGAAGAAACCAACGATGGTTGCAATGCCGGTTGCCACTGTAACCATTAGTCCTGTCTTAACCGCTGACCAAAAGTCAATGTGCACCAGCTTTAGCTTGACCTGCTTAACCGGTGGAATGTTTCGCTTTGCTCGCGCGATGAAACTCATTCTGTGCCCTCCAAATTACGCTCGGTGTTTTTTGCTAAACCAATAACGCTATCGTCATCTTCGAATCTTGCAAACACAACACCCATGGTGTCGCGGCCCTTTGCCGGAACCTCGGATACTGCGCTTCGAACCACTTTACCGCTTGCCAGAACTGCAAGAACTTCGTCGTCCTGGGCCACAATGATTGCGCCCACCACATCGCCGCGCTTTTCTTCAAGCTTGGCCACCTTGATGCCCAAGCCACCGCGGTTCTGTGGTCGGTATTGCGAAACTTCTGTGCGCTTTGCGTAGCCACCCTCGGTAACCACGAACACGAATGAATCTTCAACATCGTTGATCACGCTTGCCGAAAGCAGGTAATCGTCTTTTCTGAAATTCATACCAATGTTTCCGCTGGTGTCGCGGCCCATTGGGCGAAGTGATTCATCGCTGTTCGAGAATCGAATCGACATTCCCTTGTGCGAGACAAGAAGAAGATCATCTGACTCGGATGCAAGCACTGCAGAAACAACTTCGTCGCCATCGCGAAGTTTGATCGCAATGATTCCACCGCTGCGTGCGGTGTCATAGGCATCAAGTGCGGTCTTCTTAACCAAACCGCTCTTGGTTGCCAACACCAAATAAGGTGCAGCCTGGTAATCGCTGATGTCTAGAACCGCTGCAACCTTTTCATCAGGTTGCATGGCTAGCAAGTTTGCAACGTGCTGGCCCTTCGCATCGCGACCGGCTTCTTGAACTTCGTAAGCCTTGGTGCGATAAACGCGACCCTTATCGGTGAAGAACAACAACCAGTGGTGAGTGGTGGTTACAAAGAAGTGTTCCACCACGTCGTCGGCGCGAAGGTTTGCACCCTTAACGCCCTTGCCGCCGCGGTGCTGCGAACGATAGTTGTCGCTCTTGGTGCGCTTGATGTAGCCACCGCGAGTTAGCGAAATAACCATCTCTTCTTCTGGAATCAGATCTTCGGTTTGAATCTCGTCGTCGGCACTGGCCACAATTTGTGAGCGGCGCTCGTCGCCGTGCTTCTCGACAACCTCGGCGAGCTCTTCACTGATGATTGCGCGCTGGCGATCTGGGCTGGCAATGATTGCCTTGTAGTCAACGATCAGGGCTTCAAGTTCGGCCGCTTCGTCAATGATTTTCTGGCGTTCCAGGGCGGCCAGCTGGCGAAGCTGCATGTTCAAGATCGCGCGGGCCTGAAGCTCGTCGATCTTTAGCAACTTGATTAGGCCGTCGCGTGCGTCTTCAACGGTTGGGCTCTTGCGAATCAATGAAATTACCGCGTCGAGTGCATCAAGCGCCTTTAGGTAACCGCGCAAAATGTGTGCGCGCTCTTCGGCCTTGCGCAAACGGAACTGGGTGCGGCGAACGATTACTTCGATCTGGTGAATTATCCAATTCTTAACGAAGCCATCAAGTGAAAGTGTGCGTGGTACGCCGTCGACCAATGCCAACATGTTGGCGCTGAAGTTTTCTTGCAGCGGGGTCAGCTTGTAGAGGTTATTAAGCACAACGCGAGCAACCGCGTCTTTCTTAAGCACAATCACCAAACGCTGGCCAGTGCGACCAGAGGTTTCGTCGCGAATGTCGGCGATGCCCTGAAGCTTGCCCTCTTTAACCAGGCTGGCGATTTTCTCGGCCAGGTTATCTGGGTTTACCTGATATGGAAGTTCGGTAACTACCAAGCAGGTGCGGTTGTTAAGTTCTTCAACGTTGACAATCGCGCGCATGGTGATTGAACCACGACCGGTGCGATAAGCCTCTTCGATTCCCTTGCGACCAAGAATGTGTGCGCCGGTTGGAAAGTCTGGGCCCTTGATGCGCTCGATTAAAGCCTTTAGTAATTCTTCGTCGCTGGCTTCTGGGTTCTTCAAGTACCACTCGGCACCGGCAGCAACTTCACGCAGGTTGTGTGGCGGAATGTTGGTTGCCATTCCAACCGCGATACCTATCGAGCCGTTGATTAGCAAATTAGGAATTCGCGAAGGCAACACGGTTGGTTCTTGGGTGCGGCCGTCATAGTTATCTTGGAAATTAACTGTTTCTTCATCGATGTCGCGAACCATCTCCATGGCAAGCGGTGCCATGCGGCACTCGGTGTAACGCGGAGCAGCGGCTGGATCGTTACCCGGTGAACCAAAGTTTCCCTGGCCGCTAATTAGCGGGTAACGCAGGTTCCAATCCTGAGTAAGTCGAACCATGGTGTCGTAAATGGCGCTGTCACCGTGCGGGTGGAACTGACCCATTACGTCACCAACAACGCGTGAGCACTTTGAGAATTGCTTGTCTGGTCGGTAGCCGCCGTCGAACATCGCGTAAATCACGCGGCGGTGAACCGGCTTCAAACCATCGCGCACGTCTGGCAAGGCGCGGCCAACAATAACGCTCATTGCGTAGTCAAGATAACTACGCTGCATTTCGACCTGTAGGTCGACCTGTTCAATGCGATCGATATTAGATGTCAAGGAAACGCACATCCTTTGCATTCTTCTGGATGAATGAACGACGTGCATCGACGTCTTCACCCATCAAAGTTGAAAAGACTTCGTCGGCAAGCGCAGCGTCTTCAAGAGTTACCTGCAGCAGGGTACGAGTGGCCGGGTCCATGGTGGTTTCCCAAAGCTCGTCGTAGTCCATTTCACCAAGACCCTTGTAGCGCTGAATTGCGTTTTCTTTAGGAATCTTCTTGCCTGCGGCCTGGCCGGCAGCCAGCTCGCGGTCGCGCTCTTCGTCGCTATAAACGTACTGGTGCGGAGTGTTTGACCACTTGATCTTGAACAGTGGTGGCTGTGCCAAATACACGTATCCGTGTTCGATCAGTGGGCGCATGTAGCGGAATAGGAAAGTCAGCAACAGCGTGCGAATGTGCAAACCGTCAACGTCGGCGTCGGCCATCAAAACACACTTGTGATAGCGAACCTTACTTACATCAAATTCTTCACCGATACCGGTTCCGAATGCGGTGATCATTGCTTGGATTTCGGCGTTGCCAAGTGCGCGATCTAGTCGAGCCTTTTCAACATTCAAAACTTTTCCGCGCAGCGGCAAGATTGCTTGTGTTTCTGGATTGCGACCGCGCACTGCAGAACCACCCGCCGAGTCACCCTCAACCAAGAAAATTTCCGAAAGCTCTGGGTTGCGACTTGAACAGTCACGAAGTTTTCCTGGCATGCCGCCAGACTCAAGCAAGCCTTTGCGTCGAGTTGCTTCGCGTGCCTTTCGTGCAGCCTGGCGTGCCGTAGCCGCCTGAATTGCTTTGCGAATAATGTCTTTCGCAATGTTTGGGTTGCGGCCCAACCAGTCACCAAATTGATCGTTCACAACTTTTTGCACAAAAGCTTTTGCTTCGGTGTTGCCAAGTTTGGTTTTAGTCTGGCCTTCAAACTGTGGCTCGCTTAGCTTTACTGAAATTACACAGGTCAAGCCTTCGCGGCAGTCATCGCCCGAAAGGTTTTCGTCTTTTTCTTTTAGCAAACCTTTTTCACGTGCGTACTTATTTAGCAGCGATGTGAGTGCGGTGCGGAAACCTTCTTCGTGTGTTCCACCCTCGTGCGTATTAATTGTATTCGCGTAGGTGTGAACCGATTCGTTGTACGCGTTGGTCCACTGCATGGCCAACTCGACCGACATGTTTTTTTGTTTGGTTTCAGATTCGAAGTAAATAATTTCTTCGTTGACGATTTCTGATTTTTTCGAAACGTTTAGATACTCGACGTAGTCGACCAAGCCTTTTTCGTAATAGTAAGTGTCTTCTTTTCCGCTTCGTTCATCGAATAGCGAAATAGTTAGGCCTTTATTTAGGAAACACATTTGCTGAAAACGTTGACGCAAAGTTTCGTAGTCGTATTCAACGGTTTCGAAGATGTCCGGGTTAGCTAAAAATTCAATAAGAGTCCCGGTTGCGTCGGTCTCTTTGCCTTTTGCAAGATCTGCGTCTGGCACACCCATGCTGTAAGACTGAGTCCAGAAGTGACCCTCGCGCGCAACCGCAACGCGAAGTTTGGTTGAAAGCGCATTAACCACCGATGCACCCACACCGTGCAGACCACCCGACACCGCGTAACCGCCACCGCCAAATTTTCCACCGGCGTGCAAAATGGTGAGCACAACCTGAACGGTTGAAATGCCTTCGGTTGGGTGAGTTGAAACCGGAATACCGCGGCCGTTGTCTTGGCAGCGAATCCAGCCGTCTTTAGTAATGGTGACGTTGATGGTGTCACAGTAGCCAGCTAAAGCTTCATCTACCGAGTTGTCGACAATTTCGTAAACCAGGTGGTGCAAGCCACGCGGGCCGGTTGAGCCGATGTACATGCCGGGGCGCTTGCGAACCGCCTCGAGGCCTTCTAGAACCTGGATATTTCCAGCGTCGTAGTTATTACTGGCTGCAGCTTTTTCGGTTGCCATTTTGCGAAATGCCCCTATTTCTCGGTAGTTAGGCCCTATGAAATGCGCGCGGCTGCGCGGCTGATTTTCGGGGTGTTTAACTACCCAAATTCTACCCTTTTTGGGGGTGTCAAAAGACCACTTATGGGGGTTGGGGAAAAGCCAAAATCCCAGTGTTTATAAGGGCTTCCGGCCCGCTAGCAAGGCTTAGCCGTAGGTGTCCCGAGGGCCTCTGCCGGGCACCGATCGAGGGCCCTTTTTCCAGCTTGGGGCGTCCGGTCCAAGCAGCTTTAAAGCCTTAATTTCGAGGCTCGGATACGCCTCGGTGATCTTCTCTAGCAGCTGTGCCTGCATCATTCGCAGCTGGGTAGCCCAGGCGGTGGACTTGCAGCGCACGGTCAGGGTGCCGTTGACCAGGGTCTCTGGCTGGGTGCTGGCGGCGTTGACCTCGCCCACAATCTGGGCCCAGTTATTGAAAAGCTCGGCCTCGGCCATTTGGCCCTCCCAGCGAAACGCCTTGAGCAGGCTATCTACGCTGTCGCCGGCCTTAATTACATCGCGGCCTTTTTCAAACGGAGCGCTGGTGGCTTGCTGCTGTTTTTCGGCCAGGCGCTTGGCGTCTCGGGTTAGTCGACCAGTCACAGCTTCGCGCATGCGCCAGTAAAACTCTTCAGCAAAATTACTCACGCTCGATCACCCCCGCCTTCACATTGAAAACGGTAGCAACTAATTGTTGTGGCACATCTTCGGCAACCGCGGCGGTAATCAAAACCTGTTCGTTGTTTTTCACAATTTCGGCAAGGCGTTCACGGCGGCCGGCATCTAGTTCGGCGAACACGTCGTCAAGAATCAAAATTGGGTCGCCCGATCTGGTTTCGGCGCGCAGCAACTCAATCGAGGCAAGTCGAAGTGCCAGAGCATATGACCAGGATTCGCCATGCGATGCGTAACCCTTTGCCGGCAATGTTCCTAATAACAAAATTAGATCGTCGCGTTGCGGGCCAACCAAAGTTAAACCGCGTTCTAATTCTTTTGGTCGCACACTTTGTAGTTTCAACCGGAACAGCTCTTCGATTTCTGCGCGATCTTTGGTTTGCAAAAATTCGTCTTGCCAATCGGTTAGATCACCTTCTTCAATTTCGAAATCGAAAGAGTTTGGCACACCCGCGCTAAGCAGCGATGACTTCACCAAAATCTTTGGTTCGTTATTGGCAATTGCAATTGATTGATATGCCGAAAGCAGGTGTGGGCGAAGCCGATCAACCAGATCAACTCGCGCGGCAATAATTTCTGACCCGTAAGAAATTAGCGATTGGTCCCAGGCGTCGAGGGTTGAAAGCGCGTTGCCCTTAGTCCCGGTTTGTCGCGCGGTTTTTAATAGTGTGTTGCGTTGTTTCAAAACTCGTTCGTAATCTGCATACACTCCGGCGAAGCGCGGCCAAACCTGAATTACAAGTTCGTCAATGAATGCGCGACGATTACTCGGGTCGCGTTTAACAATATCTAGATCTTCTGGTGCAAAGGTAACTGAATTCACGTAACCCAAAATGTCGCGTACTCGAGTTGCGGGAGCTTTATTGATTCGCGCCTTGTTTGGGTTGTCGCGATTAAGCTCTGCCTCTAACAAAACATCTCGGTCATCGTGCGAAGCGATTGCCCGCACCACAGCTTGGCCTTGGCCCTGCCTAATCAGCGGCACGTAGCCGGCAACGCGGTGTGACGAAAGTGTAGACAAATATCTGATCGCTTCAACCAGGTTTGTTTTGCCTTGACCGTTTGGCCCGACTAATAAATTAACGCCGGGTTGTAATTCGACTTCGGCAGTTAAGTAGTTACGAAAATGGGCTAACGAAAGATGCTTAATTAGCATTCTCGTTAGCCCCGTTTCGTTGTTGTAATTCTTAACGAACCAAAAGGTTCGGCTGCAGCAAGTAGCGGTAGCTGTCGGCGCCGTGAATCAAAATTGGGCCTGGTTTGTTTGGGTTCTCGTTGTTGGTGAAAGCAATCTTCACGAACTCGGTGTGCACACCGGAAAGGCCATCGATCAAGAATTGTGGTTTTAGTGAAACGGTAATTTCTTTACCGTTTAGTTCGCACTGAATGCTTTCAGATGCCTGCGCGGTTTCGTTGCCGGTTGCTTCAAGTGAAACTTTGTCGCCCTCGAAGTTGTAGCGCAGCGGCGCTTCGCGCTCAAGCACCAAAGAAATGCGTCGAGTTGAGTCGATTAGATCTTGAGTGGTAACCACAGCGAAGTTATCGATGTCGGCAGGGAACAAAGTTTTTACCGGCGGAAAATTACCCTTAAGCAAAAGCGAAGTTACTGAGCGGTTGTTTGCTTTGAACGCAATCATTTCGCGGTCATCAGCTTTTGAAATTGAAATTTGAATTTCACCCTGGTTGCCAAAAGTTTTTGCAACTTCTTGCAACGTGCGCGCCGGAACCAACGCAATTAGGCCATCGGCAGCCTTGTTGCTGTTCCAAGCGGATTCACGAAGCGCTACACGGTAGCGATCGGTGGCTACGAATGACAAAGTTTTTTCTGAGGCTTCGATTTGAACGCCGGTAAGTACCGGGGTGACATCGTCTTTGCTTGCCGCAACTGCAACCTGTGCGACTGCTTCTGAGAATTCTTCGCCACTGATGGTGCCTGAAACCGCAGGAATTTCTGGCAGGGTTGGGTATTCCTCAACCGGCATGGTCAACAATGAGAATTTTGTTGAACCACAAGAAACCGTGACCTTCGAACCTTCGGTCGAAAATTCAACCGGGGCATTAGGTAGCTTGCTCGCAATGTCTGAAAGTAGACGACCTGAAACTAGAACGCGGCCCGAGTTTTCAACTTTGGCAACCACCTCGGCCTGGGCTGAAACTTCATAATCAAATACCGATAGGCGTAGTGCGTTGGCATCGGCTTCGATCAAAATTCCACCAAGAATTGGCAATGTGGTGCGCTGAGGCAATAGGCGAACTGCAAATGAAACAGCTTCGGCCAAAACGTCTTTATTTACTTGGAATTTCAAAGTTTTCCCCAAATCGTTAGGCATTTATTTTGGCACAGAAAAACGACAGCAAATTCTGTAGTTTGTTGGTCTCTAGCGCCTAAAGGGTTATGGGAGTTCTAAATATTTAAATATTTAAAACAACATTATTAACCACTGTGGAAAATGTGGATAACTTGCTGTTGCCCAATGTTTATCGTGAAACTACATCGGTGAAAGTTGTATACACACTTGTGGATAAAACGGTGGATAACTAACCTGGCTGTGAATTCATAATTGCGTTTACCCAGCTCAAAGCCAGGAAATACACGAAAAACAAGGGTTTTTAGGTAGTTATCCACAGGCATATGCACATGGGGATATTTGTAAAGAATTTACCTAGATTGAGCCTTGATTCGGCCAATGATTTCGGTCACCTGGTTGTAAACATAGCGACGCTCGTTCATAACTTCGGTGATCTTCTTTTGGGCGTACATCACTGTTGTGTGGTCACGACCGCCAAACAGCTGGCCAATTTTAGGTAGCGAAAGGTTGGTTTGTTCGCGGCAGATATACATGGCAATCTGCCGGGCCAGAGCAATAGCGGCGATGCGGCTTTGGCCATAGAGGTCATCTGGGGTGATCTTGTAATACGCGGCCACGGCATTGATGATTTCAATTGGCGCAATTACTGAGTCTTCGCCCAGCGGAACTACATCTTTCAGCACGGTTTGCACCAGCTGCATGTCAACCTTTTGGCGGTTTAGGGCAGCAAAGGCGTTTACACGCAGCAAAGTACCCTCAAGCTCGCGAATATTCGAGCTAACGCGGGCTGCCATGTATTCAAGCACCTCATCGGGCACCGGCAAGCGGTCGTTTTCGGCCTTTTTACGCAAGATCGCGATACGGGTTTCCAGCTCTGGCGCCTGAATATCGGTCAACAGACCCCATTCAAAGCGGCTCAGCATGCGGTCTTCGAAGCCGGTCAGCTGCTTTGGCGGCAGATCCGAGGTAATAACTACCTGCTTGTTGTGGTCGTGCAGGGTGTTGAAGGTGTGAAAGAAGGCCTCTTGGGTCTGGTCTTTACCCTGCAAGAACTGAATATCGTCGATTAGCAG
>JBEGRY010000004.1:0-39722 GCA_041180265.1 Actinomycetota bacterium | reverse complement strand
ACTCGAATCAAGTCGCCATCGCGAACCAGAGCAATTGGTCCACCTTCGGTGGCCTCTGGTGCAATGTGTCCGATGCAAAGGCCGGTTGTGCCGCCTGAGAATCGTCCGTCAGTCAATAGTAGAACATCCTTGCCCAAACCGGCACCCTTAATGGCTCCGGTAATTGCCAGCATCTCACGCATGCCCGGGCCGCCCTTTGGGCCCTCGTAGCGAATAACCACCACGTCGCCGGCACTGATCTTGCCTTCGGTTAGGGCATCCATTGCGGCGCGCTCGCGCTCAAAAACACGTGCTGGGCCCGTGAACTCAGCGAGGTCGAAACCAGCGGTCTTAACCACGGCACCTTCAGGGGCCATGCTGCCCTTCAGAATTGCGATACCGCCGGTCTTGTGAATTGGGTTTTGCAATTCACGGATGATTTTGCCGTCTGGGTCTGGTGGATTAATACCAGCTAGGTTTTCGGCAACGGTCTTGCCGGTAACGGTAAGTGCGTCTCCGTGAATCAGACCGGCATCAAGCAGAGCCTTCATAACAACCGGAACACCGCCAACGCGGTCAACATCGGTCATTACATATTGACCGAATGGCTTTAGGTCACCAAGGTGTGGAACCTTGTCGGCAATGCGGTTGAAGTCATCGAGAGTTAGATCAACTTCTGCCTCGCGAGCAATAGCAAGTAGGTGGAGCACGGCGTTGGTTGAACCACCGAATGCCATGGTTACTGCAATCGCGTTTTCAAATGCCTTCTTAGTAAGAATGTCTCGAGCGGTAATGCCAAGACGAAGAAGGTTAACCACAGCCTCGCCTGATCGGTGTGCCCAAACATCGCGGCGACGATCGGTTGCCGGTGGAGCGGCCGAACCTGGCAGTGACATGCCAAGTGCTTCTGCAGCAGAAGCCATTGTGTTTGCGGTGTACATACCGCCGCAGGCACCCTCGCCCGGGCAGATCGCGCGTTCAATACGACCAAGGTCTTCTTCAGACATCTTGCCGGCCTTGCAAGCACCAACTGCTTCGAAGGCATCGATGATGGTCACTGGCTTTTCGGTGCCGTCAGAAAGTTTTACCCAGCCAGGCAGAATCGAACCGGCGTATAGGAACACAGAAGAAAGATTGAGGCGAGCCGCAGCCATCAACATGCCAGGCAGTGATTTGTCACAGCCGGCTAGCAGCACCGAGCCGTCAAGTCGCTCAGCCTGCATAACTGTTTCAACCGAGTCGGCAATAACCTCACGCGAAACCAGCGAGAAGTGCATGCCCTCGTGGCCCATTGAAATTCCGTCAGATACCGAGATGGTTCCAAATTCAAGCGGATAGCCACCAGCCGCGTGCACACCCTTTTTAGATGCCTCGGCTAAACGGTCAAGAGAAAGGTTGCAAGGGGTGACTTCGTTCCAAGAGCTGGCTACGCCAACTTGAGGCTTGGCCCAGTCTTCATCGCCCATGCCCACGGCACGAAGCATGCCTCGAGAGGCGGTTTTCTCAATTCCATCGGTTACGTCGCGAGAACGTGGCTTGATATCTACAGACATAGGGTCAAGTCTATCTGCGGGTAACCTGAAGGTGTGAGCCCTAAAACTAACCCACTAACCAGCCTGCAGCAGTACACCAAGGTTGCGTCTAGATCCTCTGCCGAGGTAATTGCCGGCTACTCGACCTCGTTTGGCTGGGCCACCAAATTACTCGGCAAGACCGAACGCGAACACGTGCGCAACATCTATGCGCTGGTGCGAGTTGCCGACGAGGTCGTCGATGGCGCCGCCGATGAAGCGTTACGCGGGGCGATCGGGATTGACCCACACCTGATGCTGGACCGACTGGAACAAGAAACCTATGCCGCGATTGACTGCGGCTTCAGCACCAATCTGGTGGTGCACGCGTTCGCAAGCAGTGCGCGCTACGCAAAAATTGAGCGCGCAATCATTCGCCCATTTTTTGCATCGATGCGAATGGATCTAACCCAGCGGCTGCACGACAGGCGCAGTTTCGAAAACTACGTTTACGGTTCAGCCGAGGTAGTTGGCCTCATGTGCCTGCGCGTTTTCTTGGTTGGCGAAAAACTAACTAACGAGCAGCGCAAAGATTTTGAAGATGGCGCAAAAGCACTTGGTTCTGCTTTTCAAAAGGTTAATTTTCTTCGCGACCTCTCAGCCGACTTTGACAAACTCGGCCGTTCATACTTTCCGTTGATTCGTGTCGACGATTTCAATAACACCGAACGCGATCGTCTGGTTGCTGACATTCAGGCCGATCTTGATCGAGCAAAGCAATCTTTGGTTCTGTTGCCGGCCGGTTCCAAGCGTGCGGTATCAGCAGCTCAGCTTTTCTTCGCCGCACTGAATGACAAGATTGCTGCAACACCGGCAAATCAACTGCTTCGCAAACGCATTCGCGTAAATAACGCTCAAAAACTTATGATTCTTGCCCGCGCTTACTTGGGAGCAATTTAATGTCGCAGAAAAACGCTGTTGTAGTTGGTGGTGGAATTGCTGGTTTGGCAACCGCTTCCCTACTAGCCAAAGCCGGAATGAAAGTTACCGTTTTAGAAGCTAGGGAAAAAACTGGTGGCCGCGCCTATGTTTGGCAAAAAGATGGCTTCAAATTCGACATGGGTCCCAGCTGGTACCTAATGCCAGAAGCTTTCGATCAATTTTTCAAGTTGATGGGAACCACCGCAGACGCCGAACTGAATTTGGTGCAGCTTGATCCGGCATATCAAACTCGAAACGAGGGCTACGCCGAAAAGTTGATTATTCGAAAAGACCTAGCTGCAAACAAAAAGCTTTTCGAATCAATCGAGCCAGGTGCTGGTGAGCAACTTCAGAAATATATCAATTCCGCAGAAGACACCTACGCACTGGCGATCAAACACTTTCTTTATACAAACTTTCAGAATGCCAAATCGTTCACCAATAAAGAGGTTCTTTCACGAGCGGCGAATTTTCTAAAGCACCTGACAACTTCGCTCGACAAATTCGCATCAAAGCACGTGCGCGATCAGCGCTTGCGCAAGATTCTAGATTTTCCCGCGGTATTCCTTGGAGCTTCGCCCTACGAAACCCCAAGCATGTATCACCTCATGACGCATGTTGACATGAACGTTGGTGTGTTTTACCCAATGGGTGGCTTCTATACAATCATCGAGGCAATCGAGCGCCTTGCGGTGAAGCACGGCGTGCAGGTGCACACCAACTCGAAGGTCACTCGCATCGCCAGCGAAAACGGCAAGGTCACAGGTGCATACGTTGGCGACATATTTTTTGCCGCCGACGTAGTCGTAGGCAATGCAGACCTGCACCATATTGAGACTCAGCTACTGGCACCAGCCGACCAGTCGCTGCCGGCTAAGTGGTGGGAATCAAAGGTGCCAGGCCCCTCGGCCATGCTGTTGTTGCTAGGTGTGCGGGGGCGCTTGCCACAGCTCAATCACCACACCTTGCTCTACACCGAAGACTGGCAAAAGAATTTCGCCGATGTTTTCCGTAGCCCAGCAGAAAAGAAAAAGGCCGGCACCAAGTCGGTATTTCCCGACCCGGCTTCGCTCTACATTTGCGCACCGAGCATCACTGACGATTCAGTCGCACCCGACGGTCACGAAAATCTATTCGTGCTAGTTCCGATTGCGGCAGACCCTGAACTAGGTGCTGGTGGAATAAACCGATCCGGTGATGCTGAACTTGAGGCAGCCGCCGATCGCGTCATCGAGCAAATAGCTGACTGGTGTGAAATACCTGATCTTGCCGAACGAATTGTTGTTCGCCGCACCGTTGGGCCGGCTGACTTTGCCAATGATCTAAATGCTTGGTCAGGAACCGCACTGGGCATGGCTCACACTCTGATGCAGAGTGCGTTCTTTAGGCCAACTAACCAGAGCAAAAAAGTTAAGGGTCTGTACTACGCCGGACATCACAGCATTCCCGGCATTGGTCTGCCAATGTGTCTAATCGGCGCCGAACTTGTTTACAAACGCCTAACCGGCGACAAGTCTGCTGGGCCGATTGAAAAAGAAATTACCAAGCTGAGCGACAGCGCCTGGGTTGGACTGTAATGAGCTTCTTGTATTTGCTTGGTTTGCTGATATCTATTTTCGGAATCGCAAGTCTTGATTACAAATACAAACTTGCTTTCGCGGTTGATTTTGCGCGAGCAGCTACCACGATTGCGATCGGCGTGGTGTTTTTCTTGATCTGGGATCTTCTCGGAATTGCACTAGGAATCTTTTTTAGAGGCAATGCGCAGCACCTGACTGGAATCACCTTGGCGCCAGAGCTTCCACTCGAAGAGATATTTTTCTTGATTCTGCTTTGCTACACGACACTTGCAATTTTCACTGCGGCTGCGAAAAAGTTCGGTGGCAACAAGTGACCTATTTCGCCTTGAATGCTTCGGTGTTGCTGACACTATTCGTGGTTTTGAATCTGTTTTTGCGCAAGACGCCTTGGAAACTTGTGGGGCTGACCTTGCTGGCCACCATGGTTTTGACCGCAATCTTTGACAACGTGATTGTTGGCACCGAAATCGTTGCTTACGACGCTACGAAGATCCTTGGTGTGATGATTGGCCTTGCCCCTGTTGAAGATTTTGCCTACACCATTGCGGCGGCCCTGCTTATTCCGGCAGTGTGGATTCTGCTTGGTAACAGAAAGAATCGATAATGGAACTAATCAAGACCCTGTTTTGGGTGTCGCGCCCGGTTTCATGGATCAACACCGCCTACCCGTTTACGGTTGCCTATTTACTTTCGGGCGGCAGCGATATTTTTGCCGCAATCGTCGGCACGATTTACTTTCTGATTCCATACAACTTGATGATGTACGGCATCAATGATGTCTTCGATTACGAGAGCGATCTAAGAAACCCACGCAAAGGTGGAATCGAGGGTGCGCTGCTTGATCGAAAGTGGCACAAACTTGTCATTCGCACCTCGGTGATTGGAAGCATGCCTTTCCTCATGTTCCTCACCCTGGTTGGCACCTCGGCTAGTACCAGCTGGCTTTACCTATTTGTCTTCACCGTGATTGCCTACAGCGCAAAGGGATTGCGATTCAAAGAAAAGCCATTTCTTGATTCGCTAACCTCGGCTAGCCACTTTGTTGGCCCGATGATTTTTGGGTTGTCGCTAGCCGGGGCCGATTTAGCAGAGCCAAAGCTTCTTTGCGCGACACTTGCATTCACCCTTTGGGGAATTGCCTCTCATGCCTTCGGCGCAGTACAAGACGTTCAGGCTGATCGCGAAGGTGGAATTCGTTCAATCGCCACTGCTATTGGTGCTCGCGCAACTGTTCGTTTTGCATTTGTTATTTACGTAGTGGCCGGAATTCTAGTTTTGTTTGCTGGGTGGCCGGGTGGTTTGGTTGCGATCGCGGTAATTCCCTATCTGGTTATAGTCGGGCCGTTTTGGAACATCACCGACGCAACTTGCGAAGCGGCGAACGCTGGCTGGAAAAAATTCATCTGGCTAAACTTCTTTGCCGGTGCAGTGGTGACTCTGGTAGTTATTTCTTAACGCGGTCGCCACCGAATTAAATTTCGCTGATCGAATCCAGGTGCGCACACCGCACAGCTGAGCATTCTGGCTGGTCGACGATATCGATAGTGTGTGTGGCCGACAGGGCATGTACCTATCCAGGTTGCGGTTTCTGCCGCAATCTCAGTGCCGGTAAATTCTTCTGCGCGATAGCCAATCCGTTTTGCAGTGGCTAACCATTTTTTAGAGTGCCCGGCAGACTTACCACTGATTGCGTGGGCTACTTCGTGCAAGACAACCTGAAGTGTTTCATCCATGGTGTGAATGTCGACCATGTATCTAGAAATCGAAATCACCTTGTCGGTGTAGTTACACAAGCCGGCACGTCGCTTTGCGCTGTCAAACGCAAAACTCCACTCGTTCATGTCAATAAACTCAGCCATTTTTGTTTCGGCCAACATTCGCACAAAGTCATATCGATCAAGGCTCATGCGCACCATTCGATGCTTGCCCTTGTTGAACTGACGTCCGGTTTGAAAACCAACATTTTCTAATCGCGCAATAGTTGGCAGGTCGAGGATAGACACCGCAGTCTTAATGACTTCTTGATACCTGCGGTCAAAGTTTTCCATGAGCATGGCTATCAAAGCCTGCTCATTGTCAATCATTGGCGCCAAAAGTTGGTCATCGAAGGTCATTTGTCTAAAGGTTACATTGAAGGTTTTGCAACTTATTTGTTAAATCTCGCGCGTCAAAACCAAATCTGAACTTTTGCTGAGAACTGCGCCACTAGATTGTGGCTATGACCCAAAACACCTCAGGCTCTGCTAAAGCAACCTCAATCGAAACAAACGATATCGCTCCGATCTCCGCAGGTGAACGTCACGGTAAAGCGTGGCACCTTTTCACTGTCTGGTCGTCTCCGAACCTTGAGTTCGCCACCATCTTCATTGGTGCCCTCGCCGTATTTGCTGGACTTAACGTTTGGCAGGCAATCCTCGCTGTGACCCTTGGAAATGCATTGGCAGCCGTGACACACGGCTGGTTTAGCAGCTGGGGCCCACGTCATGGCGTGCCACAAATGGTGATTAGCCGCAGCGCATTTGGCTTGCGTGGAAACGCGCTTCCTGCTGCCACCTCAACGCTGGTTGCGGGTATCGGTTGGTTTGCTGTGAACACCACTTCTGGTGCCTTCGCTCTGACCACTCTTACCAATCTGCCAGTGGCTGTTTCTGTGACCATCATTATTTTGGTTCAGGTGATTGCAGCATTCATTGGCCACAACTTCATTCAGAAGTTTGAGCGCTACGCGTTCTTCTACCTATCAGTAGTTTTCGCAATCGTTGCTCTGGTAATTGTTTCTCAGGGTCAGTACAACGTAAGCCCAGCTGCAGACTTCAAGTGGGGCGCGTTCTCAGTTGGTGTTGCTCTTGCTTATGGCTACACCCAGGGCTGGACACCATTCGCGGCGGACTTCACACGATACCTTCCTGCTAACACATCACCAAAGGCAGTTGGACTAGCTGCCGGTCTAGGTAACTTCACCGCAACTACATTGCTGATGTCCGTTGGTGCAATTGCTTGGAGCGGCGTAGTGGGCGAAGGACTGCCGACAACAGCTTTCACATCTGTACTGCCTGGCTGGCTGGCAGTTCTAACTCTGATTGGTATCGCGGTTGGTTCGGTTTCAGCCAACGTTCTAAACATCTACTCGGGAACCATGTCGTTCATCGCAGCTGGCGTAAAGCTTGGCTTCAAGACTCGTCGCGCGATCATGGTTCTTCTTGCAGGTGTGCTGGGTGGTGGCATCTCTTACTTTGCGGTAGAAGATAATTTCCGCTTCATCTTTGAACTGTTCTTACTTACCGTTGGCTACTGGCTAGCACCTTGGGTTGCAATCCTTGTCGTTGACCGAGTGCTACGCAAAGGCCAGGACATCGACAAGTTGATCCGCGAAGAGACCAAGCACCGTAACATCGCTGGACCAATTGCGTTCGTGATAGCTACTTCTGTTTCGATCTCGCTGTTTGCAAAAGCTGAAATGCCGACTGTTCAGTTCTATGGTGCACTGACTGGCCCTGGGGCAGAAAATGGTGACTGGACCGCGATATTCGGTTTCGCACTTGCAGCAGTGTTGTACTTCACTATCTACAAAGCAACTAACAAAAAGTAAAAAATTAACGAGAGGCCTCGGCAATGATTCCTGCAGCAGAAAACTTCAAAAAGGGTGACGTCTTTGCCACCGATGAAGAAAAACTGTCAGTGGCCATTGCCGAGGCGCATCTCGGTTTAGCCGAAGGCGGCATTCCAATCGGTGCCGCACTCTTCGATGAAGAGGGTCGCCTGCTGGGCAGCGGCCACAACTTGCGCGTGCAGGAGGGCGATGCGTCAATGCACGGCGAGACCAGCGCGTTCAGAAATGCCGGTCGCCAGCGCAGCTATAAGAAAGTAACTCTTGCCACCAGCCTTTCGCCTTGCTGGTACTGCTCAGGTTTGATTCGCCAGTTTGGCATTGGCCGAGTCTTGGTTGGCGATGACAAAAACTTTAAGGGCGGCCAGGATTGGGTCGCAGAGCACGGTGCCGAATTGCACGTTATGAACGATGCCGGCCTAATCAAACTTATGGGCGACTTTATTGTGGCCAACGATGCGCTCTGGAACGAGGACATCGGCGAAGACTAATTCGCCGCAAACGGGTAGATTTCTATCTATGAGCACCGCATCAGTAAACGAACGCATCCAATTAATCGTTAAGGGTGCTTCGAACGAAACCACCTGTTCCCCTAGCCTGGCAAAAGGCCCATGGGAATTTGATGGTGGCCCGCTTGGCTACGGCCCGGGCGCATCTAGCGCTGATGTTATTCCTGCCGACGCACCGCGACAGGGCGCGTTGCCTGCCGAATACCAGCAGGCTAGCGACGATGAACTTCACGACCGTATTCGCGAGGCTAAAAAGACCCTTGGCGAGAAGGTTGTAATTCTTGGTCACTTCTATCAGCGTGATGAGATCGTGCAGCACGCCGATTATCTTGGTGACTCATTTCAACTAGCCAACGCAGCAAAGGCTCACCCAGAGGCAGACGCAATTGTTTTTTGCGGGGTGCACTTCATGGCAGAGACCGCAGACATTCTTTCGGGCGAAAACCAGTCGGTAATTTTGCCAAACCTTGCTGCCGGATGTTCGATGGCAGACATGGCCGACATTGATTCGGTGACCGCGTGCTGGGATGAACTAACCGAGCTTTATGGCAGCGAGCCAGATGCTGACGGTCGCGCGCCAATCATTCCGGTCACCTACATGAACTCATCAGCTGCGCTAAAGGCTTTCTGTGGCGAGCACGGAGGAATTGTTTGCACCTCGTCGAATGCCGAGACAGTTTTGAAGTGGGCGTTCGAGCGTGGCCAGCGCGTTTTGTTTTTTCCTGACCAACACCTTGGCCGCAACACCGCTAAGGCAATGGGAATTTCAACCGATCTTATGCCGCTATGGCATGGCCGCAAGCCAATGGGCGGCAACAGCGCCCAGCAACTGAACGAAGCCAAGGTGATTCTGTGGAACGGTTTCTGCTCAGTGCACAAACGTTTCAATGTTGGTCAGATTGAAAAGGCTCGTGCAGAGAATCCTGGCGTGCGTGTGATTGTGCACCCGGAGTGCCCTATGGATGTTGTTGATGCCGCAGACGAATATGGTTCGACCGACTACATTCGCAAAGCAGTTGAGGGTGCCAAGCAGACAACGACATTTGCTATCGGCACAGAAATTAACATGGTGCAGAGACTTGCCGCCCAGCACCCAGAGCACAAAATTTTCTGCCTTGACCCGGTGGTCTGCCCTTGTTCAACCATGTATCGAATTCATCCTGGCTACCTAGCCTGGGTACTTGAGCGTTTGGTTGCTGGTGAAGTAGTAAATCAAATTAGCGTTGACAAGAAAGTTTCGACCAACGCGGCTATTGCGCTCGAGCGCATGCTAGCGGCTAAGCCCCTGTAATGAAAAAACTTGTCGTTATAGGCAGCGGTATTGCCGGGCTGATTGCAGCTGTTGAAGGTTCACGCACTCATGAGGTGACCCTGGTCACAAAATCAAATCTTGCCGAAAGTAACACTCACTATGCCCAGGGCGGAATTGCCGCTGTGGTTTCAACAAAAGACACTATCGAAGAACACATTGCCGATACCCTCGCTGCCGGGGCGGGCTACAGCTACGAACCAGCAGTTCGCGTGCTTTGTGAAGAAGGCCCAGCACGCATTAACGACCTAGTTACTTTCGGTGTTGAGTTCGATAAAAAGAATGGCGAGTATGCGCTAGGGCTTGAGGCCGCGCACTCGCATCCAAGAATTTTGCATGTCGGCGGCGACACTACGGGTGCCGACGTTAGCAAGGCTCTGGTGCGCACGCTTCGCGAGACTGCGGCTGCTGTGCACGAGTACACCTTCGTGGTTGATTTCGAAGTTGTTGATGGGCAAATCAAGGGTGTGCATTTACTTGACGCCTCGGGAAGTCACTTTGTTGAAGCTGATGCGGTGATTTTGGCGAGCGGTGGAGCAGGTCAGCTTTACCGTCACACCACTAACCCAACGGTGACCACCGGAGATGGAGTTGCCGCCGCATTTCGCGCCGGGGCCGAGCTGGCCGACGTTGAGTTTTACCAATTTCACCCAACCGCACTCGCCGTGCCTGGGTCATTTCTTATTAGTGAAGCAGTTCGCGGCGATGGCGCTGTATTGATAAACAACAAGGGTGAACGCTTTATGCAAAAACTTCACCCACTAGCCGAGTTGGCGCCGCGCGATGTAGTTGCGCGAGGCATTCAAGCCGAAATGATTTCGCAGGGTGGGCAGCCAGTTTTGCTTGATGCCACAGCTCTTGGTGCCGAATACCTCAACAATCGTTTTCCAAGCATTAATAAGACAACTCGCTCTTATGGTTTGGACTGGTCGCGAAACCCAATTCCGGTGACTCCTGCTGCGCACTACTGGATGGGTGGTGTTGCCACAGACACATTTGGTCGCACTTCGATCAAGGGTCTGTTTGCAGTTGGTGAAGTAGCCTGCACCGGTGCCCACGGAGGAAATCGCCTGGCTTCAAATTCACTTCTTGAATCAATTGTTTTTTCACGCCGTGCAGTTTCGGTTTTGGCTGAAGCCTGGCCCGAGAAGGCAGCGAGCGTGCGCTGGAAAGAAACTGGCGTGCTGCAAGAAATTGAATTGATTGATGAGGCAGACAGCACCGTGCCAAAAGCTGAACGTTCGGTGGTTGACCGCGTTGAATTGCAGACCCTGATGTGGGACAAAGTAGGCCTTGCCCGCACCGGTACCGACCTGACTATTACGCGAGACGAGCTGGAAAAGTGGCGTTCGGCTGATGTTTCGAACCGCTTGTTCACGGACTGGGAAGACGCCAACCTGCTAACCCTGGCCCGTGCTGTGACTGCATCGGCGCTGGCTCGCGAGGAATCGCGTGGCGGCCACTATCGACTAGATTTTCCAGAGACGAATGCTGCCATGGCAAAACCGATCACAATTGTGCGAAAGGCAAAGTAATGCTTGATCAACACCTGATTAATTCAGTGGTTGGTGCTGCGCTGCGCGAAGATGCACCAAATGGCGATGTGACTAGCGAACACCTGATTCCTGCAGATGCAACCGCAACCGCCGAGCTGGTAGCACGCGAACCTGGTGTTTTCAGTGGCGCAAACGTATTTATTGCGGCGTTCAAATTAACCGACGACAACATCACAGTCGATATGAAAATAAGCGATGGTCAGGATTTTTCTGCAGGTCAAGTTCTAGCGGTCATTTCCGGCCCAGCGCGAAGCATTCTTACCGCTGAACGAATTGGTTTGAACTTCGTGCAACGCATGAGCGGCATTGCCACCCTGACCGCAAAGTTCGTAGCCAAGGTTTCCGGCACTAAAGCAAAAATTCTTGACACTCGTAAAACCACACCAAACTTACGCGCATTCGAACGACAGGCCGTGGTCGATGGCGGCGGGTACAATCACCGTTTTTCGCTAAGCGACCAAGTAATGGCGAAAGACAATCACCTTGCCGTGCTGACCAGGGGTGGAAAAGATTTGACCACAGAGCTACGCAGAGTTAGAAGCGAGCTCGCAGCAAATATCAAACTAGAGGTCGAAGTGGATCGCATCGAGCAGATTCCTTCAGTTTTGGCCGCGGGCGTAGACATCATCATGCTCGACAATTTTGAACTTGGAGAAATGAAGAAGGGTGTCGAGCTAATAAATGGTGCCTGCGTTGTCGAGGCTTCAGGTGGTGTGAACCTTGAAACCGTTGCCGAAATTGCCAAGACCGGTGTTGATGTAATTTCGGTTGGCGCGCTAACTCACAGTGCACGTGCGCTAGACCTAGCGCTAGACCTCGAAATTAACTAGCTTCGAAACAATGATTTACCTAGACAACGCCGCAACCAGCCCGGTTAGACCCGAGGCCCTGCAGGCTGCCTGGCCTTGGCTAACCAGCGAGTTCGGTAACCCGTCGAGCACCCATGAACCTGGGCTGCGCGCCAAGGCCGCTCTCGAAGATGCCCGTGCACAAGTTGCAAATTTCTTTAATGCAAAAAGCAGTGAAATTGTTTTTACCTCTGGCGGCACCGAAAGCATTAACCAGGCAATTATCGGTTTGGCTCTGGCGAACCCGCGCGGTAAGCACTTGGTTAGTTCACGCACCGAGCACCAAGCGGTTCTGGCATCAATTGATTTCTTGGAACGCGAGCACGGTTTCGAAACCACTTGGTTGCAGCTTGATTCAGCCGGCAACATCTTGAATTTTCAAGATGCCCTGCGCAACGACACAACTCTTGTGTCACTAATGACCGTGAACAACGAGATTGGCACTGTGCACCCGATCGGCGAATTGGCCACGGCAGCGCACGAAGTTGGGGCACTTTTCCATACCGACGCGGTGCAGGCGGTGGGCTGGCAAGAACTAGACGTGCACGCACTAAACGTTGACGCACTCAGTATTTCGGGTCACAAGTTCGGCGCCCCAAAGGGTTGCGGTGTGCTGTTTGTGAAAAGCCGCGTGCAGCTCGAGCCATTAATTCATGGCGGTGGTCAGGAACATGAGCTTCGATCTGGTACTCAGAACGTGGCGTGGGCGGTGGC
Source organism: Actinomycetota bacterium (assembly GCA_041180265.1). Classification (GTDB taxonomy): domain Bacteria; phylum Actinomycetota; class Actinomycetes; order Actinomycetales; family Microbacteriaceae; genus Rhodoluna. The sequence goes on along the minus strand of JBEGRY010000004.1, from coordinate 27,128 downwards.
AATTGCTACAGCGCTTGAGTTGCTGCCAACATCAGATGCCGAGATTGGCGAGGTTAGCCGCATTAGAGACCAGTTCATTTCGCAGGTTCTGGCAACCATTCCCCAGGCTGCCCTTACCGGTGATGCCACTATGCGCAACGCCAACATCGCGTCATTTGTTATTGCTGGCATAAATGGTGAAACTCTGCTGCTAGAACTTGAGCGAAAAGGAATCCTAGTTTCTAGCGGCTCTGCTTGTGCCGCGGGCAACGATGAGCCATCGCACGTTTTGCTTGCCATCGGAATTGACCCAGACCTAGCTCAAACTGCGGTGCGCTTTAGTTTCACTCACGCAACAACCGAACACGATTTACAGCTTGCAGCCGACGCGTTGCAAGAATGCGTTGCGAAGTTCGTGTAAACAGCCTTATCAAAACTTAAAAAAAGCGAGCAAAGCCGCAATGCCGAACATTACGGCCGCAATAATTAGGTCCAGAATCTTCCAAAAAATCGGCTTGGCCATGTACTTAGCTGCGGCCTTAGCACCATAACCAATCGAAAAAAACCAAACCACGCTAGACAGCATGGCGCCAATTCCAAACCACCATCGATCACTTTGGAACTGGTTGGCGATACTCCCCAGCAAAATTACGGTGTCTAAATAGACATGCGGGTTTAGAAATGTAAAACCAAGAATTGAAAGAACAACCTGCTTGCGACTTGCGCTTTGTGCCGCACCGGCATCGAGGCTTTGCTTCTTGAAAGCGCTGCGCACCGACTTGATTCCGAACCAAGCCAAATAGGCAACTCCAAACCAGCGGATGAATTCCATCAGCATCGGAGCCGAAGTGATTAGTGCGCCCAGGCCGGCAATTCCCGCGATGATCAAGACGGCGTCGGCGAGCGCGCAAATAACTACAACCAAAAGCACGTGCTTGCGAGTCAGACTTTGACGAATTACGTAGGCATTCTGGGCGCCGATGGCTGCAATTAGCGAAATGGCGGTGAAGAAGCCCGAGAAAATAGCGATCATAAGTGGTGCGCCCCCCGGGACTTGAACCCGGAACCCACTGATTAAGAGTCAGTTGCTCTGCCGATTGAGCTAGAGGCGCGAATCGCACCGAAACGGCGCAACGAGATAAAACATTACCACAAGAAGGCCCTAGAATCGGGACTATGAGCGAGCTACAGCACCTTGAGGCGGGCGACAAGGCCCCCAATTTCAAGGTCCTAGACCAAGACGGCAACAAGGTTTCACTATCGCAGTTCAAGGGCCAGAAAGTGATTCTCTATTTCTTTCCTGCCGCTTCTACCCCGGGCTGCACCAAAGAAGCCTGCGACTTTAATGACAACCTGAACCCGTTCAAAAAAGCCGGCTACACAGTTTTGGGAATCAGCCCCGACGAGATCAAAAAGTTGGCCAAATTCAAGGCGAACCAAAATCTGAATTTTGCGCTGCTCAGCGATCCTGACCTTGAGGTTCACAAAACCTACGGGGCCTTCGGCATCAAAAAACTTTATGGCCGCGAATACACCGGCGTGCTGCGCTCGACATTCGCCATCGATGAAAAGGGCAAAATCAGCCTTGCCCTCTACAACGTCAAGGCAACCGGCCACGTGGCCATGTTGCGCAAGCTGCTAGATATTTAGGCTTCGCGATCCAGCTGGGTCATGGTGGCCGAAACCACCGGCTTGGTAAAGACCAAGCCTAAGACCAACACGGATGGCACAATCAGTGACCAGCCGATCACTGCATTGCCAAACTGGCCGCTAAAACTGGCCGAAGCCACCGATAGCTGCACCAACTGCCAAAATAGGGCCCCGGATCTGGCCCAACGTTTACCCCGCCAAAGCCCTTGGGCAATAAAAAACACCCACACCGTGGCCGCGGCTACAAGGGCAAATAAAGCCACCGAGGTCACCAAGGACTTAGTCTCGCCGACCACTAATGCAAGGCCCAGACGGGCCGAAATAGCCCCCATGGCGAGCCCTTCCAAAGCCACCAAAATGGTCACCAAAATTAGGCCCAATGGCCTCTGGTTAGCCGTATTTTCCAAGGTTTCCTTCGATATTGGGTATTGCCAAACACTGCCCCTTATGAAACGATTTTCCAAGGAAGAAAACCGCTTTTATCAGCGTAAATCACCTTTTCGGTAATAGTTTTCACCTCGTTCAAACCGTGTTTTTAGCCGGATTGAAGCACCACACGACACAAAGGAATATCGCCAGTATGGACATGCAGTGGCTAAACGAATCACGTTGCCTAACCGAAGACCCGGAACTATTTTTTCCAGTTGGCAACACCGGCCCAGCAGTAGACCAGATTGACCAGGCGAAGGCAATTTGCCGCGAGTGTGGAGTAGCGACACAGTGCCTTGAATACGCAATCAAAGAAAACCAGGACACCGGTGTCTGGGGTGGCCTAAGTGAAGACGAGCGCAAGTCGCTGAAGCGCAAATATGCTCGTGCTCGTCGCGCAGGCTAAGTCGCAAAAGTTTGAATCCCGTCTCGGAATCGAGGCGGGATTTTTTTATAGCGGAAGCGTGATTGCCACTCTGGTGCCACCCTCTTTTGGTGCAGACCAGTGAATGCTGCCGCGAAGCTCACCCTCAATCAGAGTGCGAATAATCTGAGTGCCCAGTCCCTCACCCAATTTGCCGTCGGTCAGGCCTTTACCGTTGTCAGAAACTGTTATCAGCAGTTGACGTTGTTTGCGCTCGGCATTAACCGCAACTACTCCACTGCGCTCGGCTAATCCGTGTTCCACGGCATTGGTGATGATCTCAGTTAAAGCAACTGCAAGTGGGGTTGCCATTTCGCTTTTTAGCTGACCGAACTTGCCATCAAGAATTGTTTTCACCGAGGTGTTCATGCTTGAAGCAACTTCGGTAGCTAACATCAATATGCGGTCAAAGACTTCATCAAAGTTAACTTCTTGACTCAGCCCCTCACTCAGGGTGTCGTGCACCAAGGCAATCGCAGATACACGACGCATTGCCTGCTCAAGCGATTCCTTTGCCTCTTTGCTTCGACTGCGGCGCGACTGAATGCGCAGCAACGAAGCAACAGTCTGCAAATTGTTTTTCACTCGGTGGTGAATTTCACGGATGGTCGCATCCTTGGTAATCAACTCGCGCTCTTGACGGCGTAGCTCGGTTACGTCACGGCAAAGCACGATGGCACCGACTCGTGCACCCTTTGCCTTTAGCGGAATCGCACGCACGGTTAGCGTGACGTTTCTGGAATCCATGTCGGTTCGCCAAGGCGCACGACCGGTAAGTACCAGTGGCAATGACTCGTCGATATTCTTACCCTGAGTGATCGGCGCTGCCGCCTGAGCAAGTGATTGACCTTCGAGTTCACCAACAATTCCCAATCGCATAAATGCAGAAAGACCGTTCGGGCTGGCAAAAGTCACAACGCCATCCACATCCATGCGCAGCAAGCCGTCGTTAGCACGAGGTGCACCGCGACGTGGGCCGGTGGAGCTACTGAAATCAGGAAAATTACCATCGGCAACCATGGTCAACAAATCGTTTCCGCAACTTAGGTAATTAAGTTGCAAACGGTTTGGCATGATCACTTCGGTCAAATTAGTGTGACGCGTAACTACCGCAATTGGTTTTTCGGTCACCTCATCACTCTTGCTAGAAATTTTTCTGCGTACCGGAATTGCACTCATGCGTGAGGTGGTGCCATCGGGGCCGGCCTGAGCCTTAGTGTCTACGGTTTCGCCAGTTTCGAAAGCCTGCTTAACCTGTGCGGCCCAACTCTTGCGAACTGGTTCGCCGGTGATGTCACGATAGAAGATTGTTGCTGCAGATGAAGGTCGTGCGTGACCGGCGGCTACGAACTCACCCTCGGCGGTTGGTACCCATAGAACCAGGTCGGCAAAAGCCAGGTCGGCAACCAACTGCCAGTCTGAAAGCAGCAGATTTAGCCACTCGACGTCTGCCTTGGCAGCGCGCCCGTGGGCATTCATCAGCTCGCTTAGTGTTGACACCTAACCGAGTTTAGCCACGCGCTTATCTAATTGACTCACCTGACCGAGTAGCGCCGATTTTACGAACAGCGATAACGCCTGCCTGGATTGAGCAGAGCGCTTGGCCTGATCAAGCGAATAACCACCACGCAGGGCAGCATCAGCTGCTGCTTGATCGTCGGGGATGAACACCGAAACCTGCACGTTGGCCAGGCGACTGAGGGTCTGACTGATTTGCTGCTTCGCCGAAAGACCAAGCGCCGAATTGCGCATGCGATTAACCACGCACAACACCTCGCCCCGCGGATTCAGCTGACCAAGCGAGACGAAAGCTTCGAGGAACCTAGAAATTGACACCGGGTCCGCCCCTGCTACTGCAACTATCTGATCGGAATATTGCAACGCCCAGCGAGTGACACTGTTGCGACCTACCGGACTGTAACTTGCATGGATATCTGACTCATGGTGTGAAGCAACATCGAGCAATAGATAGTCGAAACTTTGGCCGGCAATCACCAATAGTTCGTCGAGAATTTCTGCGGTTACCTCAGGCCAGCGAGTGGCGTTACTGAGGCCTGTCAACAACCTAAGCGAGCCACTGCCGCCAAGTATTTCCGCGCTCAATCTTTGTAATTCGGCAGCGTCCAAGCGTTGCTGCGCAACCAATCTGCAGGCTGCTGCTAGGCCAGCCGGATGATCAGTGAGTCCAAGTTGCATGGCCAGACTCGGTGAGTAAGTGTCGGCATCCACCAAGAGAACGGCATTGCCAGCGTGCGCCAGCTCGCCTGCTGCAGCAGCTGCCAATGTAGATTTACCGACCGAACCAGGCGCTGACCAAAAAGTTATTAGCTTTGCATCACTCATATACTTCTGTCAGAGTCGGTCGCAAAATTAGCGAGATGCTAGCTTCGGCCGCAATAGAACTAAGAATTGGTGACACTGCATCGATTGGCACCCACAGCTCGACCGATGGATTTGGTTTGGCGAACATGTCGGCATTTGTAATCAGTCTGGCAACTTCGGCGCCAACCACAATCGCAAATGGCTCGCCAACGGGATTTTCTTGCTTGGCTGGCGCCACCCAAACATCAACCGAAGACCCAGCAACCAGGCCGGTAGGTAGCCCCATTTTTGAATCAATCACAACCGGCACTCTTTCATCGATGACAGTTGATGAAAGCATGCTTCGTGGAATCAGTTGCCCCGCCCTTACCGGCCCAAGGAGATATGTGGCCTTTGGCGCTTGATCAACTGTCAAGTAATTGTCTGCGCTAGCGCCAAGATTTACCGCTGCCGCCGTGAACTCGGTTTCGCTCAATAGGCTGCCGGCCGGTAGATCGCTGCTGGCTACTAGAAACTCTTGTGTCTGATTATTCTGCTCAATAACAAAGGTCACTCCAACCACTGCGAGTAAAACGCAACCTATTCCAAGCAGCAAAGGCAACTTACGCTTTGCTGTGCCGCCCCTACTTCTGCGTAATTTATCCATGGTCACAATCAATCGCTGATTAGAAACTGCCGTTCAGGTTATCCACAGACTCAATAACCAACAGCTCTAGAGCCGAAACCGGCACGGCAATTGGCCCAGACACCCCGGATTGATAGATAAACATTAGGCCCCGGCATAGCGAATGCAGTTGACCAAGGGCCAGTTGATGCTGGTCTTGAATGGTGCACCACCTTATCGCGCAAGGCATTGGCGCCGACTTTAGAAATTGCTCAAGACTCACTTCAAAATTGCGCACCTCCGGTAAGTCACTTTCGCTCGAGTCGCAAAATTTTAATTTGCGAATGCTTGCTTGCGGATACAAATACCAAATCGGTGAAACCGGATCGAGGCCAGCAATGAAATCTTGGCCGATAATTGGCGCGATTAATTTTCTGGTCGCAGTATTTGCCAGCTGTGCCTCGACAATTTTAGCGCCCAAAGTGAAACTACTTTTTGATCGCGTAACACTTTCTGAAGCGAACTGCGCTTCAAGGTCTTCGAATAAATCTTCGATGTGCATATTGCCATTATTGAGACCCTGTGACAATGTTCGAAAAGTTATTCACAGGTTCAAAATAGTTCTTGTGATGAATGCGTGACAGGTCTAGCGTCAAATTACTCATCACGGTGGTGAGCAGAAAGGATAGGTGACATGCCATCCGCAACATTGGGTCCAAATGAAGAACCCAATAATGAAAATAAGAGAAACGTAAGAAATAATTTCGACGCCGAAGAATATTTCGGTCAACAGTGGGATAGCACTAAAGACCTTCCCGACCCAGAGCCAAGCCTAAAAGCCCTAGCAACCGGCGTGATTGAAGTAATTGCCGGAACCAGGCAGCTCGATCAGCTCTCGCGATTACTTAGCGAGGATGTTTATCAGAGGCTAGGCAAGCGTGCCCACGCGGCTCGAATGGCTAGAGCGAGTAAAGGCACTAAAGCTCGGCATCAGAATTTTTCCGTGCAGAAACTGCATTGCGAATCGCCAAGAGATGGCGTAATCGAATCTGTAGTAATCGTTAATTCACCAAGGCGAGCGCGGGCTGTAACGATTCGACTAGAAGGAATCAATCACCGCTGGCGCGCAACCGCGGTTAGCGTGCTTTAGCGAAAGAAAGAACTGCCCTGGCCACCCTGCTCAGGCTTCTGCTGAGTAGGGTTGGTCGAGTTCTGCTGCTCGTTGGCTGAGTGAGCCTCGGCTGCGCCATCTTCGTTAGGTGCGGTGTAAGTCAGCTTGGCAGGGTCGATTGCCGGAGCCGGGGTGACCTCCACCTCGATGTTGAACAAGAAACCGATGGTTTCTTCTTTAATCGCGCCCATCATCTGCTGGAACATGCCGTAGCCCTCGCGCTGGTATTCAACCAGTGGGTCACGCTGCGCCATTGCACGAAGACCGATTCCCTCTTTCAGGTAATCCATCTCGTAGAGGTGGTCACGCCACTTGCGGTCAAGTACTGAAAGAACTACGCGACGCTCAAGCTCACGCATTGCGCTTTCACCGATCTTCTCGGTGCGCTTTGCGTAGGCAATCTTTGCATCGCTAAGAATTTCGCGGCTTAGCCACTGGGTGGTCAAGCGTGAGCGGTTTCCTGCTTCGGCTAGAACCTCACTGATGTCAAGCCCAACTGGGTACATAGTCTTCAACTCAGTCCAAAGGGCCTCAAGATCCCAGTCGCTTCCGCCGTGTTCGTTTAGGTGGCCAGAAACAATTGATTCAATGGCATCGGCCATGAATGTCTCGACGCGGGTCTGAATGTCATCACCTTCAAGGATGTGACGGCGATCGCTGTAAATAGCCTCGCGCTGACGGTTTAGAACGTCGTCATACTTCAAAACGTTCTTGCGAATTTCTGCGTTGCGGCCTTCAACCTGTGACTGCGCGCTCTGAATTGCTCGAGAAACAATCTTCGATTCGATTGCTGTATCGTCTGGAACACCAGAACGGTTCATCAGCGCAGATGCAGCACCTGAGTTGAACAAGCGCATTAGATCGTCAGTCAATGAAAGGTAGAAGCGAGATTCACCCTTGTCACCCTGTCGACCGGCACGACCGCGCAACTGGTTGTCGATGCGGCGTGACTCGTGACGCTCGGTGCCCAATACGTATAGGCCGCCAACCTCAAGAACCTTTTCGGCCTCAAGCGCAACTTCATCCTTGATTTTCGCGAACTCGGTAGCCCAGGCTGCTTCGTACTCTTCTGGAGTTTCGTCTGCGTGCAACCCGCGCTTATTCAGAGCTTCAACGGTTAGAAACTCGGCGTTTCCACCGAGCATTACGTCGGTACCACGACCGGCCATGTTTGTGGCAACTGTGACCGCACCCAAGCGACCGGCTTGAGCCACAATCGCAGCTTCACGAGCGTGGTTCTTGGCGTTCAAAACTTCGTGACGAACACCAGCCTTGGCCAGAAGCTTTGAAAGGTATTCGCTCTTTTCAACACTGGTGGTACCAACCAAGACCGGCTGACCGCTCTTGTGTCGCTCGGCAATGTCTTCAACCACCATGTTGAACTTAACTTCTTCGTTCTTGTAAATCAGGTCAGGCTGATCCAAACGAATCATTGGCTTATTAGTTGGAATTGGAACTACACCCAACTTGTATGTGCTCATGAATTCGGCAGCTTCAGTTTCAGCGGTACCGGTCATGCCCGAAAGCTTGTTGTAGAGGCGGAAGTAGTTCTGCAGAGTTACAGTGGCAAGGGTCTGGTTCTCAGCCTTTACCTCTACTCCTTCTTTAGCTTCAATCGCCTGGTGAATACCCTCGTTGTATCGACGGCCGGCAAGAATACGACCGGTGTGTTCGTCAACAATCAAAACTTCGCCATTCATCACAACGTAGTCTTTATCGCGCTTGAACAACGCCTTGGCGCGAATCGAATTATTCAGGAACGAAATTAGCGGGGTGTTTGCCGATTCGTAAAGGTTTGAAATGCCGAGGTAATCCTCAACCTTGGCAATACCTGGCTCCAAGATGCCAACGGTGCGCTTCTTTTCATCAACTTCGTAGTCAATTACAGGCTGAAGCTTTTCAGCAATCTTGGCGAACTCGCTGAACCAGCGGTTTGCCTCGCCTGAGGCTGGGCCAGAAATAATAAGCGGAGTACGGGCCTCATCAATCAGAATCGAGTCAACCTCGTCGACGATTGCATAGAAGTGACCACGCTGAACCATATCGGCACGCTGCCAAGCCATGTTGTCGCGAAGGTAGTCGAAACCAAATTCATTGTTGGTTCCATAAGTAATGTCGGCAAGATACTGCTCGCGACGCTCAGCTGGCTCCTGACCTGAGATGATGCAACCGGTGGTCATACCCAAAGCGCGGAATACACGACCCATTAGGTCTGACTGATAACCAGCCAAGAAGTCGTTCACGGTAACCACGTGCACGCCACGACCCGCGATGGCATTTAGGTAAGCAGGTAGGGTTGCCACCAAAGTCTTACCTTCACCGGTGCGCATTTCAGCAATGTTGCCAAGATGAAGTGCAGCACCACCCATAAGCTGCACGTCGAAGTGACGGAGGCCAAGGGTTCGTTTTGAAGCTTCGCGCACGGCAGCGAATGCCTCTGGCAGTAAATCGTCTAGTGACTCACCGGCGGCATAACGCTCGCGCAGAACGGTGGTTTCATTCTTAAGTTCTTCGTCGGTTAGGTGACTGAAGTCCTCTTCTAGGGCATTGATAGCAACCGCATAGTTACGAAGCTTGGATAGGACTCGTCCTTCACCGGCGCGCAGTAGTTTGTCGATAATTGTTGCCAAGATTTGCTCCAGATCGTTTATTTCAACTACGTCAATCTTAGGCGAAAGCGCCTAGCCCCTAAGGGCCAGGCGCCTACGCTCAGGAATCTCTAAGAAAGGCTATGACAGCGTGATAACGCCAAAGTTCCAACCCGCAGAGGCGTTCAAGCCTCTGCGCTTGTGCGAGACAAGTCAGGACAGCGTGATAACTCCGTAATTCCAACCTTTGCGGCGGTAAACCACGCTTGGCTTGCCGGTTTCGCTGTCTTGGAACAAGTAGAAATCATGGCCGATTAGCTCCATGTGATACAGGGCGTCATCAACTGTCATTGGAGTCGCCTCAAACTCCTTGCGTCGAATTACAACCGGACTGATTCCCATATCCGGGGCTTCGTCGGCCTCTGCTGCGTGGGTCTTGCCGAGCAATAGATCAGAGTCGACCGGCTTTATGTCGAGCTCGGCAAAGTCGTGGGCGCTTAGTTCACTCGCGCCTGGTGCAGAATGACGACCGTGGTGAACTTTGCGACGATCAGCAGCACGACGCAATCTTTCTGAAAGCTTGTCGAGTGCAATATCAAAGGCGGCGAATTTATCGCCGGCGTGCGCTTCGGCACGAATCACGTGACCTGGTTCGAAAACTGTTAGCTCAACCTGATCTTCGGGTCCGGAATTTTTACTGTGGTCATGTCGTGTCACTTTAATGTCTAGTGCCTGGACTCTGTGAGTTAGCTGCTCGACCTTGTGTGTGCGGTCGGCTACGTAATCTCGGAATCTGTCAGACACTGTGAGGTTGCGGGCTGTGATGTTTACTTGCATGATGACCTCCGTCTTCGGGCTACTTTGCCCGATGAATGAAAGTTATACCCAAATTCAAATTCTCGTGGCCCTTTTTGACAAAGTTTCCGCAAATGCGCAGAAACCGGCAACCCGCCACCCGGCTGCGGTCAAGGCCCGGTTCGCCTCAATCAGGGTGGCCCCGGTGGTCACCACGTCATCGAGAATCAGCACCGGCCATTTAGAATTTGCCGGACTGGCAACCATGGCGCCGAGCAGATTAGCTTTTCTAGCCTCTACCCCAAGCCCGGCCTGATCTTGAATCTGCCGATCAAGCTTCAAAACTTTTAATACTGTTGCCGACGTGTTCATTCGATTAACTTGCCTCGCAACTTCTTTGGCTAAATACAGTGCCGGCTCAAAACCACGGTGCTGCATCCCAACCGTGCTGCTGGGTGCTGGAACCAAAATGACATTGCTTGCTAGTTGTTTTTGCTGCTCGAGAATTTTGCTCGCGATTGGCTTGGCCAAAAACTTGACCAGCGCGGTTTGATGCTCTTCTTTATAGGCATGCAATAGAAGCGAGCACGCTCGGTGGTAATCAGTGATTGCAAAACCTATAAACCCATATCGCTGCACTGCTCTGGGTTTGATTTCAAAACTTCGTTCGCAAATTTCGCAAATTATTGAGCCGGTAGACCCGCAGAGCACGCAGTTGGTTGGCAACAGCCAATCGAGAAGTTCTTCAAGCGCAGACACGCTTCAAAGATTTCAAACCCCGCGCGGATGGTAATGGCAATTATGAAAACTGTGGATTAGTGCAGCGCCACTATGGCGTCCGCCACGCGAATCCAGGTATTGCCACGGTAAAGGTGCATTGAACCGAAAATATCCAGCGCGTAAATCGTGCTTGACTGTCCCGCGCCAACAATGGTTTCGGCATTAGATATAGTTGGCAAGCTCGCCGTGGCACCGCCGACCAGAGTCACCCATGGTTGCACGAAATTAGTGTCTTGTTTCTCTAACAGGCCAAGATGAGTCTCATCAAGCCAATCGACGCTGAATAGTTTGGTTGCCGCATTCGGTGCGATTGGCAGGTCGAGATACCTAGGCCAGCCCGAATCAAGTCGCACGATTGCAGAAACCAAAAGTTTTGTGTTTTTACCTTCATCCACAATCGCAGCAATTCGCGAACCCTCATCGCTGATCGAGAATGACAGAACCTTCTGTGCCTGCAACCAACGCGCATCAAAGTTCAGTCGAGTACCGGCAGCGTCGAATACCAGTGTGGACCCGCCGTTATTTGAAACTAGCCAGGTGTTGCCCTGCTTGTCGATTACCGGGGCCAAGAAATCGGTGCGAGTCGAAAGCAATTTTGGCTCGTCGCCAGGTTTGGTTAGATTCGCAAGGTAAATGCCCTGTTCGGTAGTGAAAGCCGCAAGGGATTCTTCGGCATTTAGTCCAAATTCGGTTGCACCCAGATTCTTCAGGGCAAGCTTCGCGCCGGGTATCGGTGTTTGATTACCACTATCCATGTGCACTAAGTCATCCTTGAACATTGCCACAGGGGTAAGAACGCGACTGAATTCGTTGCTGAGATTATAGGTGTCAAGGAGGCCACGCTCGATCGAGACCTGCACAGAATAAACGCTAGGCAATTGCATTAGCGACTTAGTTATTTGAGCTTGCAACAGTTTCTTCTGAAACGCGGTTGCGGTCAGTGCCTTCCTCGAGAGATCAACTGCGGCAACGCCCTCTGCGATAGCCACGGTGTTTAGGTTTAGAGTCGTGCCCTGCGGAATTGCACTGTTCACGGTATTAGCTAGCCATTTGCTTGGGCCATTCAGCAGTGCAGAAATCAGTCGGGTGCTAGTAGACACCCTAGACGGGAACCAACGCACATCGGGCACTAAGTACTTCGATTGGTTGTCGTAAAAGTAAATTGAGTAGGCTTCGAAGATCACGTCGAAGACCGGGCGAATTACCATGGTCAAATCAGGCGCCTCGGCGATGCGCCACTGCCCCGCTTCTTTCACGAAAGTGAAATTCAAAAGTTCGGCAGCCCCTGGTCTGGCTACCTCATACAAACCGCGTTCATCAACGGTTGCGACTAGCGGCACCAATACCGATGCACGGTTGCTAGAAATCATAGTAATTTTTGGGCGACTCGCCTCAACTAGCACCTGGTTATTAGGTTTCCACCTTGCCGCAAGTTCTTCGGTTAGGTATTCGCGGGCTACCGAGTAGTCGTTTTGCGGTCCGGTGCCGGCGTTAATAAAGCCTTGCAAAATACTCTCTTGAGATGCATCTAATTCTGGCCCAGAAGGTGAGTAGTAAAGGTAATCGGTCTCTAGACCAGCTTCGATGTTGGGCCCCACAATGACCTGACCATCGTGTGGCAACTGTGCGCAGCCGGTGCTGAAAGTAATAACCAACGCAGTAAGCCCAGCGATTAATAATTTACGCATTGCTCACCTTCTTCAACTTCTTTGGCGGCAGTGGCAACGGCGACTGGGTGAACATCATTCCCGCGCGTCTGGGCAAAGTCAATCTAAACGAAGCACCCTCGTTTGACTTCGCCCAAACCTGTAACCATCCGTTATGTAAATGAGTATCTTCTAGCGAGATAGCGAGGCCAAGGCCAGTACCACCAGTAGTGCGTTTGCGTGCAGGGTCGGCGCGCCAGAATCGGTCAAACACGCGATCGACTTCGGCGCGTGACATGCCCACTCCGTGATCGGTAACGCTAACGGCCACAGCCGAATCATCCATGCCCACGGCAACACGGATAGGTTTTCCCTCACCGTGTTCAATCGCGTTCGCCAAAAGATTGCGCAGCAGGCGCTCAATTCGGCGACCATCTATTTCGACATCTATCTGACCTTGTGGAATCTCAACAATAATTTCTGAACCGCGTGCAACCGCAAGCGGTTCAATGCCGGCTATGGCTGAACCGACGATGCCGTTTAGATCCTGAATTTCAAGATCGGCAGATACTGCGCCGGCGTCATAGCGCGATATTTCGAGCAGGTCGTTTAGCAGCACTTCGAAGCGCTCGATCTGATCGTGCATAAGCTCGGCTGAGCGTTTAGCAGCAGGCTCTAGCTTGTCGCGGTTAGCAAAAATAACATCGCCCGCGAGCTTGATTGTGGTCAGCGGGGTGCGAAGTTCGTGCGAAACGTCAGATACAAATCTTTGCTGCATTTTCGAAACGCTGGCCAGTTTGGTAATTTGCTTCTGCAAAGAATCGGCCATTCGGTTGAACGATCGAGCCAGCGAGGCAATAACGTCTTCGCCGCGCTCGGTTAGGCGACGGTCAAGTGCACCCTCGGCAATTTCTTCAGATACCTCGGCGGCTACCATAACCGGGCGAACCAACCAAGAGGTAACAAAGTAGCTAACCGCACCAATCATGAAAATCAGGAACAGTCCACCGAAGGCCATTACCCGCTGCACAAAGTCCAGAGTCTGCTGTTCGCCATTTAGATCGAAGACCAAATACATCTCGTACTTACCGGCAATGGGAATCTCGATCGGAGCACCCACTACTACACCAGGATGCAGCGAGCCGTTATCTTGAGGAATACTTACCGATTGGTAGACCAGTCGCCCCGCCGTTGTGCGCACCTTGGTTTTCAGATCCATCGGAATGATTGCCGAATCTAGGTCAGCCGAAATCGGGCTTTGCAGGAATTGCACGGTTCCGTCATTCGGAGTTTTCAAAAGCGCTACCTTCCGCGAATCCGTGGTGCCTTGAGATTCGATGCTTGGCACCACCGAGTTCAACAAACTCTGCAGCGCAATTTCATCGGTGACAGTGGTAGCCGAGAAAGTGTTTTGAACCTCGATCACACCACGTTCAGACTCAGCCAAAATTTGAGACAAGCGGGTTTGATAAAGACCGTTTCCGATTGAGTATGAAAGAAATCCGCCAACTACGGTTAACGCAATGGCGCTAAGCAACACGGTCGTGAAAACCGCACGAGCTTGAAGATAGCGGCGGAATAGACCGAGCGCCCAGTTAACGGCGACTCGAACTGGCTTCACTTAGACCTGACCAGCCTTGTAACCGATTCCACGAACTGTGGTTACGATCTTCGGGTTGTCTGGATCATCTTCAATCTTTGAGCGCAGACGCTGCACGTGAACATTCACCAAACGAGTGTCGGCTTTGTAGTGGTAACCCCAGACGGTTTCTAGCAACATTTCTCGAGTGAATACCTGCTTTGGCTTGAGGGCCAAAGTAAGAAGCAGGTTGAATTCCAAGGGGGTGAGCAAAATCTTTTCTGAACCGCGACGAACCTCGTGGCCGGTGATGTCGAGCGAAAGCGGACCAATTACTACTGAGTCTTCACTGTTGCTAACCAGTGGGCGCAGACGCGCCTTTATGCGAGCGGTTAGCACCGCCGGGTCGAATGGCTTTACTACGTAGTCATCGGCACCTGCTTCAAGTCCGCGAACAACATCTTCGCTTTCGGTCTTTGCGGTAAGCATGATGATTGGAGTGCCCGAAACGGATCGAATCTCTTGGCAAACTTCGATACCGTCTTTGCCAGGCAACATCACGTCGAGCAAAACAAGATCTGGTTCTTGGTGCTTGAATTCTTCGAGTGCACCCTCGCCTGCGTCGTGAAAGCTAACGTCGAAGCCCTCGGACTCAAGAACAATGCCCACCATCTCGCGAAGCGCATTGTCGTCGTCGACGACAAGAATCTTGTGTGGCATGTTTCCCTCAAATCTTTTGTTGCAGTTTAGTACCGGTAGTGGTCTACCTTGTATGGGCCCTCTTTGGCAACGCCAATGTAGCGGGCTTGGTCGTTAGACAACTTAGTCAATTCAACACCAAGTGCATCCAAGTGCAAACGGGCAACTTTTTCATCAAGTGCCTTAGGCAAAATGTGCACGCCCACCGGATACTGCTCTGGCTTGGTGAACAGCTCGATTTGGGCCAAAACCTGGTTCGCAAATGAGGTGCTCATGACAAAACTTGGATGCCCGGTTGCGTTGCCCAGGTTCATCAGGCGACCCTCGCTAAGAATAAGAACCGAACGACCATTAGGTAGGCGCCATTCGTGCACTTGAGGCTTAATCTCGATCTTCTCGACATCGGCAATACGGTTGATTCCGGCCATGTCCACCTCGTCATCGAAGTGCCCAACGTTGGCCACGATCGCCTGGTGCTTCATCTTCAAGATGTGCTCTGGCTTGATGATCGCGGTGTTTCCGGTGGCGGTAATAAAGATGTCTACGGTTTCAAGCACGCTCTCTAGGGTTGCCACCTGAAAACCATCCATGGCAGCCTGTAGCGCACAGATTGGGTCGATCTCGCTAACAATTACGCGTGCACCTTGGCCGCGCATTGCCTCGGCCGAACCCTTACCCACATCGCCATAGCCGGCAACAAAAACAGTCTTGCCGCCAATCAATGTGTCGGTTGCGCGATTCAAACCATCTGGCAACGAGTGGCGAATGCCGTACTTGTTGTCGAACTTAGATTTTGTGACTGAGTCGTTCACGTTTATTGCTGGGAACAGAAGTTCACCGCGATTGTGGAATTCGTATAGCCGGTGCACGCCGGTAGTGGTCTCTTCAGAAACTCCCTTTACTTCAGCTGCGATGCGGGTGAAACGAGTTGGGTCAGTTGCAATTGATTTGCGCAACAGTTCAAGAATCACTGCATGCTCTTCGCTGTCGTCGACACCGGTTGCAGGAACCGAACCGGCAAGTTCAAATTCGCGACCCTTGTGCACCAACAGCGTTGCATCGCCACCGTCGTCAAGAATCATATTTGGGCCAACAAAGTTTTCGCCTGCCGCGGTAGCTTCGGCTGACCAGTCAAAAATTCGATCGGTGCACCACCAGTACTCAGCCAGGGTCTCACCCTTCCAAGCGAAGACCGGTGTGCCGTTTGGATTCTGCACGGTGCCATTGCGACCAACTACTACTGCGGCGGCGGCTTCGTCTTGCGTAGAAAAAATATTGCACGATGCCCAGCGCACCTGCGCACCTAGTGCAACCAAGGTTTCAATCAGGATGGCGGTTTGAACGGTCATGTGCAGTGAGCCAGCAATTCGCGCGCCACGAAGTGGTTGTGCAGCTGCGAACTCAGCACGAAGGGCCATCAGGCCAGGCATTTCGTTTTCGGCTAGACGAATTTGGTGGCGACCCGCTTCGGCAAGGTTCAGATCTGCCACTTTGAAATCAAATGTGGTTGCGGTGTTAGACATTTACTTATGCTTTCTGCTGAATGAGGTTTAGAACCTCATTACGAACCTGGATCATGTCTGCTTCAGTTGAAGCCTCGACATTTAAACGCAGTAGCGGTTCGGTGTTCGAAGCTCGAACATTGAACCACCACCATGAACCAGCTTCGGCAGGCTTGCCTTGCGCTGTGATGCCATCGAACTCGTCAAAGGTTGCGCGGTCTGCAAATGCAGCTTGAACGCGGGCCTTTGCGGCTGCGACGTCTTGCACGGTCGAGTTTATTTCACCGCTCAAGAAATATGGATTGTATTTTTTGGCAAATTCTGAAAGAGGCTTGGTCTGAGAGCCAAACTCGGCAAGCACGTGCATGGCAGCCAGCATGCCGTTGTCGGCACCCCAGAAATCCCTGAAGTAATAGTGCGCTGAGTGTTCGCCGCCGAAAATTGCATTCGTGGCAGCCATCTGATCTTTAATCAGCGAGTGACCGACCTTGGTTTTGACCGCGCGGGCACCATCTGCAGCAATCACTTCTTCGACAACTCTCGAGGTAAGAAGGTTGTGCAATACGGTGACGGGAGCACCAGGGTTATTGGCCTTTTCGCGAGCAATTTCACGGCGAGCAACAATCGCTGCAACAGCAGAAGGGGTTACTGGCTGGCCAAGCTCATCAATTACAAAACAACGATCGGCATCGCCGTCGAATGCCAAACCGATGTCGGCACCGTGCTTCACTACCGCGGCCTGAAGGTCTACCAAGTTTTTTGGGTCAAGCGGGTTAGCCTCGTGATTTGGAAAAGTGCCATCTAGTTGGAAATACATTGGGATGATTTCGAGCGGCAACTGCTCTAGATCGCTTGCGTGACCTAGCACCGCTGGTACGGTCATGCCGCCCATGCCGTTTCCGGCATCGACAACAACCTTTAGCGGGCGAATCTGCGATAGATCAACTAGCTCGCGAAGATAACTGGCGTACTGAATAAGGATGTGTAGATCACGGTAAGTACCAGTTTGCTCAACTTCATCAACGCCATCTGCCAAGTACTTGGCTGCGCGGTCACGAATGTTCGCCAGACCGGTGTCGAGTGAAATACCTCGTGCTCCCGCGCGAGAAAACTTAATACCGTTATAGGTAGCTGGATTGTGACTTGCGGTGAACATAGCGGCTGGCGCGTTTAGAACGCCCGAGGCAAAATAACTTTCGTCTGTTGAGCAAAGACCAATCGAAACCACATTGGCACCGCGTGCCTGAGCTCCGGCAGCAAACGCATCGGCAAATTCCGGTGACGAGTCACGCATATCGTGACCAACAATCACCTCTTGACCGGCTGCCTCAAGTTCATCTACGAACCCTGCGGCAAGCGCAGCAACGACATCCGTGGTCAATGCAGAACCAACGAGCCCACGCACGTCGTAGGTTTTTACGATTGCGTTCCAGTCAAATGACATTCAGTTCCTTGGCGTTGGGGTTCAATAAGCGAACTTCAAGTTTACCAAGGCAAGAAATAGACTGAACCCATGAGCAACTGGCAGCCAACCCGAGGTAATAATCGCGACCGCCACGGCCGCGGTATTCGACAGCCATTGCTAAGCAATCTGTTTCGTGCCGGGCGCAGAACCAATGGTTTCGAGCAGATAGTCAACGGTACCTGCGAGTACTTGAAAAACGCTTGGCCCGATGAGTTGGCCGATTTGAAATGGCAAGTTGTTGATACGCCATCGATAAATTCTGAGTCACAGGGTGTGAGGCGCTGGGCGGTTAGGCCAGAAACTATGACTATTGTGATTTACCGCATTCCCATTGAGCGACTTGGGCATCACCGCCGAACCGATGCCCTGCACGAAAGGATGCACATCGAAGAATTTGTCTTTGCTGCTGTGGGTCAACTGGTCGGTAAGGACCCTTGGGATCTGGTACCCGAGCGCTATCGCGACTAACTAGCGAACGTTTACTTCTACTTTGCCGCCAGCATACTTTTGATCAAGAACCTCTAGAGCGGCGACTGTGCCATCAACATCAACAATCAGGTTCGCGGCAAGTTTTGCCCCACCACCAAAACTGTAGGTGGCGCCGGGCGCAACTACGCTCACGTCGATAGCACCGGTTTCGATGTTGTAGACACATAGCTTTGAGATTCCAACGCTAGGTGCAGTGATCTTACGAGCACCGGTGAATTCTTCGGCCGCATTTAACCAGGCGAAGTCTGGTGCCTTCGCTGCGGTGCTGCGCGGTAAACGCACCGATGCGTAAACTGGCGAGTCCGCCGAAATAACTGCAACATAGTTGCCATCATCTAACCCAGGTATTTCTAGATCAGTGGTTGCTGCGCCATTCACTGTGGCACGCACCACTGTGCCGTAGGTTTTGGATGTTGCACCAAAGATTTGCGCGGTTACGGTTGTTGAGTTACTACCAGGGACGAATACTCGCACGATTGGCTTGACGTCACCGTAGTTTGCATTTGCGGCGATCAATTTTTGCGCTTCTTTTGCACCGCGAATGAAAATGCCAGGCACAACAACTGATTTACTCGCGACCGGAGCTGGTGAAATGTAATCCAAGCCACCTGCGGTTAGTCCGCGCACTGTGCGCTGCTGAATCCATGCCGCAATCGCCCCGCCGCGTGCAGAAACGTGAGTTACAAAAGTTTTTGTATTTGGAATGATTCCCGAGAGTGGCACAACCGTGGTCTTGCCCGCGACCACCGCAATCCCGTTAAGGCCGGGTGCATCAACCGAACCACCCTCGCTAAAAATCTCTAGGTTTACTGTTGCGTCAACCGCGGTTGGGTTTTTCAAAATCAATAGCGCCTCACGGCCGACCGTGGTGCTGCCTCCAATCAACCAAGCCTCGTTGCCAGGTAGCTGGCAGTTAGTTGCGGCAAGACCGTTCAGAGTTGCGCCCGCGGCAACCTGTATCTGATTTGCATTTAGCAAGGCTGAGCCCTGCACCTCCTGACCAGTCAAATCGTCGACCGTGAAATTCGAATCGGCAGTTTTTAGTGCCGCGCCATGTTGGGGATTAAAACTGTACGAATAGGTCGCATTTCCAACGGGTGAAAATTCGCCAAGCACATTTCCATTTACGCCACCGGCCTTAAACAATGGGCCAGGGCAAATCAAACCTAAATCTCTAGCTTTTACATCTAGTGCTGAAGCCTTTGGTAGTTCGCCAATTCGAAATTCAAAGTTTGGTGCGGCAAGAGTTCCGCCGACTAATGCGGTTAGAACCAAAGCCAAAATGCCAAGTTTTTTGAACATTAGTTTTCTTCACCCGCCTCAACGAAAATTTGGCTATCGCCCGAAACACGGCGGCGCTGGTTGGTGGTTGGCAAGGCCAGAAGCACGAAGCCCAGCAAGACCAGCAGCTGAATTACCTTGGTGATTGACCAAAGCGATGGCTGCTGCCCGTTGGCATTCAATAGATCTTGATTCGGTTCACGCACGTGCCAAAGACGCCCATAGTTTGTGGCACCGACCGACTCAAGTTCCTTTATCGAGTCCAACGATATTGCCAACTGACCCGCAATTGGTGAGCTCTGGTCAGGAACCAGCACGTAACCGATTCCAGTTTCTTGCAGCGCAGCGGTAAGTTCGGTGCCGTTTGCCGAGGCTAAGTCGGCGACTAACCTGGCAACCGCTTCGTATTCATCGGCACGCTCAGACTTCAGGTTGCTAAGCGCAAATCGATAACTAAGACTTACGTCTTCTAGTTGCACACCGTCACCAGAAACAATTTCGGCACCGAACTGAATCGAACCGTCGCTATTTGATTCAGGGTTGATTACCAGGGTCTTCAATTTGGAACCACCGGCTGCTTCTGCGGCAACGATTGATGGCACCACACGCGAGTCGCCATATTCCAGATCTGATTTTGCTGTGGCGACCAGCGCGGTCGAAGGCAAAATCGTTAGTGCAACCAAAAGCCAAGTTACAACTTTGGTTGCCTTGGTGATTTGGTTGAGTGCCAACGCAACCAATAGCGCAATAATCAACCCGTAGGCGGTTAGCAATGCTGCCGGCGACCCGTTTACAAAATCAGTTGCGCGTGCGCTTGAACCAACTCCAACCGCGGCAAATTCCAGGCGGCTGACAAACCAGGCTGAGGAAAGTGCAAGTGTGCCGGCGACCCAAAGCACAAAGGCCACACCCCAGCGCTTGCCAAGCAACGCTAAGCCAGCAAGCAAAAGCGCCGGAACCAGAATCCAACTTGAAATCTGACCAACCAGTGGAAGGCTAAATCCGTGCGGCTGACCGCCAATTAGAAATTCCCAGACCGCAAGTTTTTCACTGGCTTGAGGTAAACCCGGATCAGCCAAAAGTGCCATTGGCTTGAATAGATAGACCAGATAGTAAACAATGGTCGGACTGAACACAGCCGCCAGCGGCAGCGGAATCCAGACCAAGTAACCAACCTTGCGAATTCGCGTGCTGACCACAAAGGCCAGACCAACTAGCAGAATCGGAATTAGGTTTGGTGATGATGCACCAATCACAAATAACAGTAGGCCCGATGCGGCAACCCACGACCAGGTCTGAGTTGAGAAGTTATTTTTACCAATTCCTGCTGCGCGCGAAACTACGAACACAAACCACGGCAGGCTAATTTGGGCAATTACCGACGCAATGCGACCTTCTTGCAAACTAACATTCAGCGCTGGCCACAGTGCAAAAATAAGCGCTGCCAAAATTCGTACGTAATTCTTTTCGGTGAACAATGAGACCACTCGCCAGGCGCCGGCAAATGCTATCGATTTTGCCAAAAACAAAATCACGGCTAGTGCCAGCGAGGGTGCCCAAAAGGTAAACGATCCAAGCGCGGTTAAGACCCAAACGAATGGGTCGCTCGGAGCGTAGTAGCCCAAGCCAATTGGCTGAAAGCTCGCACCGGCCCTGGCAAAAAGTTCTAACCATGACTGACTTAACGGAAGTAATCCGCCGCCAGTGGCAGCAATTCCACTAGGCCAGAAGCTAAAGCTAAGTAACGCCAGAGCCGCGGTCACCCATAGTGCCCCGCTGGCTACAAAGCCCAGGGCCGTTGACTTCTCTTCAACTTCAAATTCGCCGCGTTCGAATGCGGCCAGCGTTGCCTCTGACTGTTCGCGCTCCAGGGCGGCGCGATCGGCCGAGCGTACCTGTTGCCAAGTAGCCCTCAAAGAGCGAAGTTTGCTGAACCGAATCTTGCTGGTCTTGGCAATTAGAGCTCGTGATCGAAGTCGCTTCGGCATGGTGAAGAAGCCCCAGGCGGCAGCGGTCAGCTCGCCCACAATGCAATCCGGTCGCTTAGCCGAGAGCCGGCCAAGAGCTCGAATTACACCAAGCAGCGGCAGCAGAATCCAAAAGCCAAGCGCTAACCAAATTGGCGAGTAGGCAAATCGCAGGTGAATGGCCGCGCGCCGAAGCGCAGCCTTGGGTGAAGTACCCAGCCAACGACGTTCACGCTTGCCACGCATTGAAAGGCTCGCGTGTGCAACTCTGGCTTGCGGCACAACGATGACACGGTGACCCGCAAGTCTTGCGCGAATTGAGAAGTCAAAATCTGCTGCATAAGCTGGCGCGTTTGCATCAAGTCCGCCAAGTTCGCGCCAAACATCCGTGCGAACCAGAACAGCCGCGGTGCCTACTGCCAACACGTCGTCAACATCGTCGTGCTGTGATTGATCTAGTTCACCGCTAACAATCGAAAATAAATCACCAAGCGGGGTAAGGGTAAGCCCCAGCTGATTCACAACGCGGGAATCATTCCAATCAACAAGTTTTGGGCCAGCGACCGCTACCGACGGTGATAGCTCGACCGCGCGCAACAATTCGGCAAGTGCGTTGACCTCAGGAGCGCTGTCGTCGTGCAGAATCCAAAGCCAATCAACATCAACAAGATTTTGAGTTGCAAAGTGAAGTGATTGATTCAGCGGAGTCTTAGAATCGAGTTTCAAAATATTGGTGAGGCCCGCGGCATTAGCCAAGTCAACGTTTTTATTTTCAGTTGATGTGTCTACCAAAATAACTCGATCGACCGAGCGAGTCTGTGCTTTTACTGCAGCAAGGGTTCTTGCAAGAAATTCTGATTCGTCGTGCGATACAACGACGGCTACTACAGAAGGTTTCATGATCTACGGCTTATAGCCGTTAAATTACGCGCGCTTCTTTAGCTTGCGACGCTCGCGCTCTGATAGGCCACCCCAGATTCCAAAACGCTCATCGTTCTGTAGTGCGTAGTCAAGACACGCAGCCTTTACCTCGCAACCTGAACAAATCCGTTTTGCATCACGAGTCGAGCCACCCTTTTCAGGGAAGAACGCTTCTGGATCGGTTTGCGAACAAAGTGCATCGGCCTGCCAAGCTAATGGATCGTTTTCAGGATCCGAGTACGCCCCCGCGACACCAAGTCGAATTGGATCAATGAACCAGTTATCTGGCACACGATTACGACTGTCCATACTTTTCAATTCCTAGTCCGATTCCGATCGCCTTTGAGCCCCCGGGAATCTTGTGGATACTTCCGTGGTTGTAATTACACCCATGTAATTCAGTTCGTGTCAAATCGACCCACGCCAACCCTAAAGGGCAAATAGAGGCTTATTTGGCCTTGGCGGTAGCCAAAAAGGCGGTTCCAGCCCCGGTTAGGCTGAAAAACTTCGCTTCTGTGGACATAAATGCCGCTTCGCCGCGCCCCAGCACCACTCTTTCGTCTTGGCTGGTGCTGACCGCGATCTCGCCCGCGGTGCACAAAATAATGGCCTCGCCCGGCAGCTGAAGATCAATCAGCATCTGGCTGCCGCTCGGTTCGGCACGGTAAAGCTCGAAGTCTTCAGCATCACACGGATACTGAATCAGCCCAGCAGCCAATTCCTTTGGTTCTACCAGCGGCAATTCCCCAGCCTCAAACTTCACCACGGCCTCAAGCTCGTCGACATCAATGTGCTTTGCAGTTAGACCACCGCGCAACACATTGTCTGACTCGGCCATCAACTCAACACCCAGACCATTCAAATAGGCATGGATGTTACCGGCTGGCAAATAAAGTGCCTGCCCCGGTTGCAACACCACGTGATTCAACAGCATGGCCAGAACAACGCCTGGGTCGCCCGGATAGATATTGTTAAGTCGCTCGGCTAACTCGAACCGCGCCTCATACTGAGCAAGACTGGCAAGCTCGGCGGTGTAGCCGTCAATATTTTCGCGACGGTGACTAATGTCAGTGAAAACTTTCTGCAGCCCATCTTCGGTGTGTAGCAGCGCACGCCAACCGGCAGTGATTGTTTTGAACCCCTCAGAAACCGAGAGATGCGACTCGAGGTCTTCAAACAACTCATCTATTTTTGTGATCGACTTGAATCCGCAAAGCGCCTCGAATCTTGATAGCGCAACAATAATCTCTGGCTTGTGTCGGTCATCCTTGTAGTTTCGGTGCTTTGCCGAAAGTGGAATGCCCTGCGCATTCTCGCGCGCGAAGCCCTGCTGGGCCTGCACAGAATTTGGGTGCGCCTGAATCGAAAGCGGGCTCTCGGCGGCAAGTATTTTCAGCAGAAATGAAAGCTGGCGCCCACCGAGTTTTGAAGTCAGGGTTTGGGTTGAGTCTTCGGCCAAAACTGCTGCCGAGCCTGGATGAGTGCCGAACCAAATTTCGGCCATCGGCTGACCGGTTGCCGGAATGCCGAAATAGTCAGGAATGAGCGTCTTTGATCCCCAGGCATAATCACGAGCCTGATTAGCAATTTTTACTAACACCCATCCCCTTTCTTGGTGTGGCTATAAGCCTAACTTGCGGCCGGCTGTTGGTGCAGTGGTTGCGAAATAGACTGGAAGACCCAATCAGAAAGTAGCGATGAACGCACTTACCAAGCCAATTCGGGTGGTGTTCAACACCAACGAACCTGGCTATCGTTCAAAGACCTACACCGCCAGCGTCGGCATCTATGTCTTGCTTGCCGGTGACTCGCTGCGCTATTCAATTGGTTGGTTTGGCTGGGGCGCGGTTCTGGTTGCGCTCTTCGCGGCATCGATGATTTTGTTTTTCAAGAACGAACCCCTGCAGGCGATCAAATTGGTGCCTTGGCCGCTCTGGGTTCTTTTTGCCTGGATGGGGCTCAGCACGATCTGGTCGGCCTACCCCGCCTTCACCGCGTTGGCTACGTTTGCTCAACTGGCGACCACGGCGTTTGCGCTGTTTTTAGTTTCGCTATTCAGCTGGCGCCACCTGCTCAGAGTCTTCGCCAATGTGCTGCGATTTACTTTGCTGGCATCGTTCGCAATGGAATTCATTTCGGCTGCAATTTTGCAGGGTCCGATCGCCCCGATCTTCAAAAATTATTCTGGCGAAAAGCCTCCGGCAGCGGCCTTTTATTGGATTCAGGGTCACCTCTTCGATGGCGAACGCATCCAAGGAGTCGTTGGCAACTCCAATCTTTTGGCATTCGTTGGCATGCTCGGCGTTGTTGTCTTTTTAGTTGAATTTGCAATCATCGGTACTAAGCGTTGGGTTAGCGCTTGGAGCGTCACCGCCGCCCTACTTGCTATTTTCCTCGCCAAGTCGGCGGGAATCGGATTCGCGATGAGTGCGATTGCCGTTGCCGCAGTTGTGTCTATTGCTGCCGAAGGTAAAGATCGCGACACTCGACACAAGTACTATCGAATCGCCTGGGCGTTTGCCGGAACTGTTGCAATTCTGGTTGCGGTTTATCGTGCCGAAGTTTTTGAATTCTTCGGCAAGAGCCCAGACATGACCGGGCGTAGCGGCATTTGGAAACTTGTGCTTGGTCTGCTTGAACAAAAACCGGTATTGGGTTGGGGTTGGATTTCACACTGGGTACCGGGTGTGGAACCTTTCGAGGGCTTGGTCTACATCAAACACGTGCCTTATTACCAGGCGCACAATGCATATCTAGATGTAGCGATGCAGCTTGGCTTAGTCGGTGCGGCAATTTTTGCGCTTGTGATGCTGAATACTTTTCTTCGACTTTGGCGCCTGGCCGTACGTCACACCAGCGCTCTGTACCTCTGGCCGATTTTGATCTTTGTTGGCCTTAGCGTATGGAGCCTGACTGAGTCGCGCATGCTTATCGAGATTGGTTGGGTCTTGCTAATGGTGTTTGCGATTAAGGTTTACGAACCTTGGGAATCTCTCGAGCCAATTGGCCGCTCACCGAAGCGCGTGCGCATTTTTAGTCTGGGCAAAAAATAATTTACGGAACAACCAGAACCTGACCCACCTGGATCAAATTCTTATTGGTCACCTTTGGATTTGCCGCTGTCAACTGCGCGTCAGTCACTTTCCACTGCGACAGGTAAGTCACGATTTTGGTCCAGCTGTCGCCAGACTTTACGGTGTAACTTTTTGGTTTTATCGAGGTGGTTGGTTTTGGTGATGCGCTTGGGCTGGCCAAAACCGTTGGCCTAGGTGAAGCACTCGGGCTAGCCGATGGGCTGGCGCTTGGGCTCGCCACTGGGCTCGGGGTAACCTCAGGGGCTGGCTCTGGGTCACTCGGGCTAAGCGGGGCACCAACCGGGAACGCATCGGTGCTCATGGTCGCGCCGGCTTTATTGCCGGTGGTGAACTTGCTCAAGA
The DNA here is from genome assembly GCA_041180265.1 of Actinomycetota bacterium. Classification (GTDB taxonomy): domain Bacteria; phylum Actinomycetota; class Actinomycetes; order Actinomycetales; family Microbacteriaceae; genus Rhodoluna. Next base: position 1,400 of record JBEGRY010000004.1, on the reverse strand, counting down.
AGTAAGGGCCAACCAAAACCGCTTTCGGTTGATCCCCGCGAAGCTCAGTGTAGGCATCGGCATTCGCAATCGCACGCTTTGTGGTGCCATCAATCAGCCAGTAATTTTTGTTCGCGTCTTTCACAAAACGACCCAACGCGGTGGTTGATTTTTCCAGCTGCTTGCAGGTAAGCGATTCAAGAATCAGACCGCGACCCGGATAGTGACTTGCGTCGGCGTCACTGACCGCGTAGTACTTGCCGGTAATTGCAATGTAGTACTTGCCGTCGCAATAGAACTTAAGGCCTGAAAGTTTTGATGACTTGGCATAGCCCTTGAACTGCGCCTTGCTAACTACCGAAAGTTTGCTTAGACCAAGCAATGCAGCCTGGTTGGCATCAGGCACTATGAGTGCTCGATTCAACCCATCAATCATGTACTTGGTGGCTGAGCCAGATACCTGCACGTAAGCAGCTGGAGTGATTACCGGATTGCCGTTAGGAATCTGTGCCAGCGCGGTTGCGGTAAGTGTTTCGGCGTGATCGGTAGCAACCACCGGAACCAACTTCTTAGCCGATGTTGTGTTTAGTAGCTGACGCTTCTTACCGCTGTCAACCAAATAAACCTCGGCCTTGCCGCTGGCCTTGACCAAAACTGATGATGCAATTTCGGTAGGTGCATCAGGAATCATGGCCAGTAATGCATCGGAGACAACTGGTGCGCCTGCGGCCAAATCGGCCTCGCCAGAAACTTTGCGCTTGCCGGCCTTGGTCAAGAGGTATTGCACGCCAGCAGAATTTTCAACGATTTCTTTAATTGCAACGCCCGAGTCAATCGGAGCAATCGCCTCGGTGCTTAGCTTGCCTTCAGACTTTGGGAACCACCTTGTGATCGCAAGTGCGGCAGCAACCTTGGCATCTACGTTGTAAGAATTTGTGCCATCGAATACAACCAGACCCTTTGTGGTCGAGTTAGTAAACGAAAGACCTGACTTAATAATTGGCTTGCCCCAAGGCAGGTGGCTTAGTGCAGAGATCTTTACGGCTGAGAGTGCCGGCACACCGATTCGCGATTCGGTAAGTGAAACAGCATCAAGAATTTGACGCTTGGTGCCTTCTTGAATGATGTAGGTATCACCGTTGTCACCAGGCACATATTCAGTCATGGCCCCACCGGTAACCATGAAGGTGTTTTGCGCGGTGCTCAGCGCTAAAGCGCTGGCGCAATCAAGCGCAAAGACCTGAGCCTGGGCGCAGTTAGTAAATGAATACTTTTTACCGTCTTCTACAAAGAACACATTGCCGGCACTGGCTACCAGACGCGAAACATTTGCGGTGTCAGTAAAGCTATCCAGGTAGGTCTGCGAAACTTTGCCGACTGGGCCCAGTGACTTGTATGAAGCTAGCAAGGCATCATCGGCA
>JBEGRY010000003.1:0-43016 GCA_041180265.1 Actinomycetota bacterium | reverse complement strand
TGTCATACCGAGACGTAGCTAACCGTCACGACCACAAGGTTGATTCATCGAAGGGTCACCACTAGGAATCAACCTAGGCCGGTATCGCATGAGCAAAATTCGTCTCGGCGTTCTTGGTGGCACATTTGACCCAATCCATAACGGTCATCTTTTTGCGGCAAATGAAGTCGCCGAACTTCTAAATCTCGATCGAATTATTTTCGTGCCGACCGCGGAGTCTTGGCAAAAGTCTGAATTCAGCGATTCAAAGTTGCGACTCAAAATGACCGAGTTGGCTATTCGCGGCAACAAAAAATTCAAAGCCAGTGCGGTTGACATAACTCGCGGGGGTGCGACATACACGGTAGACACTCTCTCCGATCTGCAAGCACAAAATCCTGGCGCAGAGCTAGTTTTCATAGTTGGCGCCGATGCGGTTGCCGGCATGGATTCCTGGAAAGCAGTCGAAAAACTAGGCGAGCTAGCCGAATTTGTCGCGATTTCAAGGCCAGGATATTCGTTTGAGCAGCCAAAATCCTTGAAAGTGCCGGTGTTACGGCTGGAAATTTCCTCGCTAAACATTTCTGCCAGCGAAATTCGTGAAAGAGTTAAGGCTAATAAACCAATTGAGTACCTGGTCCCACCGGCGGTGGCCAAATTCATTCTCAAGCACAGACTTTATCGAGGAATTAAATGACCGATGCGCAGCAGGCTGCTGGTGAATCGGTCGCACCGAATTTTCCTCCGCTAACCGCAAATCAACTTGCGCAAATGAATCGGCAAGCGCCGGTTGCTACTGCACCGATAACTGCTGCGCCAGTTGCGCAGCCAACCAATGCGGCCGCTGCGCCAGCTGTGCCGGTTGCACCAATTGTGGTCAATAAAGTTTCCGCGGCTCCCATTGCCGCACCTAACCCATATCTTCCAGTCGCGGGCGCACCAAAGGCTGCAGCCCCGGTGGTTGTGCCGCAAGCGAGTGCGCCTCAGGTTGCTGCGCCCGAGATTGTTGCGCCTCCGGTTGTTGCGGCTGCACCGGTTGCCAAGCCAACTTATGAACCAGTTCTTGCCGAAGCTGAAGAGCCGATTACTTCGCAGGTGCCATTGTTGTTCACACCTTCTACTTCGCTAACCGCCGAACCGCAGACCGCTTCAATCATTATTGATTCGGTTGACCCGCTACAAAATCTTTCCATTGCAATTTCAGAAACCGGCGAAATGTTGAAGACCGGTTCAATTGAATTGCCGACCTTCAACAACACCAATACCGGTGAAATTGCCACAATTCTCGATGCTGAAGCGGTTGACGAAGCAATTGCGCAAGACTCAATGGCCGGATACGTTTCTACCATCGCACCGATGCGTGCCAGTGGAGTGGTTAATACTTCAGGCAAGATCGGAATCATGCCGTCGCGCGCTGCCAAGGGGCAGGGTCAAGTCTTTGCCATGGTTGCCGTTTCGGTAATCATGGTCACTATCGGCGGGTTGGTGCTTGCTGCTTTTATGCTTGGTTTTTTGAAATAACAAAGGAAACATGACCGCTTCTTCTAACGCAATCAAACTGGCAAACATTGCCGCCGCTGCAGCATCAGATAAATTGGCTGAGAATTTAGTGGCAATAGATGTGACTGCACCAATGCCACTGACCGATATCTTCTTACTTGCCTCGGGTCGAAATGAACGACAGGTTGCCGCGATTGCCGACGAGATCGAAGACAAAATGCTGGAGGTTGGCGTTAAGTATCTTCGTCGCGAAGGTCGCGAGGGCGGCCGTTGGATTTTGCTTGACTTCGGTGACCTGGTTTGTCACGTAATGCACGAAGAGGATCGCATGTATTACTCGCTAGAGCGACTTTGGAGCGATTGCCCATTGGTCAAACTAGAGGTGGTTTCAGCCGCCTAGCTGTTTCGTGTAAACTTGGCAATGCAACAAATTTGGGCCTATGGCGCAGCTGGTAGCGCACCTGCATGGCATGCAGGGGGTCAGGGGTTCAAATCCCCTTAGGTCCACCAAAAACCACCCTTTAGGGTGGTTTTTACTTTAAGTTGGCGTTATTGATTGCAATAACTTTCTGGACTCGGCGTGCATACTTTGGTTCGCTGTTGCCAAGCCATTGGGTTGTCATCCAAACTTTGACAATCTCTAGGGCAATCGCCGAGCCAATGATTTTGCCGCCTAGGCAAAGCACATTCGTGTCGCTGTGCGAGCGTGCAAGCTCTGCGCAAAAACTGTCCTGACACACTGCCGCATAAATCCCGTTGACCTTGTTGGCGATCATCGCTGAGCCGTAGCCAACACCATCGACGAAGATGCCTCGTTCGGCCTCACCCGAAGCAACCGCATTAGCGGCTGGTAAGACGTGATCGGGTAGGTCGGCAGGCTCATCAGTATCCGTGCCGAAATCTTGCACCTGGTGACCCATTGAAATCAGCAGTTGCTTAATTTCTTCTTTAAGGCCACGCCCCGCGTGATCGCTAGCCAAAGCAATTTTCATAAGTACTCCTAGATATCAACAGATACGCGTTTAATTCTGGCGGTGTGCCCCGATTCAATCTGAATCTTTGATTTAGCCACTCCGTAATGTTTGGCTAGTAATTTGATTAGCCCTTCGTTGGCCGCGCCATCCACCGCTCGTTCTTGTAAAAATACGGTCAGGACGCTATCCGGGCCTGATTCAACCATTGGTCCCTTTTTGGAACCCGGCTTTACTTGAACGGTAACTCTCACAAAACAAACTTAGACTGAATACATGAGCAAGACTTACCGCGGCTACACCTTGGAACAGGTGGCAAAGACCATCGACCATTCGATTCTTAAACCTGATTTCACATACTCCGATGTGGTGGCGGGAGCTGAACTCGCGCTTAAATACAACACTGCCTCGTACTGTATTCGCCCGATGGATGTTGCCACTGCAGCCAAGATTCTGGCAGGCAGCACTGTGGCAGTATGTACCGTGATTGGTTTTCCTCACGGCAGCAGCACTACCGCGACTAAGGCATTTGAAACCGCAGATGCGATCTCTAACGGCGCTACCGAGATCGACATGGTGCTGAACATTTCCGCTCTGATTTCGGGTGACTTTGATACGGTCGAGAAAGACATCCGTGCCGTGGTTGATGTTGCGCATGCCAAAGGCGCCTCGGTGAAGGTGATTTTTGAGACCGCATTTTTGAACGATGAACTGATCGTGAAGGCCTGCGAGCTGACCGAGCGTGCGGGGGCCGATTATGTAAAGACCTCGACCGGGTTCGCCAGCGAGGGCGCCACCACCCACAATGTTGCGCTGATGAAGCAGACCGTGGGCGAGAGGCTGAAGGTTAAGTCTTCGGGCGGTGTGCGCACGCTAGACCAGCTGCTGGATTACATGGATCTGGGCGTGACTCGATCGGGCTGTTCTGCCACCCAGGCGGTTCTCGAAGAATTTTTGCAAAAAGCGGAATAATTCTGTCAAGAGGGTGTTTACTTAAGTCGTGAATACTCTCGAACTCCCATCGCTATACATCTCGCATGGTGCGCCAATGCTGCTCGACGATGAACTCTGGACCACGCAGCTGGCCGAGTGGGCCAAGAAGATGCCAAAACCCAAAGCCATCTTGATTGTTTCTGCGCACTGGGAGAGTGCCCCGGTCTCGATTTCTTCGACCGACGCAAGCACCCCATTGATTTATGACTTTGGTGGTTTTGCTCCGAAGTTTTACAACATGAAGTACGAGACACCTGATGCCAGTTGGTTGGGTGAACTAGTTGCCAAGGTCATGCCCGACAACGAACCATTGCACCAGCACGCGAAACGCGGCTTGGATCACGGCGCCTGGGTGCCCCTGAAAGTCATGTACCCAGATGCAGATATTCCGGTGTTGCAGTTATCGATGCCAACTCATGATCCGGTGCGTTTACTTGAATTGGGTCGTAGGTTGCGATCGCTTCGTGAAGAAGGTGTCCTCGTTATTGGCTCGGGCTTTATGACCCATGGCTTGCCATACATTCGCGATTGGAATGCAACCGCGGCGGCTCCTGGTTGGTCGGCTGATTTTGATCATTGGGTTGCCGAGGCGTTGGACTCGGGCGACATCGATTCACTAATTGATTTTAAAAACCGTGCACCAGGTATGCCTTATGCCCACCCAACCGTCGAGCACTTCACCCCGCTATTTATTTCACTCGGTGCTGCAACCACACCTGAGTCTGAAGTTAGTACCAAGATTGATGGCTACTTTATGGGATTGGCTAAGCGATCATTTGAGGTTGCCTAGTGTCGGTTAATCCGCGAGATACCTCGAGGCCGCATTTTTGGCAACCGGGTAGCAACGTGAAAACTAGCAAGACCATGCTGCTACTGCACGGCTCAGGTGCCGACGAGTTTGACCTTCTTTCGCTTGGCAAGGCACTTGACCCTGAAGCAAATTTACTTTCTGTGCGTGGCTTGCACCGCGAACATGGCGTCAATAGATTTTTTGCCCTGCTCGAAGATCTGAGCTACAACGAAAAAGACGTGATTAAAAACAGCAGCGAGCTAGCGGACTTTTTGTGGGTAGCGTCTGACGAATATGGTTTCGATAGCGAGAATGTGTGGGCAGTTGGATTCTCGAACGGTGCCAATGCTGCCGGGGCACTGATGCTGCTGCAACCGCAGAGCATTGCCGGGGCAGTGCTGTTTGGCAACAATAAAGTTTTCGAAGAAACTCCATTCACAAAATCTAAACCAGACCTAAGCGGAAAGCGCGTTTGGATTGCCAACGGAGCTCAAGATGCCTATTCGCCGCAACCGAGAATTGACTCGCTGATTGCCGAGTACCAAGAGCTTGGTGCGCAGGTGCAATTTATGTTGCATGCTGGCGGGCACACTATTTCGCACGAGCACGTGCGTTCAATTGCCGCAGAGCTTGCTCAGATCAAATAGCTTCAATCAGTTGGGCCGAATTGTTCTTGATTTGGCCAACGGCCGCACCCACCTTGTGAAATTCCGCCTCGCTGGCAACTACGTCGGATTCGGCAGCCACAGCCGCTAACAATTCCTGATCGCCCTCGATGTGCGGATCTATCCATGCCTCATAGGTGCTTGGCGAAAGCAGTACCGGGTTGCGGTCGTGAATGTGTGCCAGCTCTGGTGCAGTGTGCTTGGTAAGTGTGGTTGCCGAAAGCAACCAACGACTCGGATCATTTGGTGCTTTTGTCGGGTCGGCCCACCATTCGTAAAGCCCCGCCAGTGCAAACATTCCATCGGTACCCGCGTTGATATAAAACGGTTGTTTAGTGCCGTCGGCCGCAACGTGCCACTCATAGTAGCCCGAGGCGGGAATCACGCAGCGGCGTCGAATTACAGAATCTTTGAACGAAGGTTTTTCCAGGATTGATTCGATTCGCCCATTAATTAGTGGAGCGTGCTCGGTTGGGCTCTTGGCCCAGCGTGGAACCAGTCCCCAGCGTGCCGCGTGTAGTTCTCTTTTCAGTTCACCCAGCGGTGCACCGTCGGGTGCTTTTTCGAATGCGCGGTCAACAATGATTGAAATGTCTTGAGTGGGGCAGACGTTGTAGCTGGTGCCTAGCTGGTCGCCGACAATTTCGTCTACCTCAAAAATTGTTTGAATCTCAGATACGGTTCTGGCAACCACGAAACGGCCGCACATTATTTCTTGATTTCGCGTGAGGTACCACCGGCAACCGATGCGCGAGCTGCCTCTGCCTCGGCGATCATTCGCTCCGCGGTCTTTTCGAGGCGCTTTTTTCCAAAATGCACCAGCAAAGCAAAAACCAAAATGATGCCAACAAAAATTAGTGAACCAAACTTTAGATTTGCCGCCAGTTGGTCATAGCTGCTTTGTGCCAAGTAACCAATGCCGACATAGGCGCTGGCCCACACCGCACAAGCGGCGAAAGTCCAGCGAATGAATAGGCGGTACTTCATTACGCTGGCGCCGGCGACCACCGGTACCAGCGAGTGCAGAACGGGAAGAAACCTTGAGATTGCCACGGCGATGCCGCCACGGGTTTCAATGAAAGTGTCGGCCATGCGCCAGTTCTTCTCACCAATTTTTTGACCGAGTTTGCTTGCGCGAATTTTGGCGCCAAACAATCGACCGACTCCAAAACCAATCGATTCACCAATGAGTGAACCGAGCAGCACGCAGCCGAGCAGCAAAAAGAAATCGGGAAGATCCTGAACGCCGGTAGAGGCAACTAAAACCACGGTGTCGCCCGGCATGACTAAGCCGACAAATAACGAGGTCTCTAAAAGAATTGCTAGTCCAGCCAACATCGAGCGAAGCAGTGGATCAACGCTTTGCACTGTGGCAAGCATCCAATCCAAGACTTCATTCATCGGTCAATTTTGGCACGAGATTAGGGCTGGCGGCGATATGAATTAGTCGAGCGGCGCGGATAACAGCCGAAGTCGTTTGTTGAAGGCGTCGACATGGGTGGCCTTGCCAACCGGAGCGCCAAGTTCGTGCCAGTGATCTACTGCTCGGATGCCCTGTAGTGAACTAACCACCCAGATTTCTAGCCCCACAAGGTCAGCTGGCTTAGCTTTTTCAAACCTGGTGGTGATGCCCATTTGCTCGGCGATGGCGAAAATTTCATTACGGGTGACGCTTGGCAGCCAGATAATGTCGGGCCCCGGGGCACAGAGCACGTCTGCTCTCCACCAAAGAATCGAACTTAGAGCGCCCTCGGCAACAAACCCAGCCGAATTCAAAATCACGGCTTCATCGGCACCGCGCATCTGAGCACCTCGGCGCAGTTGCATCGCCAGGCTCAGATCAGGGCCCTTAATAAGAGGAGCAGATCGCGGATCAGCCTCGGGGTGGGTCCATAGCGAAATGGTTTGCTGCTGCTCTGGTGCGGTGCGCAGCCGAAGATGCAAACGAGAGTCATTTGTTGCTCTGTCGTGTAATTCGATTCGCGGAAACCAGCGCCCATCGCGGGGCAATAGCCTTGTCACCTCTTGAAAAAACTTTGTCAATTCAGCAATTACTAATGGGTCCTGAATCGAGTTTTGAAAACGCTCGAAGTGTTGATTCAGGGAACGAACACGCCCATCTTCAACTAGCCAGCTGTCGGCCACCAACAGGGTTGCATCGTTGCCTGGGTTCGATGGCTGCAGCGAAGAACCATCGAACGAGAAAAACTGGCCGGATTCAGTCATCTCGGCCTCCTAACCCGCATCGATCGCACAGCATCTAATCTAGATTAGAGCCGAGAGTGCCCTGTGAATTACGAAAGAGGTTAGCCATGCCAGTATTTGCGGCTAATCTTGCACGCTCATCTAAGCCGGCGGATACATTCATTCATTTCTTTGGCAAAGAACCAAATGCCTTTTGGCTTGATCGTGAAACAAATTTGGATTCACCGTTCAGCATTTTTGGTGCGGGTACACCAATTACTGGTTCGCTAAGTGGCTTACAACTTGCTAACTATCAACGTGGTAGCCAGGTTGGGCTAGATGTGCCCTTTGATTTCAGGCCGGGACTAGTTGGCTTGATTGAGTACGAAGGCGCCACCAGGTTTTTGCAGGTTGATCGCGCGTTGGTGCTTGATCATCGAGCCAAGCGTATCTACGGCATAGGTATTTTTGACGATCAGAGTGAATTCGACAAGTGGTGCCATGCGATTTTATTGCGATTAGCCCTAATCGGCGGCGAGGCCGAAGCATTTTTGCACTCTACAGCCGACGGTGAAGTGCTAAGTGCGACGGTTCGTCACTCCAATGACGAATATCTCAGCATGATTGAAAATGCCCAGCAGCAGATTGCCGCTGGTGACATCTATCAAATTTGCCTGACCAATCAAATTCGCCTCGAGGCGAGCCAGAGTCCACTTGCTGTTTTCCTTACTCTTCGTAAAAAGAATGCCGCTCCCTATGCTGCCTACTTTAAGAGCGGGGCTCTCGAAGTCGTTTGCTCATCGCCTGAGCAGTTCATCAAAGTTTCGGCGACTGGAAAACTAAGCAGCAAACCAATCAAGGGAACTAGGCCGCGCGGAAATTCAAAGGATGCGGATCTGGCTGCTGCAAAAGAGCTTCAAGACAACTCCAAAGAACGCGCGGAAAATCTGATGATCGTCGACTTGATGCGCAATGACTTGGGCAGGGTAGCGGTAAGTGATTCTGTGACGGTACCGAAGTTGTTCGAGGTTGAAAGCTACGCAACTGTGCACCAGCTGGTCAGCACGGTCGAGGCGCAGCTTGCCGAGGGGTTTAGCTCTTTAGATGCAATCCTCTCGGCCTTTCCGGGTGGCTCAATGACCGGGGCGCCAAAAATCCGTGCCATGCAAATAATTGAAGACCTTGAGGCCGGTAGCAGGGGCGTGTATTCAGGTGTGATCGGCTATCTGGGTAATGATGGTTCGGTTGATCTGGGCATGACAATCAGAACCCTGGTGTTTGAGGGTGGCAAGGCAACAATCGGGGTCGGTGGCGGTATCACCATTGATTCAGACCCTCAGGCTGAGCTTGCCGAAACAAAATTGAAGGCCAAGGCTCTCTTGGCGGTGCTAAACGCGCCTGACCCTTGGGTCTAATTGGTAACCTTGTAAGAATGACTGACGCAATTGCCGAGAACGAATACGACGTTTTCGCTATCCAAGAGAAGTGGCTGCCTATTTGGGACCAGCTGCGCCCATTTGCGTCAGGAAATGCCGGCGACACTCGGCCTAAAAAATACGTGCTCGACATGTTCCCTTATCCTTCGGGAGACCTGCACATGGGTCATGCCGAGGCCTATGCGCTCGGCGACGTAATTTCGCGCTACTGGGTGCAAAAAGGTTTCAATGTAATGCACCCGATTGGCTGGGATTCATTCGGTCTGCCAGCCGAGAATGCTGCCATCAAGCGCGGCTTGGACCCAAAGGGCTGGACCTACGACAACATTGCTCAGCAACGAGCATCGATGCGCCGTTACGCCTGTTCGTTCGACTGGGATCGAGTGCTGATTACTTCAGACCCGATTTACTATCGCTGGAACCAGTGGCTGTTTCTTGAGTTTTATAACAAGGGTTTGGCGTACCGCAAAAATTCAAATGTTAACTGGTGCCCTAGCTGTCAAACAGTTTTGGCAAATGAGCAGGTCGTGCAGGGTCTATGTGAACGCTGCGACAGCCAGGTAACCAAGAAGGCGCTAACCCAGTGGTACTTCAAAGTCACCGATTACGCCGATCGCTTGCTAGATGATCTCGACACTCTTGAAGGCAACTGGCCGGCCAAAGTTGTTTCAATGCAGCGCAACTGGATCGGTCGCTCATATGGCGCCGATGTCGAGTTCGTGATCGAAGGTCGCGATCAGCCGGTTACGGTTTTCACCACGCGACCAGACACCCTGTTCGGAGCCACTTTCATGGTGGTTGCAGCCGATAGTGCCTTGGCTGCGGAATTGGCAGCCGGTGCTAATGCTGATGTACAAAAGAATTTCGCTGCTTACCTTGAAAAAGTTAAGCAGTCGAATGACATTGAGCGACTCGCTACTGATCGACCTAAAACAGGAATTGATTTGGGTAGATTCGCAATTAATCCGGTAAATGGCGAACGTATTCCTATTTTTGTTTCAGATTATGTGCTTGCGGACTATGGTCACGGCGCAATCATGGCGGTACCGGCTCACGATCAGCGCGATTTTGATTTCGCCAAGGCTTTAGGTTTGCCGATTCGAGTGGTTGTTGAAACTGGCGAAGAAGACCCAAACGTTTCGGGCCAGGCCACAGTCGGCGAGGGCGTAATGGTTAATTCAGGTGAACTAAACGGGCTTAACAAGCACGAGGCTATTGCCAAAGCCATTGAACTACTTGAAGCAAAAGGCACCGGAAAGAAAACCAAGAACTTCCGTCTGCGCGACTGGCTGATTTCGCGTCAGCGTTACTGGGGAACTCCGATTCCGATCATCCACTGTGAAAAATGTGGTGAGGTTCCGGTGCCGCAGGATCAGCTACCGGTAGAACTGCCATCGGCCGAGGGCCTCGACCTGAAACCAAAGGGCACTTCACCGCTAGGTGGGGCCAGCGACTGGGTAAACGTAAATTGCCCTAAGTGTGCTTCACCGGCAAAGCGCGATACCGACACAATGGATACCTTCGTGGATTCATCATGGTATTTCTTGAGATTCCTTTCACCGAACTCAGAGACCGAGGCGTTCCCTAAACAAGCTGCTAAAGACTGGGCTCCGGTCGATCAGTATGTCGGTGGTGTAACGCACGCGATTTTGCACCTTCTTTATGCACGCTTTTTCACCAAGGTGTTGCACGATCTTGGCTACATTGATTTTGAAGAACCTTTCACTCGTTTGCTAAATCAGGGAATGGTTCTGATGGGCGGCAGCGCCATGTCGAAGTCACGCGGCAATCTGGTTGCGCTTAGCCAGCAGCTAGATGAGCACGGTGTTGACGCAGTGCGTCTGACTATGTCTTTCGCTGGCCCACCCGAGGATGACATTGACTGGGCAGATGTATCGCCTGGTGGTGCCGCAAAATTCTTGGCACGAGCCTGGCGCGCGGCAAACGATGTAACCAGTGCGGTGGGGGCAGACCCAAAGACTGGCAATCAAGAACTTAGAAAAGCAACTCATGCTTTCCTGCGTGACTTCGGCCCTCTTATTGAAGGTTTTAAGTTCAATGTTGGTGTGGCCAAGATCATGGAATTGGTGAATGCTTTACGCAAGGCTATCGATGGCGAAGCCGGAGCGGCTGACCCGGCCGTTCGTGAAGCTGCCGAAACGGTAGCCAAAGCACTTTCACTTTTTGCGCCATATACGGCAGAAGACATGTGGCAAAAACTTGGCCATGCACCGGGAGTAGCTCTGGCAAGACTTGCAGATGCAGATCAGTCTTTGCTAGTTGAGAGTTCGGTAATTGCCGTAGTTCAAGTCGACGGCAAACTTCGCGATAAGTTTGAAGTTTCAGTTGACATCACAGAGAGTGATCTACAGGCCCAGGCCTTGGCTAGCGAAACGGTCAAGCGAGCCATTGGTGACAAGCAAATCGCAAATATCATTGTGCGTGCTCCGAAACTTGTGAACATCGCGACTAAGTAGTTATCCACAAAAACTCAAAGACGTCGTAGCTTCGTGCTATGGCGTCTTATTTTTTTGCCTTGTGGAATGGCTCAAAGCACAATTGATTGCGGCACTCAGTAATAAAACGCCACTGAGTCGTAAAGCACTTCTCGGTTTCGGCGCTGCGGTCGCGGCAATAATCTTTGTGATCAATGCCATGGTCGCTAATGTTCCGAAACCGCAGCCGGTGAGTGCGCCCGACCCCAGCACGCTCGCTGCCGTAGTTCCAGCCAAAATTTTTGTTCACCTGGTGGGCGAGGTTTCTAAGCCTGGCATTTATGAGCTCGAATCCGGTTCGCGCGTGATGGATGCCATCTTCGCGGCTTCTGGTTTTACTAAAAACGCAGAGCAATCGAGCGTGAATTTAGCTAGAGAACTAACTGACGGTGAGCAGGTAATAGTTCTCAAGGTTGGCGATTTTCAACCACCCACAACCAGCATCAATGGCTCTAGCGTCGCGAGCATCAGCCTAAATCGGGCGAGCGCTGCCGAGCTTGAGGCTTTGCCCGGCGTTGGGCCGGCGCTGGCGGGTCGAATTGTTGACTGGCGTCAAGCCAACGGCGGTTTCAAGAAGAAAGAAGATCTTCTGAACATCAGCGGCATCGGTGACAAACTTTTTGCCGGTCTGAAGAATCAGGTAGTTCTTTGAGAATCTGGTTGTCTACCGCTTTGGTTTGGTTAGTTCTTGCTGCGTTGCTGAACTTGCTAGGGCTTTCGTGAAGCGAAATCTGGGGTTGATGTTCGCCAGCCTGTTTTTGGCGTTGAGCTCTTTTGCGATTCAGCATCAGGCTTCAAGGCCTATCGAATTAGACGAGCCAATCGCCAAGATCGGTCAGGCTGAGGCCAGCTTTGAATTTCTAGAGAACCCCAAACCAAGTTTCAGCTCGAGCAGACTTAGCGCGGCGATCAAACTTAACACCGCTACGTTGCGTCAAGAGTCAATCGCACTGGTCGCAAGGGGGCAGTTGACTGACGACAAGGAATTGGCAAAATTTCAGCGCGGTGACATTGCTTCTTGTCGATTGGAATTTCGCGCAACTCTGGCCGGCGACCGCGCTGGCTTTCGCTCGCGATGTGTCTCTGCTCTGCAGCTGGTGCAAGCCGCCACTGATGCACCCAGGCTAATTAACGCATTTCGAGGTGAATTCATAAAGAATCTAGGTGGCATCGATCTTGATTCGGCTGGTTTAGTTGCAGGCTTGGCAATCGGAGACACCAGCAAACTCAGCGCCGGACTGATTGCGGACATGAAAACTGTTTCGCTAACTCACCTAACCGCGGTCTCGGGTGCGAACTGTGCCATTGTGCTGGCTATTTTCTATTTTTTGTTTAAGGCTCTGGGTCTAGCCAAGTGGATGCGAGTGTGGCTGAGCATTGGCTGTTTGGCCGGCTATGTATTGCTAGTGGGTGCGCAGCCCAGCGTGATTCGGGCTGCCGTTATGGCGGCGATGGTTTTGCTTTCGATTGGCATGGGTCGCAAAGCGAAAACAACTCATGCTCTAGCGCTAGCGACGCTAGTACTACTAATCGCCGACCCCTGGCTTGCAGTTGACTACGGATTTGCGCTCTCGGTTGCGGCCACACTAGGCATTCTGCTGTTGACTGCGCCTCTTGCCGAAAAACTTGAAAACTATTTGCCTCGATATTTAGCGTTGGCACTCTCGGTGGCGGTTGCTGCGCAAATATTTTGTTTGCCAATTCTTTTGCAGTTGCAAGATGGATTGGCGACATATTCACTGGCCGCAAATTTGATTGCCGAACCGTTAGTTGCGCCAATCACCGTGCTGGGAATCTTCGCTTGCCTTTTCGCTCCGGTTGCACCTGGGCTTAGCTACGGCCTATCTTGGCTCGCCAGCTTTCCTGCCTGGTTGATCAAGATCACCGCGCAAACGCTTTCGAGTTGGCCGAATACATCAATTGCGTGGCCGACCGGTGTGGTCGGTGCGCTAGCCGGAACTGCAGTGATAGTTGCAGTACTGGCCTGGGTGTTTGCCAAGCCGATCCGATTTAAGAATGTGGCGGTGATAACGCTCACCGGGGCGGTCGCAATAACTTTGAGTCTTACCGGCGCGAATAAATTGCGTCAAACCATGTGGCCAAACTTGGACTGGCAAGTAGTCGCTTGCGATGTGGGGCAGGGTGACGCAATTTTGGTTCGGTCTGCTGGTCAGATTGCCTTAATCGATGTTGGCCGCGAGCCCAAGTTAATCGAAAAATGCCTGAACAATTTGAACGTCACACACATCAACCTGTTGGTACTTACCCATTTCGATCAGGATCACATCGGCGGGCTTGCCGGAGCACTAAAGAATCGAAAGGTAGACCAAGCCTTGATCAGTCCGTTTGAAGATTCACGCTGGGCAGCGCAAGACACTGATCGCATCCTGCGCGAGGCGCAAATTAAAACTTACGAAGTTGAGCGGGGAACCAATGGCACGCTCGGCGACGTTGAATGGCAGGTGCTATCGCCGGAACGTGGCGCGCAAGGTGCCGAAGATTCGAATTCGGCGAGTGTAGTTTTGTTATTTACTTTTGATGAATTCAATTTTTTAGCCATGGCGGATGCTCCAGAGAAAGCACAGATGAATCTGGCAAGTCGCTCAGTTTTGCTGGATCAGCCGAACTTAAAAAGCGTGCCCCTGGTGCTGAAAGTTTCGCACCATGGCTCGGCAGACCAGTTCGCCGAATTGATCGAAGCCATCAAGCCAGAAGTAAGCCTTATCTCGGTAGGCGCCAGCAACAGTTACGGTCACCCGACCGCTCGCACCTTGGACTTACTTAACCGAGTAGGGTCGAAAATATTGCGAACTGACCTGAGTGGGGCGGTAGCGCTGGCCTGGCAGGAAAATGGCCTCACTTATTCCGAAGCCGGTGCGGGCTAGGCTGTCTAGGTGGGTAAAGCAAAACAATTGGATTGGCGCAAGGCTAGCTCGGCACCGGTTGTTTTCGTATCTGGCCCAGAAGAACTTCTAGCCACACGCGCTATTCGTTCGATTCGCGAAGAGCTTAAGAAAAAAGACGCTGCGCTCGAACTGCACGAGATTGAAGCGGCCGACTATACCGCAGGCACTTTATTGAACCTCACCAGCCCGTCGCTGTTTGCCGAGCCTCGACTGGTGATAATCCGTGGCTTCGAAAAATGCTCGGATGACCTAATCACCGACGGGCTGGACTATTTGTTGAACCCGACCGATGACACAACAGTTATTTTGCGACACAACGGATCCAGCGTGCGTGGCAAGAAGTTGGTCGAGGCTATTCGCGATACCGAGTACGCGGTTGAAATTGCTTGCGCCGACATTAAGAAAGATGCCGAACGCCAGGCATTTGTGCTGGGTGAATTCCAGCACGCCGACAGAAAAATAAACCCTGCCGCGGTGCGAGCTTTACTAGATGCGTTTGCCGATGATATTGCCGAGTTAGCTGCCGCTTGTAACCAGTTACTGCTCGATAGCGCTGACTCGATTACCGAAGAAATAGTAGAGCGCTACTACGGTGGGCGCGTCGAGACCAATGCGTTCAAGGTTGCCGATGCTGCCTTGGCCGGTCGATCTGGTGAGGCGCTGGCCCTATTGCGACACGCGCTTGCTACTGGTGCTGACCCGGTGCCTTTGGTTGCCGCCCTGTCGATGAAAATTCGCCAAATGGCAAAGATTTATGGAAACCGCTCGGCATCGCCGCAGAGCTTAGGCATGGCGCCTTGGCAACTCGATCGCGCACGCAAAGACCTTGCCGGTTGGACTGAAGATGGCCTGGCTAATGCAATCAGAGCTATGGCCGCCGCCGATGCTGCAGCAAAGGGTGCCGAACGCGATCCAATTTTCGCGTTAGAGAAATTAGTTCAGTTGCTCGCAAACAAGGGCGCGGTGCATGGCTAAAAGATTTGGCGCGCTTGGTCTTTTGGCGCTGATGTTCATAGCAGTGGTGCTGCGCACACCGGTTGCACCCATCGGGCCGTTGCTACCAGAAATCGTCTCGGCTTTGGCCATGACACCCGCGATGACATCGGCTTTGAATTCGGCTCCGGTGCTTTGTTTCGGCCTAGGCGCATTCTTCAGCCCCTGGTTAGTGCGCAGAGTTGGCGTGAACGCCGGTGTGTTCTACGTGCTTGTAGTGCTTGCTCTTTCACTTGCTGCCCGTATGGTCTTTGGCTACGCAGGTTTGCTTGTAGGCACAATCGGTGCCGGACTCGCAATTGCGGTTGCCAACGTTTTGTTGCCGACAGTG
Organism: Actinomycetota bacterium; assembly: GCA_041180265.1. Taxonomy (GTDB): domain Bacteria; phylum Actinomycetota; class Actinomycetes; order Actinomycetales; family Microbacteriaceae; genus Rhodoluna. Next base: position 27,773 of record JBEGRY010000003.1, on the reverse strand, counting down.
GTGCGCACGAATTTCAAGAATCACGTAGCAATGGTCACTGGCGTCTACACAACATTGCTCGCGGTTTCGGCAAGTGCAGCGGCAACGCTGGCAGTGCCATCGAGTGCACTATTGGGCGGTTGGAGTCAGGCGCTGGCTATTTGGTTGGCACCGACCGTGCTGGCAATTTTGCTTTGGTTGCCGCAGGTGCGTGCGACCGAAGAACATGTGCCACAGCCGGCTGCTGCTGCGGTCGAAGAAAAGGCAGCGGTTTATCGATCACCGCTGACCTGGGCAATTGTTATTTTCTTTGGCCTGCAATCGCTAGGTTTTTATTCAATACTTGGCTGGTTGCCGACCGCTTTGATTTCGGTTGGTGCAACTCCTGAGGCGGCCGGTGGTTTTCTAGGGCTGGCCAGCGCTGTCGGAATTCCTTTTGGGCTTGTGGTGTCTTCTGTGCTCAAGAGATTCAAGTCACAGGCGCTGTGGGCTTCGGGCAGCAGTTTGCTATCCATGGTTGGTTTCATTTTGTACGCGGTGCAAATGCAGCAGCCAATTTCACCGAGCCTGACCATTTGGGCCTGCGTGTTTCTTGGCCTGGGAATGTCGGCAACTTTTCCAATTTCGCTATCGCTGATCAGCATTCGTGCGTCGAGTCAGGCGCAAACCACGCAGCTGTCAACCCTGGCCCAAGGTTTGGGTTATCTGATTTCGGCTATCGGCACCTTTGCCATCGGTTGGTTGGCTAATCTAACGTCGGCCTGGCTAGTCAGCATGAGTCTTTTGGTTCTACTGACCGCGCTGCAAACCATCAGCGGATTTTATGCTGGGCGCGAGGGCCATATTCCGCTGCGCCACTTAAAGTAAAAATCCCGAGCCATTCGACTCGGGATTTGCTAACGCTTGGATTAAAGCGAAGAGACTTTCTTAGCAAGAGCAGACTTGCGGTTAGCAGCCTGGTTCTTGTGGATTACACCCTTTGAAACTGCCTTGTCTAGCTTCTTGCCAGCAAGTGCCAAAGCGGTGGCAGCTGCAGCCTTGTCTCCGGCAGCCGCTGCTTCACGAGCTGCACGAACAACAGTCTTTAGCTCGCTCTTTACAGCCTTGTTGCGCTCAGCAGCCTTAAGGTTGGTGCCAATGCGCTTGATCTGTGACTTGATATTTGCCATGTTTCACTTTCTTGACTAGTCGCTCAAACGAACGACTAAAGATTTTTTAGTGGGATTTGGATGGAGACACTCATCCGTATCGACTTCTAATCCTACCGGTTTGGCCTAGATAAAGGCAACCATGGCCGATTTGAGCCGGCTGAGGCGGGGCCTGTGCGACAATAGAGACACGGATTCGCCGTAAATCTTCATTCACACAGAGGTATTTCTTGTCGCCACGCGCCACTAGCCGCCTAGAGCCGGCTAAGACCAACCCGGCGCAGATCCGGAACTTCTGCATCATTGCCCACATTGACCACGGAAAGTCGACCTTGGCCGACCGCATGTTGCAGCTGACCGGCGTGGTCGATGACCGATCGATGCGTGCTCAGTACCTAGACCGCATGGATATCGAACGCGAGCGCGGCATCACTATTAAGTCGCAGGCCGTCCGTATGCCTTGGGAAGTCGACGGCACTACCTATGCACTGAACATGATTGACACCCCTGGTCACGTGGATTTCACCTACGAAGTTTCTCGCTCGCTAGCCGCGTGCGAAGGAGCGGTGCTACTTGTCGATGCCGCTCAGGGCATTGAGGCGCAGACTTTGGCAAACCTGTATCTAGCTATGGAAAACGATCTTGAGATCATTCCGGTGCTTAACAAGATCGATCTGCCTGCGGCGCAACCTGAAAAATATGCTGAAGAGCTAGCCAACCTAATTGGTGGCAACCCTGAGGACTGCCTTCGTGTTTCGGGTAAAACCGGTGTCGGTGTCGACGCGCTACTTGATCGAATTGTTTCTTTGGTGCCGAATCCGGTGGGCGATGCAAATGCGCCAGCTCGAGCAATGATCTTTGACTCGGTTTACGACAGCTACCGCGGTGTGGTCACTTACGTTCGAATGATTGACGGCAAGCTGAGTCCACGCGAAAAAATTCAAATGATGTCGACCAAAGCGGTTCACGAATTGCTTGAGATCGGTGTTTCCTCTCCAGAGCCGGAACCGACCAAGGGTCTCGGTGTTGGCGAAGTGGGTTACCTGATTACCGGTGTAAAAGATGTTCGCCAGTCAAAAGTTGGTGACACAGTTACTAACCAGGCGAAGCCGGCTACCGAAGCGCTCAAGGGTTACAAAGAACCATTGCCAATGGTTTACTCGGGCGTTTACCCAATCGACGGCAGCGATTACCCGGCACTGCGCGAAGCGCTAGATAAATTAAAGCTTTCAGACGCAGCTTTGGTTTATGAACCAGAAACTTCGGTTGCGCTTGGTTTTGGTTTCCGCTGCGGCTTTCTTGGCCTATTGCACCTCGAGATTGTTACCGAACGTCTAGAACGCGAATTCGGTCTAGACCTAATTGCCACCGCACCTTCTGTGGTCTACGAAGTCACCATGGAAGACGGAAAAGAAATTACCGTCACCAACCCAAGTGAGTTTCCAATGGGCAAGGTCAAGAAGGTAATGGAGCCAATTGTTAAGGCAACCATTCTTTTGCCAAAGGATTACACCGGCACCGTGATGGAGCTTTGCCAGGCACGTCGCGGAACCATGATCGACATGCAATATCTAGGCGAAGATCGAGTGCAGCTTCGATACACCCTGCCGCTTGCGGAAATTGTTTTTGATTTCTTCGATCAACTTAAGAGCAAGACCGCTGGCTATGCGTCACTTGACTATGAAGAGGCAGGGCTCGAGCAGGGTGATCTAGTCAAGGTGGATCTGCTGTTGCAGGGCGAGCAGGTAGATGCCTTTAGCGCAATCGTGCACAAAGACAAGGCTTACGCATACGGCGTGATGATTACCGGAAAACTCCGTGAGCTGATTCCCCGTCAACAATTTGAGGTTCCGATTCAAGCCGCAATTGGCAGCCGAATCATTGCGCGTGAATCCATTCGTGCAATGCGAAAAGACGTTTTGGCCAAGTGTTACGGTGGTGACATTTCTAGAAAGCGCAAACTTCTTGAGAAGCAAAAAGAGGGTAAGAAGCGCATGAAGATGGTTGGTCGCGTAGAGGTACCGCAAGAGGCCTTTATCGCCGCGCTTTCAACCGACGGCGAGAAAAAGGGCGAGAAGAAGGGCAAGTAGTGGCCGGCCCGCAACCAATTGGCGACCCTGCCCCTGCCGATGGCTTGTTAGCCGCACAGGCCGCAGCCGATGCTGCAAATCGCACGCTGCACGCTTACGTTCATATTCCGTTCTGCACCGTGCGCTGTGGCTATTGCGATTTCAACACCTACACCGCAAGCGAATTGGACGGCGCAAAACAATCCGACTACGCCATGGTGCTTAATCGTGAAATTGAGTTTGCAGCTGCGGTATTAGCAAATTCAAATTTTGTCAGTCGAGAACTTGCCACCGTCTTTTTCGGCGGCGGCACACCAACTCAATTGCCGGCTGCCGACTTGGTTTCGATTCTGAACAAATTAAGCCTGAGCTTTGGTATTCAAAATGGCGCCGAGGTTACGACCGAAGCGAACCCTGATTCGGTTGATCAGGCATATCTCGACGCACTGGTTAGCGGCGGGTTTAATCGGCTTTCAATTGGAATGCAGTCTGCGGTGCCGGAGGTGCTAGCCACACTCGAACGCACTCATGACCCAAAGCGGGTGCGCGCTGCAATCTCGGCCGCGAAGTCTGCCGGCCTTGGCACATCGGTTGATCTGATTTACGGTGCACCAAACGAGAGCTTGAAACAATGGCGCACCAGCGTTGAAGAAGCTTTGGCTATGGAACCGGATCACATTTCTGCTTACGCGCTGATAGTCGAGCCCGGCACCAAGTTGGCGCGACAGATCGCTAAGGGTGAATTACCAGAACCCGACGAAGATTTGCAGGCCGATAAATATGAACTTGCCGACGAATTATTCTCGGCAGCTGGATTCGATTGGTACGAAGTGAGCAACTGGTCAAAACCGGGCCATGCATCGAAGCACAACATTGCATATTGGCAATCGCAAGACTGGTGGGGGTTTGGACCTGGTGCGCACAGTCACATGGGTGGTACTCGTTGGTGGAATGTAAAACATCCAAGTGCATATTCGACCAAGGTAAATTCAATGCTTTCGCCTGCAGCCGGGCGCGAAACTCTCGACGAGCACACGAGACTAACCGAAAGAATTTTGCTTGAGGTACGTATTGCCGACGGTCTTTCGATCGAGCTGGCCAAATCAATCAATCCAAACGCTAAGAATCTGATTGCCGGATTCATTGCCGACGGAATGATCGAGGCCCGCGAGGCGCTTCAGGGTCAAATTAGGCTGACACTAAAGGGGCGATTGCTCGCCGACGCCCTGGTACGCGCGTTAGTCGGTTAGCGAACGAATCGAACGGTAAGCGGGTAGCGATAAAACTCGCCCTGGCTTGCTCGGTACGCGGCGTAAATTCTGAAAATGGTCCAGTAAATCGGCGGTAGCCAGAACAACAACCAACCGACAATGCTGATTGCCAGCACAACGTAAACCAAAACCATCGTGATGCCGAAGTTAAGTGATTCGGTGACGTGATGTTTTATGAACGGGCCACGGTCCTTGAGCAGTAGGTAACCCAGCAGCGGGGCAAAAAATTCGAGGATCACACCAAAGGCGTGAATGGCGATGGCCCAGAATCGCTCTTGATCCTTGGTTAGCGGTTCGGCCGGTAGTTTGTATTCGTTATTTGAGTCGCTCAACGATTACTCCTTCTATCTATTGCCCATTGTCGCAGGTAATATTGGCACTCAGGTAGTAAGAGTGCTAAACGAGGAGGGGTGTCGTGATTCCAGACCGCAGTCTCGAAGTGCTGCGCGCCATCGTTCAGGATTACATTGCCAGCAAAGAGCCGGTGGGCTCTAAATCGTTGGTCGAACGTCACTCCTTCGGAGTGTCCGCGGCCACTATTCGTAACGACATGGCGCTGCTAGAAGATGAAGAACTTATTCACGCCCCGCACACTTCTGCCGGGCGCGTGCCAACCGATAAGGGCTACCGACTTTTTGTTGATCGTCTAGATGAGGTAAAGCCTCTGGCTAAGGCCGAGCGCGATGCAATTGAAACTTTTATGGTCGGTTCTGCCGATCTAGATGAAACACTTGGCCGTACGGTCCGATTGCTTTCGCAACTGACCAATCAGGTGGCTATGGTGCAATACCCAACGCTCGGCAAAGCCTCGATTCGCCACATCGAATTAATCCCCGCTGCCGACACAAGAGTGCTTTTGGTTTTGATCACCGATAACGGTCGAATTCAACAGCACGTGGTCGAGCTCGGTGTGGCCGTGGATGAAGGTTTTGTCGCCGAGTTGCGAGCCAAGCTAAATGCAGCCCTCGCTGGTGTGCCGCTAAGCGAGGTCGCCGAAAAAATTAAGCCGATTGCTGCGGGACTGCGCGCAGAAAATGCAAAAGTTGCAAAACTTATTTTGAACAACCTAAGTGAACAGGTTGATGCTAACCGCCAAGAAAAAATCATTCTGGCCGGTACCGCAAATTTGGCAAAGCGCGAAGAAGACTTTCCTGGGTCAATTTCTCCGGTGCTCGAGGCTATTGAAGAGCAAGTCGTGTTGTTGAAGCTGATCAGTGAGATGCAAGCAGAGCAACACGGAGTGAGTTTGCGCATTGGTCGCGAGAACAGTTTTGAAGGTTTGAGCAACGCATCTGTTTTGGTTAGCGGTTATGAGAACCAGGGCAGTGAAATCGCCAAGCTTGGCGTGATCGGCCCGACTCGTATGGATTACTCGTCAAATATTTCTGCCGTTCGTGCGGTGGCTAGATATTTGACCAAGGCATTAGGAAACTGAGGAACACTTGGCTGATCACTATGAAGTGCTAGGTGTAGCGCGCGACGCCAGCGAAGACCAGATTAAAAAGGCTTACCGCAAACTGGCTCGCGAGTTACACCCAGATGTAAACCCGTCTGCCGACGCGCAAGAAAAATTTAAATCGGTCACCCACGCCTATGAGGTGCTTAGTGATTCGAACGCACGCCGACAGTACGACATGGGCGGCCAAGATCCATTTGGCGCAGCCGGTTTTGGCTTCGGGGATATTTTTGACACCTTCTTTGGTGGTGGAGCATCGCGCGGACCAAAATCTAGAGCAGAACGCGGGCAAGATGCGCTGATTCGCGTAGACCTAACTCTTGAAGAGGTTGTCTTTGGTGTTGCCAAGCAGGTCGAAGTCGACACCGCCGTGCTTTGTGAAACCTGCGGTGGTTCTTGCTGCCGCCCGGGTACATCTCTAATGACCTGTGATGTTTGTCGTGGCTCTGGTCAGATTCAGCGCCAAGTTCGTTCTTTGCTGGGCAACGTGGTCACCTCGGCGCCGTGTGGTTCGTGTCGTGGCTATGGCCAGGTGATTCCAGATCCATGTGTTGACTGCCGAGGCCAGGGTCGCGTGCGGGCACGTCGAACTATCGATTTAAATATTCCTGCTGGTGTTGAAGATGGTTTGCGTTTGCAATTGGCAGGCAACGGTGAGGTTGGCTTTGCGGGTGGGCCAAGCGGCGATCTCTACGTCGACATGTCTGTCAAGGAGCACGATGTATTCGGTCGCCAAGGCGATGATTTGACTTGCACTCTTGAAGTGCCGATGCACGAAGCCGTGTTGGGCGGGCTTGCCAAGATTGAAACCTTTGACGGTGAGCTCGAAGTAAAAATTGAACCTGGTATTCAGACCGGCGAAATTATTTCGATCAAGGGCAAGGGGGTTCAGCACCTAAGAACTTCTGGCCGAGGAGATTTGAAGATTTCCCTTCAGGTGGTTACTCCAACCAAACTTGATTCAAAGCAAAAAGAGCTTTTCCGCTCGCTTGCTGGGCTTCGCAAAGATGAAACCATCAAATTGGTTAAGCATTCGCACGGCCGTTTCGCCGGTAAGAAGAAAAACTAATCGTGGTCGAACCACTTTTTCATCTTGACCTTCAGAGCTTGCCAACTGTCGGGCAAATAATTGAATTAACCGGTGCGGAGGCAAAGCACGCAGCTTCGGTGCGTCGCATGCGTGAAGGTGAAGCAATTCAATTCACCAATGGCAAAGGCCTTCGCATTCGCGCGATTGTTAGCACAGCGGCGAGTAATTCACTGACCGCTAAGGTTCAATCGGCAGTTCAAGAGAATGCACCTGATTTGCAAATCACACTGGTGCAGGCACTGGCAAAAGGTGATCGCGACGAACTCGCAATTCAGGCTGCGACAGAACTGGGTGTGATGCAGGTTGTGCCTTGGCAGGCCGAGCGTTCGATTAGTCGCTGGATAGGGCTTAAAGAAGAAAAAGGGCGCGAGCGCTGGCAAACCATTGTGAACGAGGCAGCTAAGCAGAGCCTGCGTTCCTTTACCCCTGAAGTTATGCAGCCGATCACGAGCGCCAATTTTGACCAATTGGTGGATCAGTTTGATCTTGTTTTGGTTTTGGATCCAACGTCAACTACTGGGATAAATGAGATTGCTTTCACCGAGATCACTCAAGTTGCTTTGGTGGTTGGCCCAGAGGGCGGCATCAGCGAGGCCGAACTAGTGGGTCTAGAAGCGGCTAGGGCAGTGCGGGTACATTTGGGCGAGTCAATTCTGCGAACCTCAACCGCGGGGGTAGCTGCAATTGCTGCCCTGAACGTGCTTAGTGGAGCTTGGTCCAGACGCGGCTGATTGCGCGCAAACTAGACTTATTGCGGAGGAAATTTTGAACAACAGCGACTGTATTTTTTGCAAAATTGCAGCAAAGAATATCCAGGCAAACCTAGTTGCCGAAACTGATCACTCGGTTGCCTTCTGGGATATTTCCCCTCGCCAACCAATCCACATTCTGGTGATTCCAAAAAACCACTATGCCAATGTCGCCGAACTATCAATGCAGGCGCCGGCAGAACTAGTTGATTTGATGCAGCTTGGCAGCCGAATTGCCGAAGAGCACTCGCAAGGTTCCTTCCGATTCAGCTTTAATACCGGTGCAGAAGCTGGTCAAACCGTTTTTCACGCGCACGGCCACATCACCAGCCGTACGCCAAAGGATCAGTTTGCCAACTAACTCTTCTAAAAAGACGATCGTCGAACACCTGCAGGTAGTCGGGGTGTCTATGGTTTCGTTGTTTGGACCTGAGGATCGACTATTGAAGACTCTGGAACAAACCTTTCCGGCTGTCGAAGTTCATGCTCGTGGCAATGAGTTGGTATTTAAGGGTCCCCAGGCCGATGTTTCTGGCGCTATCAATTTGGTCGAAGAACTGATCGAGTTGATTGCCAACGGTCAAGACCTAGCCCCGCAAGATGTGACTCGATCGGCACGAATGATTGATGAGTCGGCAAGACCTGCCGATGTGCTGAGTCAGAGCATTCTGAGCTCGCGCGGTAAGAACATTCGCCCTAAGACTCTGGGGCAAAAGAAATATGTGGATGCCATTGATCAGAACACTGTGGTGTTTGGCATTGGTCCGGCTGGTACCGGTAAAACTTACCTAGCCATGGCAAAAGCGGTGCAGGCTCTGCAACGTAAAGAGGTAAGTCGCATTATCTTGACTCGCCCAGCTGTTGAAGCGGGCGAGCGTCTTGGCTTTCTACCTGGAACGCTTAACGACAAAATCGATCCGTATCTTCGTCCGCTCTTTGATGCGCTGCACGAAATGCTAGAGCCAGAATCAATTCCCAAGTTAATGGCCGCGGGCACCATCGAAGTTGCGCCGCTGGCTTACATGCGCGGTAGAACACTGAACGATTCATTCATCATTCTTGATGAGGCACAGAACACCACCCCGGAACAAATGAAGATGTTTTTGACCCGACTTGGTTTTAATTCGAAAATGGTCGTCACCGGTGACATCACCCAAATTGACTTGCCGACCGGAACCTCTGGCTTGCGCACAGCTGTGTCAGCACTTGGCAAGCTCGACGACATGCACTTTGCCACTCTTACTTCAGAAGACGTTGTGCGGCACTCACTGGTTGCCAAAATTGTTGACGCCTATTCGAAGTACGAAGACAATCTAAAGGCAAAAAAGAAATGACGATTGAAATCAGCAACGAGTCGACAATTGAGGTCGATGAGGCGCGCGTTTTACGGCTAGCATCGTTTGCTCTTGACTCGTTGCGCATCCATCCGAAGTCTGACCTGGCAATTCAGTTTGTCGATGAGGCTGCAATGGAAGTTCTACACATTCAATGGATGGACGAACCAGGCCCTACCGACGTGCTCAGTTTTCCGATGGATGAATTGCGCCCAGGTACCGAAGGGGAAGTTGCCGACCCAGGTTTGCTAGGTGACATTGTGGTATGCCCGCAGGTCGCGATTGTTCAGGCCGCAGCGGCCGGGCACGAACCAATTAACGAAATTTTGCTTTTGACCACTCACGGAATACTTCACCTTCTGGGCTTTGACCACGCAGAGCCAGAGGAAGAACAAGAGATGTTCGGACTGCAAAAACAAATACTTGAAGGCTTCTATAGCCAAGAGCAGGGTAGCTAGTTGATAATTCTCGCTATCTGGATAGCCGTTCTGCTTGCTGTGTTCACCACTGCAACCGCTGTGGTTAAGGCGGCGCTAGAGGTAGACAATCAAGAAAAGGCCGAATCGCTTAGCTTTGTTCGACTTGCGCTCACTGGAATCTTTGGTGTGGTAATTGGTCAAGCAGTTAATCCATATGATTTGGCTTGGTGGTGGTCAGCGCTGATCTCGGTGGCGCTAATGATTGCATTGCTTTTTGGTTCCCAGGTAGCTGCGAAATATGCCGGACATGCCAAACTCGGCCAGTGGCTATTGAAGCTCACCGCTTCGCTGGTTGATTCGATTCACCTGTTGTTCACACCAATTTCTTTGCCGAAGTTAGACGTGCCTGAAGAGTTCGAGCAGGAACTTTTGGATTCGGTAGAAGACTTTGGGGAGACCATTGTTCGCGAAATCATGGTGCCGCGCATTGACATGGCTACGGTGAGCGGCGATTCAACGCTCTCGAAGGCCATGAGTGTCTTTCTGAGTCGCGGGTATTCGCGTTTGCCTGTTCTAGGCAAGACGGTAGACGATGTCAGCGGAATTTTGTATTTGAAAGACGTTGCGCGAATTATGCACGAGTCACCAGCAAAGCTCGAAACTATGCTGACTGCGGAATGTGCACGGTCGGCAATCTTTATTCCAGAATCAAAGCCGGTGGATGACCTGCTGCGCGAGATGCAGTTGAGTTCAACTCACATTGCCATCATCGTTGATGAATATGGAGGGGTTGCTGGGTTGGCAACCATGGAAGACGTAATCGAAGAAATCGTTGGTGAAATCAGCGATGAATACGATAAAGATTTGCCCGACGTTGACGACCTTGGCGATGGCCGTTTTAGAGTCAGCGCGCGTTATTCACTTGCCGAACTTGGTGAACAATTCGAACTTGAACTTGAGGACGAAGACGTTGATAGTGTCGGCGGCTTGCTAACCAAAGAGCTTGGCAAGTTGCCGAATCGAGGCGATGAAGTGAAGGTTTCGGGGCTCTTGCTTACCGCCGACCGTATTGAAGGTCGCCGCAAGCGGCTAGTTACCGTGCTGGTGCAATTGGATCAAGACCTAATTGACATGCAGCAGGCGCTAAGCGAAAACGAGGACGAAAAATGATTCAGGTTCACCGAGCCGGATTCGCCTCGTTTGTGGGGCGACCTAATGTTGGTAAGTCGACTCTGACCAATGCTTTAGTTGGCGAGAAGATTGCGATTACCAGCGCTAAGCCGCAAACCACCCGTCGTGCGATTCGCGGAATTGTGCACCGCGATTACGGGCAACTAATTTTGGTCGATACGCCTGGGCTGCACCGCCCTAGAACTTTATTGGGGCAGCGCCTAAACGATTTGGTTGAGCAAACCCTTGGCGATGTAGACGTAATTGGGTTCTGCATTCCAGCGAATGAAAAAATCGGTCCGGGCGACCAGTTCATCAATGAACAACTAAACGAGTTTCGACGTGCCAAGTTGGTGGCGATTGTCACCAAGTGTGAGCTGGTATCACCAGAACAATTGGCCGCACAGCTAATTGCGGTCTCACAGCTGCGCGATTGGAAAGAAATTGTGCCAGTTTCGGCTGTGACCGAGGATCAACTCGAAGTGCTTACCAAGGTGCTAATTGATTTGATGCCGGAATCGCCCGCGCTTTACCCGGCCGATGCCGTTACCGACGAATCCCTCGAAGCCAGAATCTGTGAGCTGATTCGCGAGGCAGCCCTAGAGGGCGTGCGCGATGAACTGCCGCACTCCATCGCCGTCACCGTGGATGAGATCTCCGAACGCGAGGGCGGCAAGTTGACCGACATACATGCCAACATTTTTGTCGAGCGAGACAGCCAAAAGGGAATCATTATTGGCCACAAGGGCTCTCGTTTGATCGATGTTGGCAAGCGTGCCCGCTTGGAAATTGAAAAACTGATTGGCACGAAGGTGTTTTTGGGGCTTCGAGTCAAGGTGGCCAGCGATTGGCAGCGTGACCCCAAGCAGCTTGGAAAACTTGGCTTTTAGCAACCTTTGCGGCTAGTCTGAAATCGTGTTCTTCGGTCTACTACTTAGTGGCCGCGGCGAGGCCTAAATAGGCCCACCTCGTCGCGGAGCCTTCTGCTGGCTGACCACCCACAAACGAAAGACACTCAAAAATGCAAAACACCCAAGTCCCATCGGGCATGCCGGTGCACAAATATGTGCCATTCCACGAGCAAATTCAGATTTCACTGCCAGATCGCACCTGGCCGAACAAGATCATCAGCGAAGCACCACGTTGGTGTGCGGTTGATTTGCGCGACGGTAACCAGGCGCTGATCGACCCGATGAGCCCGGAACGCAAACTTAAGATGTTCCAGCTTTTGGTGAAAATGGGCTACAAAGAAATCGAAGTTGGTTTTCCTTCGGCTAGCCAGACAGACTTTGACTTCGTTCGTCTACTAATTCAAGACGGCCACATTCCAGCAGACGTAACCATTCAAGTTCTTACTCAGGCACGCGATGCATTGATCGAGCGAACCTATGAATCACTTCGCGGCGCCAAGAAGGCCATCGTGCACTTCTATAACTCGACTTCTGTTCTGCAGCGTCGCGTGGTTTTCAATCAAGACAAGCAGGGCATCATGGATATCGCTCTGGCCGGTGCAAAAAAATGCCGCGAACTTGAGTCGACAATTCCAGACACCGATGTTTATTACGAGTACTCACCTGAGTCTTACACCGGCACCGAACTTGAATACGCGGTAGAGGTCTGCAATGCCGTGATTGAAGTTCTTGACCCTAAGCCTGATCACAAGATGGTAATTAACCTTCCGGCGACAGTCGAAATGGCAACCCCAAATGTTTACGCGGATTCAATTGAATGGATGAGCCGAAATATTTCACGTCGTGACTCCGTTTTGATTTCACTGCACCCGCACAATGACCGAGGCACGGCGGTTGCAGCTGCCGAACTTGGCTACATGGCCGGTGCCGACCGAATCGAAGGTTGCTTGTTCGGAAACGGTGAACGTACCGGAAACGTAGATTTAATCACCCTTGGCCTAAACCTGTTTAGCCAGGGAATCGACCCGCACATTGATTTCAGCGATCTCGATGAGATTAAGCGCACCGTTGAATACTGCAACCAGTTGCCGGTGCATGAACGCAGCCCTTACGGCGGCGACTTGGTTTACACCGCTTTCTCTGGTTCACACCAAGACGCAATCAAGAAGGGCTTCGAGCTTATGCAAAAAGAAGCGTCTAGCAAGGGAGTTTCGGTTGATGACCTGGTCTGGGCAGTGCCTTATCTGCCAATTGACCCGAAAGATGTTGGTCGTTCATACGAGGCAGTTATCCGGGTTAATTCACAATCGGGTAAGGGTGGCGTTGCCTACTTGCTTAAGACTGATCACGCGCTTGACTTGCCACGTAAATTGCAGATCGAATTCTCGCGCGTGGTGCAGAACAAGACCGATCAAGACGGTGGCGAAGTTTCATCGGCCGCGCTTTGGGATATCTTCACCGATGAATACCTACCGGCACCGGCAGACCGCATTGATCTAAAGTGGGGCCGCTTCGAGCTAAAGAAGATGCGCACCGAAAGCGAAATGGATGGCACCGTTGATTTGAACATTGTGCTGCGCGATGGCAACGGCGAACTTGACGCTCATGGCACCGGAAACGGCCCTATTTCGGCATTCCTAAACGTGCTTGAACAGCAGGGGGTTAACGTGCGTCTGCACGACTATGTAGAGCACACCCTGAGCGCAGGCGGCGATGCCCAGGCTGCGGCATACGTCGAGCTTGAAGTTAATGGCAAGACTCTTTGGGGGGTTGGCATCGACGGCGACATCTCAACCGCATCGCTAAAGGCTGTGATCTCGGCGGTTAACCGAGCAATTCGCGCATAACTTTGCATTTGTATCGGCCCCGTTCGAGTGTTTAGCTCGAGTCGGGGCCGATACTTATTTGGTGCCCCTATATAAAGATGAAGCAGTCGTGCTTCGCACTCACAAGCTCGGTGAGGCGGATCGCATCGTAACTTTGCTTAGTCGATACAACGGCCAGATTCGCGCGGTGGCCAAGGGAGTTCGTCGCACCGCATCAAAATTTGGGGCGCGCCTAGAACCGTTCATGGTGGTCGACGCACAGTTTTATGAGGGCCGCAACCTAGACATCGTGAATCAGGTTGAGACCATCGGTTCTTACGGTCGCGAAATTATCGAAGATTACCCGAGTTACACGGCGGCTAACGCAATGGTCGAAACTGCGGAAAAATTAACCGGCGAGGACTCATCACCACAGCAGTATCTTCTTCTAGTTGGAGCGCTGCGTTCGCTAGCGAATCGCGAGCACGATGCGTCGCTGGTTTTAGATTCTTATCTGCTGCGCGCACTTTCTATTGCTGGCTGGGCGCCGAATTTTGGTGACTGTTCTCGTTGCGGCGCTCCCGGCCCGCATCAGGCTTTTGTGATTCAAATTGGTGGTGTGGTCTGCCGGGATTGCCGACCCGCTGGTGCCGCGGTAATCGATCCAATGACCGGTGAGCTTTTGGGAGCACTGCTCGCCGGCGATTGGCAGGTTGCTGATGCTGCACCAGAAAACATTCGTGCGTCGGCATCGGGTATCGTTGCTGCGTACAGCCAATGGCACATCGAACGCGGCTTGAAGTCGTTGCAACACGTGGAGCGAGAATGACAAAACCAAAAATGCCTAAGTTCAAGGCAGGTTCTGTGCCGCAGCACGTTGCGATCGTGATGGACGGCAATGGTCGATGGGCTAATGAGCGTGGCTTGACCAGAATCGAAGGCCATAAGGCTGGCGAAGCTGCTTTGCTTGATGTAGTTGCGGGCGCACTCGAGGCGGGGGTTAAGTACCTAACCGTTTACGCGTTTAGTACCGAAAATTGGAAACGTTCACCCGAGGAAGTTCGATTCCTGATGGGCTTCAATCGCGAGGTCTTGCAGAATCGGCGAGACACTCTGCACTCGTGGGGTGTTCGCATACGCTGGGCGGGAAGGCGACCAAAGCTCTGGCCATCCGTAATCGACGAGCTTCAGGCCGCAGAGAAATTGACAGCCAAGAATTCAAAATTAATTTTGACAATGTGCGTAAATTACGGCTCTCGAATAGAAATCACCGACGCGGTTAATCAGATTGCCGAAGCTGTGCGCACCAAGAAGTTGAAGCCCGGATCAATTACCGAAAAGACCGTGCAACGCTACTTGAACACGAATTACCTACCCGATGTGGATCTGTTCTTGCGGAGTTCAGGGGAGCAGCGTGTTTCAAACTTCTTGTTATGGCAAAGCGCTTATGCCGAATTCGTTTTCATGGACGAACTCTGGCCAGATTTCAACCGCACCACACTTTGGCAGGCAATTAGTCACTATGCGGCTAGATCCCGGCGCTTTGGCGGGGCAGTAGACAAGCCAAAAGCCAAGTCGGCAAAGTAGACTAGAGACTTCGAACAAATACCAGGCATCCAGCTTGGCAAAGGAGTTTTTGTGGCTACCCCAAACCGTCTTGAATCAGTTATTTCGCTAGCCAAACGTCGTGGCTTTGTTTTTCAGGCCGGTGAAATCTACGGTGGCAGCCGTTCCGCCTGGGATTACGGACCTTTGGGTGTCGAGCTAAAAGAAAACATCAAGCGTCAGTGGTGGCGTACCGTTGTTCAGTCACGTGAAGACATCGTTGGACTGGATTCATCGGTTATCTTGCCTCGCAAGGTTTGGGAGGCCTCGGGTCACGTTCGCGAATTTTCCGACCCGCTTATTGAATGCACATCTTGTCACAAGCGCTTTCGTCAGGATCACCTAGAAGAAGCATTTGAAGAGAAAAAGGGCCGCGCCCCAGAGTCAATGAATGACATTGCTTGCCCAAACTGTGGCAGCAAGAGCACCTGGACGGAACCAAAAGCTTTCAACGGTTTGCTGCAGACCTTTTTAGGTCCGGTAGCCGCAGAAGAGGGTTTGCACTACCTGCGCCCTGAAACCGCGCAGGGAATTTTCGTGAACTTCGCCAACGTGCTTGGCGCAGCGCGCATGAAGCCGCCATTTGGAATCGGGCAAATCGGAAAATCTTTCCGAAATGAAATCACGCCAGGAAACTTCATCTTCCGCACCCGTGAATTCGAGCAGATGGAGATGGAATTCTTCGTCGAGCCGGGCACTGACGAGCAGTGGCACGATTACTGGATCGAACAGCGCATGAACTGGTACATCGATCTAGGTATCAACCCAGATAACCTGCGTTTGTTCGAACACCCGAAGGAAAAACTCTCGCACTATTCAAAGCGAACAGTTGACATCGAGTATCGCTTTGGTTTTCCTGGAAGTGAATTTGGTGAACTCGAGGGCATAGCAAACCGCACTGACTTCGATCTGACAACTCACTCCAGAGAGTCCGGAACAGATTTAAGTTACTTCGATCAGAACATGAATGAGCGTTGGACTCCTTACGTTATTGAACCTGCCGCCGGACTTACTCGATCGCTCATGGCCTTCTTAGTAGATGCCTATGCAGAAGACGAAGCACCCAACACAAAGGGTGGCGTAGATGTTCGCACCGTACTGCGTTTGGATTACCGTTTGTCGCCGATCAAGGCCGCAATTTTGCCACTGAGTCGCAATGAAGAACTTTCACCGGTTGCTCGTGATTTGGCACAGGAACTTCGCGGTTACTGGAACATTGATTTCGATGATTCAGGCGCAATCGGAAGACGCTACCGTCGCCAGGACGAAATTGGAACCCCGTTCTGCGTGACTGTCGATTTCGACACGCTGCAGGACCAAGCGGTGACAGTTCGTGATCGCGACAGCATGCAGCAAGAGCGAGTATCGCTGTCTAAGCTGCGCGAATACCTGGGTGCCAAGCTAGTTTCTTAGGCTTTGCTCAAAAAACATGCCAGGACTGAAATACGGAAAGCTCGACATTAAAACCCCTGTGGTTTTAGCGCCGATGGCCGGAATTACCAACACTGCGTTTCGCCGACTCTGTCGCGAATTCGGTGGCGGTCTTTACGTTTCAGAAATGGTCACCTCGCGCGCTTTGGTTGAAAGAACCGAAGAGTCACTGCGCTTGGTTGGGCACCACGAGTCTGAAGACATCCGATCGGTACAGCTTTACGGAGTGGACCCAAAGACCATTTCCGACGCCGTGACCATGCTGGTTGCCGAAGACATGGCCGACCACATTGATTTGAACTTTGGCTGCCCAGTACCAAAGGTCACCAGAAAAGGCGGCGGTGCCGCACTACCTTGGAAGCAGGATCTATTCGCTTCAATCGTTAAGGCCGCTGTGAAAGCGGCTGGCGATATTCCGCTCACCGTAAAGATGCGCAAAGGCATCGATGCCGATCACCTCACTTACATCGAAGCGGGCAAGGCTGCACGTGATGCCGGTGTTGCGGCGGTAGCCCTGCACGGCCGTACTGCTGCAGATTATTACTCGGGTAATGCAGACTGGTCTGCAATCGCCACCTTGCGCGAAGCCCTGCCGGATGTTCAAGTCTTAGGCAACGGCGACATCTGGTCTGCCGGTGATGCAATTCGCATGATGCGTGAAACCGGAGTAGATGGCGTGGTGGTTGGCCGCGGTTGCCTGGGCAGACCATGGTTGTTTGGTGACCTACAGGCTGCGTTCGATGAATACGAACGCGACCCAAATTCCAATGCAGCAATTGATTTAATTCAGCCAACCCTTGGTGAGGTTGCCGATGCGTTTAAGCGCCACGGTGAATTGCTAACCGAATTCTTCGACACCGAAGCACACGCGTGCCGAGATATCCGCAAGCACGTTGCCTGGTATTTCAAGGGCTACCCGGTGGGCGGAGAATTCCGTGCCGCACTTGCCCAGGTCGAGTCACTAGATCATATGGATGAAATTTTGGCCACGCTGGAGCGCGATCTACCGTATCCGGGTGATGCCGCAGAAGGACCACGCGGTCGACTCGGCGGCGCCAAGCTTTGCGCACTTCCAGAAAACTGGCTTCAGTCGCGAGAACTCGTTGGTGATCAGCGCAAGGTTCTGCAAGAAGCCGAGCTCGGGGTTTCGGGGGGCTAATGGAGAATCGATTTGAAAATGGCTACAGCGATTTCGATCGCGAGCGTTTCCTCACCGAAGATCGAAGCGCAACGAGCCGTCGCGATGAATTTGCACGTGATCGCGCACGCGTGCTGCACTCTTCGGCTTTGCGCAGACTGGGCGCCAAGACTCAGGTGCTGTCGCCAACCGGCGGTGACTTTGCGCGCACACGATTGACTCACTCTCTTGAAGTTGCGCAGATTGGTCGAGAAATGGCCATCGATCTTGGTTTGAATGCAGACATCGTGGACATGGCCTGTTTGGCGCATGATCTAGGTCATCCGCCGTTTGGACACAACGGCGAGAAAGCTTTGAACGATTGGGCTGAGGGTATCGGCGGCTTTGAGGGTAATGCGCAGACTCTGCGACTGCTTACTCGAATTGAGCCAAAGGTATTCACATCAAGTGGTAGAAGTCTTGGACTAAACCTAACTCGAGCTAGCCTCGACGCCACCTGTAAGTATCCCTGGCTATTAGAAGAGTCAGTTTCGCAGAACGACCATTCGGTTAAATTTGGCGTTTATGAAGACGACCTTGAAATCTTCACCTGGCTACGCAAAGGTGCACCCGACAAGGTAAAGAGCGTCGAAGCTCAGGTCATGGATTTTGCCGATGACGTTGCCTATTCGGTGCACGATTTCGAAGACGCTATTGTGGCGAAATTTGTAGACCTGCAGGCGCTAAATGATGCGGCAGCTGAGGCAGAGCTACTCGAAAAGATTTCCGAGTGGACGTTAGACAAATTCTCGCTGAATGACTTGGCCGAAGGCTTGCACCGATTGCGCACCAACGAATA
Organism: Actinomycetota bacterium; assembly: GCA_041180265.1. Lineage (GTDB taxonomy): Bacteria > Actinomycetota > Actinomycetes > Actinomycetales > Microbacteriaceae > Rhodoluna. The sequence goes on along the minus strand of JBEGRY010000003.1, from coordinate 9,360 downwards.
TTGGCTGGCTAAGTTCGATGGCTCAGCAAAAGATTTGGCAACACTCAAGAACCTCACCAGCTCCTTAATCGGGCGATCTGTTAGCAAGACGATTGATGCCATTGTTGATGCTTCACCTGCAGACAGCATGGTGCGCTTTGGTGCGCGAATCGAAGTGCCACTTCGCGTGCAACACGAAATTGCAGTCTTGAAGGGCATAGTTTCAGCGTTCCTAATGTCACACGAGTCACGACAGCCTTATTACGACAATCAGCGTGAGTTGCTAACCGAGCTTGCCGATGCCCTTATGGCTCAAAACGGCAAGTACCTAGATAGCTACTCAAGTGCCGCCTGGAATGTGGCGAAAAGCGAAGCCGAGAAACGTCGAGTAATTGTCGATCAGGTAGCTTGCCTTACCGACCTTAGCGCCAAGAACCTGCACGAACGCCTGGCCAAGGCCCACGCCTAGAATTATTGATATGGCGGGAAAAATCAGTGCGCGGGATATCGAAGAGATAAAGTCACGCATCAACATCGCCGATGTGATCAGTGAGTACGTGGCATTGAAACCAGCCAGCGTTGGTTCTCTCAAAGGACTTTGTCCATTCCACGATGAAAAGTCACCTTCGTTTAATGTTCGTCCGGCCCAGGGTTTCTATCACTGCTTCGGTTGTGGCGAGGGTGGCGATGTTTATAAGTTCTTGCAACAGCTAGACAAGATTAGTTTCACCGAAGCGGTGGAAAAGTGTGCGGCGAGAGTCGGATTTGCAATCACTTATGAAGAAGGTGGCGCCAGCGAAAACCAGGGGCAAAAAGCTCGCATTCTCGAAGCGAATAATGCTGCGGCAAAGTTTTATCAGTCACAGTTAATTACAGATGACGCTGTGGCGGGCCGAGATTTTCTGAAAGGCAGAGGTTTTGATAAAGGCGCCGCAGATTTATTTGGTGTTGGTTTCGCGCACAAGGGTTGGAGTAATCTAACCGACCACCTAAAGGACCAGGGCTTCACAGTCGATGAGCTGGTAACCGCCGGCTTAGCCACGAAGAGCGATCGTGGTGCCTACGATAAATTTCGAGGCAGACTAATTTGGCCAATACGCGATACCACTGGCCAGGTTATTGGTTTTGGTGCGCGCAAACTATTTGATGACGATCAAGGTCCAAAGTATCTGAACACCAGCGACACCATTGTGTACCACAAGTCATCGGTGCTCTATGGAATCGATCTGGCAAAAAAATCTATTGCGAAACAGCAGCAGGTGGTGGTGGTCGAGGGCTACACCGATGTTATGGCTTGCCATTTAGCCGGAGTGACTACCGCAGTAGCTACCTGTGGCACCGCATTTGGCGATGACCACATTCGAATTTTGAATCGCATGCTTTCGGCTGAAAAAGATACCCCGGCCGAAGTAATTTTCACATTTGACCCGGATGCCGCGGGGCAGAAGGCGGCAATGCGTGCTTTCAATGATTCGCACAAGTTCTTTGCGCAGACTTTTGTGGCGGTTGGGCCAGAAGGTTTAGACCCTTGTGACTTGCGTTCACAAAAGGGCGATGACGCGGTTCTGGCCATGATTCAGAATAAGAAGCCACTCTTTGAGTTCGCAATTAAGCAGAAAATCTCGAAGTTTGACTTAGGCACAGTCGAAGGCCGAGTCGGCGCGGCCCGAGCGGCAGCGCCTGTGGTTGCGTCAATTCGCGATTCGGCCATGCGCCCGGCTTATATTCGCGAACTGGCGGGTTGGGTGAACCTCGATGGAAATGAAGTTGCCGCACTGGTCGACGCCGCAGGTAAAGTCGGAAAAGCAGAGGCCGTAGCAGATCTGCGCAAAGACGCTCTTCTAGTTCCAGTGCAACCAGCCGAAGTCGGCGAATTTTCGATGCCGAATTTGAATGACCCAATTGCTCGTTTCGAACGCCAGGTTCTTGAAGTTTTGGTTCAAGTTCCGGATTCGTTCACTGCCGAGCAGGTAGTTCGAATTATTCGTGACGGTTTTAGTTCCTCGGCACATAACGCAATCTTAGAAGCGATCGGTTCGAGCATCGCTGCCAAGTCGAACAATGATTATTTGAACTCGATTATCACGGCCTGTGAGCCAGAACTTCACGGGCTACTTCGGTCTATTGCTGCACAGGCGCTACCAGCAAAAAATCACGAAGATTTAGTTCGCTACGGCAAGGGCGTAATTGCCAGAGCTTTGGTTAATGCGTTAGCGCACTCTAAGGCAGAACTCATGGCAGCGCTTCGCCGGGATGGTATCGACGGAAACGAGAGTGCACGAATTCAACGCGAATTGGTTGAACTTGAAGCTGAACGCAGAAAATTGCAGGGTTCATAGTGAGTAAGCCGATAGCAATTGAACCCAAGAGCTTCCCAGAGTATGAGGCTGCTGTAATAGCCGGCGGTGGTCACTTGGTCAAGCTTGCCGCAGACGTGAAGGCTGTGATTTGGACTGACTACACCAAGCCGGCCGAACTTGCAGCAATGCTCGATGCGAATCCGCAAATTGAGTGGGTGCAGTTGCCATTTGCTGGCGTGGATGCATTTTCCGACATCATTTCAAGACCGATTCAGTTCACTTCTGCTAAGGGAGCATATCGCGAGCCGGTAGCCGAGCACGCACTCGCGCTCACTCTTGCGCTGCTGAGAATTCTTCCTGAACGTGCTCGATCAATGAGCTGGGGTAGGCGTTTTGCTCAAACTCTTTACGGGGCGAATGTCGTAATCGTTGGCGGTGGTGGCATCGCCGAAGAATTAATCAAGTTGGCTGCGCCATTTAATTCGCAAATCACGGTGGTTAGAAAGTCATCGCAAAAATTGGCCGGGGCAGCTGAAACTGTTGGCTTTGAGAAGTTTGATGCCGTGCTGCCGGCGGCTGATGTGGTTATTTTGGCCGCGGCACTTACTGAAGAAACCAAGTCTTTATTTAACGCTAAGAGATTTGCCCTGCTCAAGCCAACTGCCGTGTTGGTCAACGTAGCTCGCGGACCATTGGTGGTCACCGCAGATCTAATTGAAGCACTGAATGAGAATCGGATCGCCGGGGCGGCTTTAGACGTGACTGACCCTGAGCCATTGCCCGATGGTCATGACCTCTGGTCGGCTAAAAATATTTTGATCACTCCGCACACGGCTGATACTCGCGAGATGGTGGTGCGCTTGTTTTCAGAACGAATTACCGCGAATGTTGCTGCTTATTGTGCCGGTGGGCCTTGGGTGGGAGCAGTGGATTCCGCATTGGGGTATTAGATTCAAGGCTAGATCTGGCGCTAAACCGCTGTTTCAGGGCTTATTTTTTGGTAATGTTGTCAGGTTGCTAAATCAACATTCCCCGGTAGCTCAATTGGCAGAGCAATCGGCTGTTAACCGATAGGTTCTTGGTTCGAGTCCAAGCCGGGGAGCCACTGCATTCCAGTCATCAGGAGGCCACGTTGATACGTTGGATCCAATCCCATAAATGGCTGTCTTCTGGTCTTATTGCCGGATTTGCCTTTCTATTCCTCGGCGGTATCGACCTCACTCAACAGGGTTATCTGGCCCTGATTTCAGCAGCCCTGATTTCAGTCGGAATTCTCTTCGCGGCAACTGTTCCGGTAGTCAGCATTATCGCAATCACTGTCGGTTCAATCCTTGAAATTTACTTTGGTTTGCAACCACTTTTGATTGGCCTTGGCGCGGCAATTGCACTGTTCTTAACCGCTGCATTTGCCAGTAAATTTTGGCGATTACTTTCATTAGCCACCAACATTGCACTGGGTTTGGCGCTATCGGCATATTCCACGTTCTACCAACTGTTCGATCAGCGCCTATATGGACTTCAGTTCGATGATTATCAAGCCAAGCTGGTGGCCTTCTGCTTTCTTGCCGCTTTTATTCTTTCGGCCAACATTCTCTTCTGGCTATTAGGCAGATTGGCAATTACCAAAGAGGTGTACGTTGGCACCGAGTTTGACCGTGCACTTTCAACGCAGACCCAAGCCAAGCTTTCTCTTGAGGTTGCCGAGCAGAACGAGCGTTTCTTAATCGCGCGAGATATTAACGAGCTGATCATTCAAAAAATCACGGCGGTTATCTCACAAGCCGAGGGCGGGTCTTACGCGGTAAAAGCCGACCCAGCCGCCGCTTCTAGAATTCTTGAGCGGGTCGTGGCAAGTGCTCGAGGAGCACACACTGAATTGCGCCGTCTGTTCGACATGTTAAACAAGACCCATGATGTTTCTGCTGCGCCGCCGGGAGTAGCCGAGCTTGAGTCACTTGTGGTTGCGTATCGCGAGTTAGGTTTCAATGTTTGGCTATCCCACGAGGGTAAACGTTTTGCAATTAGTGAGGGTGCCGGGTTGGCGATTCACCGAATCGTACTTGATGCCTTAGAAAACGTAAAAAAGCACTGCCCAATCGGCACGGATGCATCGATTGCATTCACTTGGGTTGATGAAGGCATGCAAGTCTTGATCAAAGACAATGGAATCGAAACAAGTCGTCGCAGTACCGTGAATCTTGGTGACAATGATGGCTACACGGTTGAAGATGACTTGCGATCATTGGTTGAACCTATTAGGGGAGCCGGGCTAACCGCTATGCGCGAGCGTGCTGCACTTTACGGCGGCAGCATCGAGGCAACGCGAGTTCCCGGAGTTGGCTTCACGGTCTCAGCAATTTTTCCAAACCTGAAGGCGTTGGCTTCAGTTGACTGAGCAGATTCGCGTTGGAGTGATCGACGCCGATGTTGACATTCGTCATGGCCGTCGACTCATGATCGATGCCCAAGAGGACTGCAAAGTCGTATTTGAAGAAGAAAATGCCTACGAAGCAATTGAACGCGCGCCTGAAGCGCTGATTGACGTGTTGGTGGTCGATCACCGCGTTCGCGGATTAGACGGTATCAAGTTGGTTGAAAAAATCGTTCCGAGGTATCACGAGCTAGGCACCGAGGTTCCGGCAATCATTTTGACCGGGCCCTACTTCAGTCGAGAGTTGCTGCTAGCCAGCATTGCTGCTGGAGCGGCCGACCTCGTGACACTGGATAGTGATTCCGCGGAGCTTTTGAAAGCCATTCGCACCAGCAAGGCCAAAGACGAGGCACTGGACTTCTCATCTTTAAAGGCACTGATCGAAAACTCGCCTGAGGCTAAATTCGACGTGCCTGACATTTTGGTCAAGTTGGGCAATCTCACCGATGCTGAACCCGCTGTACTAGAGGCTTTTAAGATGGGCAATGACGATGATGCAATCGCTGCACAACTGCAGATTCCTAAGTACCGCGTACGAAAATCGTTGACTGCCATCTTGCAGAAATGCGGATTAGCAACAAGAGCGCAGTTATTCTTGGCCGTAAATTACTCGGATCGGAAAAATGGCTAAACAATCTTCGGTGCTCTCGGTATCCATCGGCGTCGGTATTGCCACTGGCCTATACGGCATCTCTTTTGGTGCATTATCGGTTGCGGCCGGTCTAGACATTTGGCAAACCCAGGTGCTTAGCCTGCTGATGTTTAGCGGTGGTTCCCAGTTTGCCTTCATCGGTGTCATTGCCGCGGCTGGGGCTACTGGCGCGGGCATCGGGGCAGCAATTGTTTCTGCATGGCTACTCGGTGTGCGAAACGGTTTTTATGCAATTCGCATGTCGCCAATTCTTGAGAAGACTGGGCTTGCAAAACTCTTGCCAGCACAAATAACCATTGATGAATCTGTTGCGGTAGCGATCGGGCAGAGCACAGCAGAAAATCAACGCAAGGGGTTTTGGTTTACTGGAATTTCGGTATTTGTTTTCTGGAATTCGATGACTCTGCTCGGAGCAATTTTGGGTGACGCGCTGGGTGATCCAAAACTTTACGGTCTTGACGCTGCCGCCGCGGCTGCTTTTTTAGGATTGCTGTGGCCACGTCTGGTCGAGCGCCAGGCTCTTGCAGTAGCTGCAGCAGCATTGCTGATTGCCGTGGTTACCAGTCCAATGTTGCCGCCGGGAATTCCGGTTTTGATCGCAGGCGTTGCGGCTGTTGTGGTTGGCGCACTTAATCTTTTGGCGCCAAAGAGTGGCGGTGCACAGTGACTCTCTGGACCGGAATTCTGATCGCTAGCGCTCTTGTTTTCTCTTGGAAAATGCTTGGCTTCATGGTGCCTTCGTCGGTGCTTAATCACCCAACTATCTCGAGGATCGCATCGCTATTGACAGTTGCGTTACTAGCCGCCTTGCTCGGTGTGCAGGGCGTGGTAGCCGATAGTCAAATAGTTTTTGACGCCAGAGTTCCGGCACTTGGCGTGGCAGCTCTATTGCTTTGGTTGCGTGCACCATTTATGGTCATGGTTGCCGCTGCGGCACTTGCGGCCGCGCTAATCAGACATATTCTTTAGGCCTCTAGGTTGTCGCGACCGGGCAACCAGCTCAGCCCCGGTTTTCCCCAACCGTTGTCGGCAACAATGTCCTTCGAAATTTCTTTCCAAGGTTCAGCAAGGCGATCTACGTAGAGAGTTCCGTTTAGGTGGTCGAACTCGTGTTGCATGATACGGGCAAACCAACCCTCGGTTTCCAAAAATACTGGTTTTTGATCTAGATCTACACCGGTCACTATTGCCGTTTCTGCGCGCTTGAGCGGAAAACGCTCACCGGGCACTGAAAGGCAGCCTTCGACTTCGGTTTCTTCATCGGCTGGCTCAGCAGAAATTGCTCCGATTTCAAGAACCGGGTTGATGATCACCCCGCGGCGCTCATTGCCATCGTCGTCGGCATAGTCATAGGTGAAGATTCGCAGTGGCACTCCAATTTGCGGTGCGGCAAGCCCAACACCAGGGGCCTTATCCATGGTTTCGTACATGTCAGCTACTAACTCGCGAAGTTCGTCATCGAACACCGTTACTTCTTTGGCGCGGGTGTGTAGCACCGGGTCACCGGTTATGCAGATAGGGCGAATGGTCATTGTTCTAATTTAGTGTCTGGGTTAGGGTGCTCGAGGGTGGGGGCGGGTTAGAGTCGTATTGCATAGATTGGTAGGCGTTTTGGAATTAGTGACTTATGGCCCAGGCGAAAGCCTTAGAGCCGTAGCCATCCTGTTGGCGGTGCTTGGAGCCGTAGCAATGGCATTTGGTGCACAATTTCAAAACGATGCCGTTGTTGCCGGAAATCGCCACAAGCCTAAGCGTCGCGGTTCACTTTCGATAAAACAACTTATTAGTTTGCTGCTCAAGCCGCGCTGGTTGTCAGGCACAGCATTCATGGCGCTGGCAATAATTTTGCAGTTGGGTGCGCTTTCGCTGGCCCCACTCATCGTGGTTCAACCGGTTGGTGCAATCGCGCTGGTGATAACTTCGCTGCTAAATGCACGTAGTACTAAAACCAAATTAAATCGCGGCACAATCGTTGCAATCTCACTTTGCACTCTGGGCATTGCCGCTTTCGTTTCGATGGCCACGACCGTGGCAAAAGAAACAGTGCTAAATGATGATCGACTTCGCGAAGTTTTAGGCATGTTGGTTGTGATATTGGTTCTGTTTACAATCCTGTTTTTCACTCTTGGAAAAAGAGCCAAGGCTCTGACTTTCGTCGTGGGCGCCGGTGTGCTTTATGGTTTCGTGGCCACGCTGGCCAAAGTTGTTATTCAGCGTATTTACCAAGAGCAATTCGAATGGTTAACTTTGCTGTGCCTAGTTGCCCTTATCGGTGCGGTCTCGCTTGGTGGCTGGTTTGTGCAAAATGCCTACGCTTCGGGCCCACCGGATTTGGTTGTTGCCGGCCTAACTGTGATTGACCCGTTGGTTGCAGTTTCCATCGGAATTGTGATCCTTGGCGAAGCTACAAAGGCAAATGCTGGCACCATAGTTGGCTTTGGAGCCAGCGCGCTGGTGGCAGTTATCGGTGTTTACCTGCTTTCCAAGGTTCACCCGGAACTCATCGGCAAGCCCCACAAGGGGTAAAATTAGAACGATGGGCCACGGCCCATCTTTCCCCTAATAAAGGCATAACCCTTGGCTTCAGATTCTGGCGCGGCTAAACCGCTAACAATTGTTATCGGCTGCGACACCTTTCCACCTGACATCAATGGTGCGGCTCGATTTGCCGAGCGCCTTGCCGCAGGGCTCGCCCGCCATGGTCACGATGTGCACATCATCGCATCGGCCTTTGACAATAATCACGGATCATTCACTGAAATTCACGATGGGGCAGCACTTACTGTGCACCGAATCAAGAGCTACCGCATTCCACAGCACAAAACGCTGCGGTACGTGTGGCCTTATTCACTAAAGGCTAAAACCGATCAAATTTTGCGGGAAGTTAAGCCTGATGCCGTGCACATTCAGTCGCACTTGATTATGGGGCGCTACCTGATGAAGAGCGCGAAGCAGCAGGGTATTCGCGTGTTGGCGACCAACCACATCATGCCCGAGAACCTAATTAAGTACTCGGTAATCATTCCTAAGTTTCTAGAAAGAGCCGCGATGAAAATGGCTTGGGCTGATGCCGGGCGAGTGCTAAAGCAAGCTGATTTCGTAACGACACCAACTCGTCGCGCCGCAGAGCTGCTTGAAGACGCCGCTGGCATTAAAGATGTTCTGGCAATCAGCTGCGGCATCGATGCTTCGAAATTCGCTAACACCAGCGCAACATCCAACGCGCAGCCAAGAATTTTGTTCCTTGGTCGCCTGGACTACGAAAAGCACATTCACAACCTTCTCAAGGCGGTGGCGATGTTGCCAAAGAAACTGAATACGCAGGTCGAAATCGTTGGCGACGGTGGTGAGCGTAAGCACTTAGAGCAGCTTGCCCTTGAGCTGGGAATTGCCAAGCAGGTTAAATTCTTGGGTCACGTATCTGAACAAGAACTACCGCTGGCATATGAGCGCTGCACTCTGTTCGCGATGCCTTCTATTGCGGAGCTGCAGAGCATTGCCACCATGGAGGCAATGGCTTCGGGTCGCCCAGTCGTGGCGGCGAACGCTATGGCACTGCCGCACCTGGTGCACGATGGCGACAATGGTTATCTTTTTGAGCCTGATAACGTGCAGGAATTTGCCGAGAAGCTTAAGAAAGTACTTACCGCCGATCAAGACGAACTAGATCGACTCTCAGAAAACTCTCTGCACCTCATTCAGTCACACGACATCGAACGCACCCTGGCAATCTTCGAAGGTCTTTACCGCGGCGATCACCATGGCGACACCACCTCAGATGACAATAGCGAGACCTACACTCAGGCCATCGGTATTCTGCCTGAGCTGCTACACAACCGTGTGCTCGAGCTACGAGCCAGAGCTAAGGCACTTCGCGAGGCAGCCTCTGAACTGGGTGAAGAAGTTCGCGAAGAAGTTCTAGAAAAGATTGAAGAGTTGCGTGACGAAGTTGTTGAGCGCACCAAGGCGGTAAACACCAAGGTTAAGAAGACCGCCAA
>JBEGRY010000002.1:0-49728 GCA_041180265.1 Actinomycetota bacterium | reverse complement strand
TTTTACCGTCTTCTACAAAGAACACATTGCCGGCACTGGCTACCAGACGCGAAACATTTGCGGTGTCAGTAAAGCTATCCAGGTAGGTCTGCGAAACTTTGCCGACTGGGCCCAGTGACTTGTATGCAGCTAGCAAGGCATCATCGGCAAACAGCGCACGCTGGTTGTTTACGATCAGGTACTTCTTGCCGGCTGCACTGGTAATAATGAACGAACCTGCGATTGGGTCGCCGAACCAAACCGAATACCAACGCCAGAAGTTGCGGTTTCCGTAGGCGCTGCAGCTATCGCCCAGCGAACCACTACCCGAGCCAACCTCGAGGTCGCGCATAGCCGCCGCGTTTGGCGTGTACGGGGTGTAGGTGTAGAGAGCTGTGGTTGCCCTGTTCTGAATGTTTACGGCAACGCGACCACAGCTGTCGTTCGGGTGGTAATAAATTTTGCGCGTACCCGGTTGGTAGTTCGGGTAGCGAGTAGGAAAAGTGATGTAGCGGTTTAGCTGGCCAATTCCCTTATAAAGCTGCCAGAAGAAGCCTGCCGAAGATTTTGAACAGCCGGCGGGAGTATCTGGGCAGTCCATGCCCAGCGCAAATGTATAGCGTCTGGTTGGGTTGCTCGATGAGTAATAAGGCCTGCTCGCAAGTACCAAACCCTGCTCTTTTTGCAACATCACCAGAATGACGCGCGGGCTAACTCCACACGCTTTGCCGACGTAGTAAATAAGTTCGGCGGCAGTGACCTCACCACGATCCGGCATTGACTCGCAGATTCCAGCTTCACCAGTTACCGCCGGAGAATTGGTTTTGTAATTCTTTAGACAGGTTGGCTCGCCTTCACGAGCGGTACAGTTTGGAACTTTCTCTTCAAGGAATCGCTGGATCTGAGCGATAGACATATTAGAAGAGTCATAAAACGCAGCGTCGCTGATGATGAGGCCCGGATTGAATCGCGATACATCCATAGCGGCCGACGCAGTTTCGGTTTTATTGAATAGCGGAACAATACCGACGACTACAAAAAGTACAGTCAGTATTGCTGAGATTGCTTTGCGGCGTGACTTTAGAATCATGGAATTGTTACTGGTGCGCTTGGAGCCGCACCATAGTAATTGTCAGAAAAATACTCCACGGTCAAAATGCCGGCACCCTTTGGCAGACCAGCTGTCGAAATCTCCATCAGGGCACACTGTGTGCGCTGAACGTTTGCTTCTGCGGTTACCTTTACGCTCTTGGTCACGCCGCCGCCAACAAAAGTTAGCGTGCAGTAGCCACCGTTTTCAGCAAAGTTTGCCACGTCGGCCATTGCGAAAAGTTTTGGCCCGGTCTTGTCGAAGCCCGCGTCAAAAAGTTTTACATCTGCCTTGCCCAAAACTTTTGACGGACTAGCCGATGGGCTTGGCAATTCAGAAGCCGAAGCCGAAGCCGATGGCGAAGCAGATTGCGAGGTCGAAGGATTCTGATCGGTGCCCCAGTTCGGGTAAAGCAGAGCACAGCCAGAAAGTGTAAGCGCGGTGGCGGCTGCAATTGCTGCAACAACAAACTTCTTCATAACTACTCCTCTGCCACTTCAGTGAAGGATGCCTTCACTGTTTCACGAATTTCTGTGAAATTCGGGTGAATCATGTCGAATTTCGGTGGGGTTAGCGAAAGCTCTTTAATGCCTAGCTTGCGAGCCTTTGTGGCTAGTTCTACGTATTGGCTCAACATGGCACTCGGAATGTCGGTGCGAATCATTTGCTCACCTGCCGAAGCGATCGCTTGGAACCTGGTCAAAACAGTGCCCGGTTCAAACTGCTTCAGTACCTGCTGCTCTACCTCGTGCTGGCGACGCATGCGGTCATAATCCGACGTGTTGTGTCGGCTGCGGGCATACCAAAGCGCGGTATAGCCATCCATGTGCTGTTGACCAACCTCGATCCAGCCCTTCACATCAGAAAGATCGTCATTCTGTCCGCCAATTGGCAAGCGCTGCTGCACATTGATTTGGATGCCGCCCAGCGCATCAATCAGTTTGGTGAACGATGCCATGTCGACCAGCACGTATGACTGAATGGTCAGGCCGGTCACATATTCAACTGCGTCACGAGTTGCCTCGGTGCCCGGAGTTGAACCGTGGCTGGCTGCATCCGGGTATAAATCAGCGTGATTGTCTTCGACATCTTTATAGATCGCATTTATCAAGCAATCGATTCCGCAGTTCCAACCATCTGGGTACACCGAGAGCATCGGAGAACCCTCGCTAAAACTCACGTGCTGCATGTTGCGCGGAATTCCGATGTTTACTGCCTGCCCGGTTGCGGCATCGATACTGATTACCGAAATGCTGTCAGGGCGAATGCCAAAACGATCGGCACCGGCATCGGCACCGAGAAGCATGATGTTGTATCGACCATCAACCGGTGAGGTGAAGCCACCCTGATTGAAAATACTGCCGATGAAATTGGCCTGCACGCCGGCTAGGTTTCCCGCGTATGAAATTGCCGAGGTACCCAGCACACCGGCGACCACAACAGCAGAAAACGTAATCCAGCGTTCGCGTGAATACAAACGACCAAGGCGCATCAGGCGCAGAGTGTCGAGTGTGATTACCGCGTAGAGCACCGCGTAAAGAATAAGTGCGGCAGCAAGCACCCAAACCAAAATTGGCAGCGTGACCAGCCAAATTACCCAGCCCTTGTTTATGAGACCAAGGCCCAGCATTAGCAATATGAATGCCCAGAAACCGAGAGTTGCGCTGATGCCAATGCGGGCAAGCTTTTTACTACCGGCAACTAGCTGAGCCGAACCTGGCAACACAACTGTTAGAAGCAGCAACCACCAAGCACGGCGATGCATTTGCTGCGGCGTAGCTCGGTCTACATTTCTAAATGGCCCAGTGGAACGCGAAACACCACGCTGACTGAGGCGTGGATTTAAATTTGTGATTTCAGTTTCGCATTCTTCTCGGCGACCTGAACCTTTAGCGATTCATTAAAGTCAGCGACTTTTTTTGAAATTTTTGAGTCGAACGCACCGATGATTCGCGCGGCCAAGATACCGGCGTTCTTTGCACCACCGATTGAAACGGTTGCCACTGGAATACCGGCAGGCATCTGCACAATCGAAAGCAGTGAATCCATGCCGTCAAGTTTTGCCAGAGCAACCGGAACACCGATTACTGGAAGAGTGGTGACCGAAGCCAACATGCCAGGTAGGTGCGCTGCCCCTCCGGCGCCGGCGATGATTACTTTGATGCCGCGATCGGCGGCAGCCTTGCCCCACTCAATCATTTTTTCTGGAGTGCGGTGTGCCGAGAGCACTTCGACTTCGTACTCGATGCCAAAGTCTTTTAGAGCCTGAGCGGCGTCTGACATTACCGACCAGTCAGAGTCTGAACCCATTACTACGCCGACAATCGGGTTATTCATGAGAGCTCCTTTATATGTGGCAACTCCCAAATTTTACCGAAGGGGGTCTGGTTATCCCCGTAGCAAAACGGCTGCGGCAGCGCGCGCCTCTTGCAGTGCGTGCTCGGCAGAGTCACTGACCACTGTGATGTGCCCCATCTTGCGGCCCTTGCGCGCCGACTTGCCATAGGTGTGCAGCTTGGCATCGGGGTGCGCCTGCATTGCTTTATCGAATGCCTGCACAAAATTGTTTTGCTCGTCAACGCCAAGCAGGTTGACCATCACGGCATGCTTTGCGCGTGCAGCGGTTGAACCAAGTGGCAAATTCAAAACGGCACGGATGTGCTGCTCGAACTGACTGGTCACCGAACCCTCAATGCTGAAGTGGCCCGAATTGTGCGGGCGCATGGCAAGTTCGTTAATCAAAATTCGACCATCGCGTGCCTGGAAAAGTTCAACGGCGAGCACACCGGTTACTCCTAGGCCAGTGGAAACCTCGCGAGCAATTTGCTCAGTCTGCTGCAATACCGCTTCGTTAGTTTCTGGTGCCGGTGCCAGCACAACCGAACAAACGCCATTCTCTTGAATTGTTTCTACTAGTGGCCATGCCAAGAATTCGCCGTCGACATTTCGCGCACTCAGCTGCGCAAGTTCGCGCACAAAATCAACTTTTTCTTCGGCCAGCAGGCTGCCGCCGAAGTCAGCGATGTTTGCCAGCCAATCGCTGGCGTCAGCTGCGCTGCGCACCACGCGAACACCCTTGCCGTCATAACCACCAATTGGTGTTTTCAAAATTGCGACGCCACCGTTTGCCGAAATGAACTCGGCAAGTTCGGTTTCAGTTTTAACCTCCGCCCAGTTCGGCATTGGCAAACCCAGAGTCGAAAGTTTTTGGCGCATGTGAAGTTTGTTTTGGGCAAATGCCAAGGCCTTGCTCGGTGGCTGCACATTTACCCCGGCTGCCTCTAGAGCCTCTAGCACTGAAAGTGGCACGTGCTCGTGATCAAAGGTGATTACATCAACTGTCTTGGCAAATTCTTGAACCACGGCAAGTTGGTTGTAATCGCCGATCTGGGTGGCGGCAAGTTTTGCAGATGAACCCTCGGCCTCGGCCAACACCTTTAGCTCAACGCCAAGGTGAATCGCAGGCGCAGTCATCATGCGAGCCAACTGCCCGCCGCCGATAACACCCACGATTGGGTTTTTGCCTGCCATAAGTTCCTTTTGCCGTTGCTTCTATATTGACGCAGCCAAGCGGTCGATTTCTACCGCAACCAGCTTGTGCTTAGGAATACCGGTCAACACCAGGGGTTCCTGGCCCTCGGCGGTAATGGTGATGCTGCGCCCCTTGGTTAGTTCAACGTTCTGAATCGAGCTGATGCTAACCTCACGACGCTTCTGCCCGAACAAACCTTTGCGATAAACCACGCGCGTGGTGGTGACCTCTAGAAAAGTACTGAGGTAATTAATCATTGGAATAAACCAGAACAAAAACGCCACTGCCCCACTTAGCGAGAACAGGGTGATGGTCTGCCACTGTTCGGTTAGGCGACCCGAAAAAAATGAAAGGGCAAATGCCGCCAGAAACAGAAACAGCATAGGAAAAAATAGTTTGCCAACGCGAGGGCGCAATCTGGCCAGGCGTTCTTCGGCTACAAAACTCATCTATCTAATTGTGGCGTAGGTGAACGATATCTCCGGCAGCAATGGGCTTAAGTTCACTGCCGTCCTGCGGCTGAATCATCAGTCGCCCGGTCTCATCAATTCCAACTGCGTTTCCAAGCAGCTCTTGCTCATTCGGCAAAATTGCACGCACTCGGTTGTTGCCTTTGCGATCGAGAGTTGAACAACTGGCCATCACTTGCTGTCGCAAGCCACAAGCAACCGCATCGCCGCCGTGTGCAACAAAGTCTTGATAAAGCTTTTTCAGTTCGCCAAGATACGTGGCCAAGACAGCATCTGCGTTGATATCACTAGCGCCTTCGATTGCTAGCGACGTCGCGGTTTCAACCGGTAGCTCACCGCTTTGCTGCTTTAGGTTCAGCCCGGCGCCAATCACCACGCCCGAAAGCGACGGCACGAGTTCGCTAAGCACGCCACTGATTTTTTGCTCGCCGACCAAAACATCGTTCGGCCACTTTAGGCGCACCTCTTTAATGGCCAAGAATTCTTGAACCGCGCGGGTCATGGCTAGGCCCGCCAACAAAGGCAGCCAAGAAAACTTGGTGGCCGGCAAGCCTTGAGGCTTGAGCAGAACCGACACAAAGAGCGAACTGCCGGCTGGGGCAACCCAACTGCGCCCGGCGCGACCCTTGCCCGCCGACTGGAACCCGGCCACCAGCACGCTGAAATCGGCCAGATTCGAGTAGTCGGCGATCAGATCGGCATTGGTCGACCCGGTTTCGGGCACGTAACTGAAGTGGCTGGCAATTGGGCTGCTGAGCGGAAAATCCATGTGTCTAGGCTACTCGGGCACCGGTCTGTAGGTTTTCTATAGCGATTTTGCATAATCGCAGTAGTTAATCGCCAAAGGAATGCCCCTTTTACCCATATAGAGTGGCAAGCATGACGTTTGAGAACACCTTTACTCAGGCCATCCGCTTGAATCCAGACATTGCCACCACCAAGGGCAAGCTCGAAGACCTGCGCCAGCGCTATCACGAGGCCGTGACCGCCGCCGGCGAAAACGCAATCGCTAAGCAGCACGCCAAGGGCAAGCACACCGCTCGCGAGCGAATTGAAATGCTTTTGGATCCGGGTTCATTCGTTGAGCTCGATGAATATGTTCGTCACCGCTCTACTGCTTTTGGCATGGATAAAAACCGCCCTTACGGTGACGCAGTGGTCACCGGTGTTGGCACAATTCACGGCCGACAGGTTGCATTGTTCTCACAGGACTTCACCATCTTTGGTGGCTCACTTGGTGAAGCCGCCGGAAACAAAATCATCAAGGTTATGGATCTTGCGATTGCCACCGGTGTGCCAATTATTGGAATTCTTGACTCGGGTGGAGCTCGCATTCAAGAGGGTGTTATTGCTCTTGGTAAGTACGGTGAAATCTTTAAGCGCAACACCATGGCTTCTGGTGTGATTCCGCAGATCTCGATCATCATGGGTCCTGCCGCCGGTGGCGCAGTTTATTCACCAGCGCTTACCGACTTTGTGATCATGGTTGACAAGACCTCAAACATGTTCGTGACCGGCCCAGATGTTATTAAGACTGTAACCGGCGAAGACGTTGGCATGGAAGAACTCGGTGGCGCACGTGCGCACAATGAGCGTTCGGGTGTTGCTCATTATCTTGCCGATGACGAAGAAGATGCCATTGACTATGCGCGCTCACTGCTTAGCTATCTTCCTGAAAATAATCTTTCAGAAACTATCGTTTATGCGCCTGAGGGCGAACTAGAAATTACCGATGCCGATCACAAACTCGACACGATCATTCCTGATTCACCAAACCAGCCATACGACATGAAGACCGTAATTGAGAGCATCGTTGACCAAAACGAGTTTCTTGAGGTTCAGCCGCTGTTTGCACCAAATATTTTGATTGGTTTTGCGCGCATCGATGGTCGCAGCGTTGGAATCATTGCCAACCAGCCACAGCAGATGGCCGGCACCCTAAACATTGAAGCCGGTGAAAAGGCCGCGCGCTTCGTTCGCTTCTGTGATGCATTCTCGATTCCGATTCTCACCCTGGTTGACGTGCCGGGCTACCTACCGGGAACCGATCAGGAATGGGCCGGTGTGATTCGTCGCGGTGCGAAGTTGCTTTACGCATACGCCGAGGCAACCGTGCCGATGGTTACCGTGATCACTCGCAAGGCATACGGTGGCGCTTACATCGTGATGGGCTCGAAGCAGCTTGGTGCCGACATTAACCTGGCTTGGCCAACCGCCGAGATCGCGGTTATGGGTGGCCAGGGCGCGGTGAACATTTTGTTCCGCGATCAAATCAAGAAGGCCGAAGAGTCGGGCATGGATGTTGCCGCGGTGCGCGCAAAGCTTGCCGCCGAATACACCTACAACGTGGCTTCACCATTCTTGGCGGCAGAGCGCGGTGAGCTTGACGGCATCATCGAGCCTTCTGCAACACGCATTCAGGTAATCAAGGCGCTGCGTGCACTTCGCACCAAACGTTCGAACTTGCCACCGAAAAAGCACGGAAACATTCCGCTGTAATGAAGAACGAAAACGAAGACCTACAGGCTGCCTTACAGGTGGTGCGCGGAAACCCCGACGCCGCCGAATTGGCCACGGTGATTGCTGTGCTTCAAGCGGCTCACGATGAAGAGGCCCTAGACGGGCACGGATACGAGCGCCCGCTAAAGAGCAGTTGGTCCCGAAACGTTGCGCAGCTGCGTCACCCGATTGTACCTGGCCCTGGTCAGTGGCGTGGTGCACTTCGCGATGGTCTGAACTAAAACACAGGTTGAGCGCACAAGCGCAGACGCTTGATCGCGTCTGCGGGTCTTAATTAGGCGGTTTCAATCGTTATCAAATGTCCACCAAAGAGTGGACAGGGTTTTGCACGCATCCCCCATCACGGCAACTGATACTGGTTCCAGAAGGTTTAGAACATCAATAAGGGGATAAGTTCTATTCCTTGGGGTCAGGCGAAAACCTGATTTGGGGAAAGGCGGCTCGCAAGAGCCGTCTTTTATTTAACTAGAACTTCAACCAGACGTCTGGACTGGCAACACCCGGCCGAGTAGCCGCCAGGGT
The DNA here is from genome assembly GCA_041180265.1 of Actinomycetota bacterium. Taxonomy (GTDB): domain Bacteria; phylum Actinomycetota; class Actinomycetes; order Actinomycetales; family Microbacteriaceae; genus Rhodoluna. The sequence continues at coordinate 41,615 of JBEGRY010000002.1, read as the reverse complement.
TACCTTCCACTGTTCACCTGCTGGAGCGCGCAAAGTTATTCGCCCCTCACCAACGTTTTTGATTGCATCGGCAACGGTTGACAAAATTTCATCACGTTCAGTCTCGGCAACATTCTCGAGGCCGCCCTCATCAAGAATGATCACTTCGACGCCCCTACGCCGAGCCTCAAGAGCAGCGGCACGGATCAGATCGTTCATTAATCCACGCCCGCGAATTTCATCGCGCAGCGCAGCTTCAAGCATTCTTGAATCGAGCTTTTGTGATTCTGACAAATCGCCATTCTGATTTTTAATTAGCTGCAACATCGGCACCGCGCCATTCAGCGCTTTACTCACCAGTGCCTGTCGCTCGATGCGTGCAGCAGTAGTCGCAGCTTTTTCGGTTTCAAGCATCAGAGTCTGCTCATTGAATTGCGCAATAGATTTTGATGCACTCGAAATACCCACCGAAAGCGCATGCCCAGCGAAAACCAGTAAGAAAGATCCGGTCAAGCCGCTGCGCAGAATTGCGTCTGGGCCTGCCCAAACAATGAGCTCTAATAACATCAAGAAGAAGCCGAACCAGGCAATCAACTTATGTTGACGAACCGCGGTAACACCCATCAAAAATCCAATCGCGGCAACGTACCAAACCGAATAGTCATCGATTTGATCGGGCTGTAGGTTGCTGTTGATTAAGAGAGGAACCATGGCCGATGCAACCAGATTTATGATTCCTTGGGCGGCTGGCATTTTGGCAGTTGGGTAGGCAAAAATCGTTGGCAACACCGCTGCCGCGTAAATGAGAATTGCTATCCAAGCCTGGGTCTGATTCTCATAAATTGAAATTGACGAGATGCCGAGTGACGCGTGGAAAGCCGCGAACAAAATTGCTAGCACGTTGACTAGCCAGCGAGGAATGCGAATCATTGCTTACCCCATTCGATGACTATGGTTGTGCCAACGCCGATCTTTGAATCAATGTGTACTTCGCCGCCAACTGATTCAACGCGACCGATGATTGAAAGGCGCACGCCCAGGCGATTTTTCGGAATTCGGGCCACCCTGAAACCGCGCCCATTATCGATCACCAGAATTTTGATGCCGCGCCTTGATCCCTTTAGCAGCACCTGGCGCCGAACCGAAGTGCCGGCGTGCTGCAAAGAATTTGCAAGAGCCTGCAGAGTTGCCTCGGTAAGCGCCGCAGCCACTTCGCCAGGCACCAGCTGGTCGGTGGAGCCTTCAATTTCTACCTCAACCGCGCTAGCTTGGCGCTGAATCGCCACCTTTAGAGCGGTGAACAGAGAGTTGAATGAGATGTCTTCGCTTACCGTGCTTTCATTTGCTGCGACGTTTAATTTTGTAATGGCGTCTTCGGCAAGCAGAGCCGCCGCAGATTGCCCGGCTGAATCTTTGGCATTAGCCGCAGCCAGCAGGGTGGTAAGCACCGAGTCGTGCACTAGCGCATCTAGACGGGCACGCTCGCGTTCGATGGCATCGGTCTTGGCTAGCTCGATTGCTGCCAGGTTGGTCAGTTGATTTGCAGCGTCTACCTTGGCGGCTTCGTAGCGCAGCACAAAAACCAAAGCCGAAATCAAACCGGCAAAAAGCAAAGACATCGATGAATCTTGCAAGGCCAACCATGGCGACACCGGTCCACCAAAATTAGAAACCTGCAACGCAAACCAGATGATTGGAAAAAACAAATTCATAGCCACCGCTATGGGTAGTCGAAATGCACCCACAGAAGTAATCGAGGCAATGCCAACGCTCCACCAAAGCCAGGGCTTCTGACCAGGCTCAAGAATTACAAAACCAATTTGCATTGGCCAGGTGCAAAGTGCGAACAAAGTGGCAACGACCAGTGCGCGATACCAATACTTAACACCATCCGAAAACCAAACCGCGTAGGCCATACCAAGCTGCGAAACGATGATTGCAATAAGTGCAGGCCAAAACCACATGCCGTTGAGAATTTGTGCCTGGTTTATTGCATGAAACGTCATTTGCAGACCGACCAATGGTGCTGCCAAGGAAAATACTCGATCAAGCAGAAGATTGATGCGGGTAACTGCCAACGTCTGATTAGAGCTGACTCGAACCAGTTTCATGGTTAGAGCAGACCTTCATCCAAGATGCCATCTTCAATAGCGCGCACCAGTAGCTCGGTTTTTGTAGAAGCCGGGCGACCCACATTTGAATACTTCACTCGCACGCGATCTATGTGTTCCTTTGCGGTGGCCACTTTGATGTTTAGTTCGTTTGCTACCTGCTTCAGCGCAAAACCGCTGGCGTAAAGGCTGAGCACTTCGCGTTCTCGCGGTGAAAGCTTGGCTGCCTTGAAGTCGGTGTCTGAGTCAATCGCCGCTGTGGTCTGCAGGGTGTTTACGTAAACTCCGTCGGCCACCAATTCGATTGCCGAGAAAAGTTCTGCCATCGACTGAGCTTTTGGCACCAGGGTTGCTGCACCAGCCTTAAGGGCAGCACGCACCAGATTCTGCTTGTCGGCAATCGAGAAAACTACTACCTGTGCCCCGGTCTTGATTAGCTCGGTCACATTCTCGGCAACGATTGATCCGTCGGCAAGTGAAAGGTCCATCACGATCACGTGGCAGTGCAGTGCCGCTCTCTGCTGCAGAAGTTCAACCACCGAACCGGCAGCGGCAACAAATTCAACCTGAGGGTATTCCGCGCATGCGGCCTTAAACGCAAATCGAATGGCATCGTGATCATCGACGATGGCTACTCGAATTGGTCGAACTGTTGAAATGGTCATGGCTATGCGCGCACCAAACTTGCAATCGCTTCAACGTGGTGGGTGTGCGGAAAAAGATCAAAAGCGCGCAATTTTTGCAATTTGTACCCGCCAGCCAAAAATGGCTTCAGATCGCGGGCCAAGGCGATCGGGTCGCAGGCCACATAAACAATGTGTGCCGGATTGATGGTCAAAACTTGTTCAACCACTTTCGCCCCCGCGCCAGAACGCGGTGGGTCTAGCACTACCGTGGCGTTGTGGAACTCTGACTTATCGTTGGCTTTTTTATAAGCCGAAACTTTTTCGTTCAAGAATCTTTCAACGGCCGAGCAAACCGCTTTGACTTTTGATAAGTCAGAAAGATTTAGCGTTGCGTCATCGGTAGCCTGCTTGAAAGATTCAACCGTAGTCATACGCAAGTCGTTGCCAAACCTTGCGGCGAGCGCGCCGGTAAACAAACCAACGCCACCGTAAAGATCTAGGTTGTCTGCCTTTAGGTCGATTCCCGCATCGGCAACCATGTCGGATACAGCCGAAGTCAAAACATCTGCGGCCTTTTTATGTACTTGCCAGAAACCTCCACCGGTAATTCTGAAGGTGCGCCCGGCGGCACGTTCAATCAAACGTTCGTCACCCTTTAGTTTTTTATCAATCTTCCACTGCACCTGGCCGGTACTCGAAGCGGCTACTTCAATTTTTTTGACATCTTGAAAATTTTTCTTTGTGAATTCGAGTTCACGAATTTCGTCTACAGCAAGCGGTAGGTCACGCACGCGCACTACATCGTGGCTGCGTTCGCGGTAAGGGCCGACGTCGCCCGCTTCATCAACGTGCAACTGCACGCGGGTTCGATAACCAAGACCATTGGCTTCGTCGTCGCCGGGGGCAGCTTCGACAACCGGTCGCAATTCGATTCCAGCCATACGCTGAAGAGCCTCTTCTAAAACATCGGCCTTAAGTTCGCGTTGGCGCTTGAGCACAATGTGGCCAAACTCGGCACCTCCGGCACCGCCCGGGCCAGCCTGCTTCCAAACCTGTGGCACACGATCCGGTGAAGGCTCAAGAATCTCAGTTGGTTCGGCACGACAGAAAGAACCACCGCGGTCTTCATAGACCACAGCCTTGACTTTTTCGCCTGGCAGCACGTGTGAGACAAAGACCACTCGGCCGTCGTGGCGTGAAACGAATACGCCGCCGTGCGCCACCTTCTCGATGTTTAGCAACATGTTCTGGCCGACCCAGTTTGTAGTTTTACTCACCCAACAAGTGTGCCAGAGTATCGGTGTGACTCGTTTAGTGCTTGCCTCTACCTCGCCCGCTCGCCTAGCGCTACTGCGCTCGGGTGGCATTGAACCGGTGACTATTTCACCGGGAGTAGACGAAGACGCCGTGGTGGCCAGAGCCGAGTCGATGGGTCTAATCAATGGCACCGCATCAATGGTTCAACTGCTAGCTAAGGCCAAGGCCGAGGCTGTGCTTGATCACCCGCATGCACGCGGCGCCGTCATCATTGGCTGCGATTCATCGCTGGAATTTAATGGCGAGTCATTAGGAAAGCCACACGAGCCGCACATTGCACGCGAGCGCTGGTTAGCAATGCGTGACAACAGCGGCACTCTTTATTCGGGGCACTGGCTAATCGATAACCGTGAACCGCAGGCCGGCAAACTTTCACCGGCTAACGGCAAAGTAAGCAGTTCGGTGGTTAATTTTGCTGACATCAGCGATCGCGAAATTGATGCCTATGTGGCGACCGGCGAACCACTAAAAGTTGCTGGCGCATTCACCATCGATGGCCTTGGCGGCGCATTCCTAAGTTCAATTCAGGGAGATGCCCACACAGTAATTGGACTTTCACTGACCACTTTGCGTGAATTAGCCCTGAATTTGGGCATTGAATACACCAGTTTCTGGAACCGTTAAGACTTGTTTCCCCACCGGCAACCTATCGGTGGCAAAATGGTACCTATGTCTTCAGAAGAAACTATGGCTATTTCGCTGCCAGAATCCCACAGCGACCTTGACGCCGACCGTTTCTTAGACCGCGAACTCAGCTGGTTGGCTTTTAACCAGCGCGTACTTGAACTGGCCGAAGACCCAAGCCTGTTTTTGCTTGAGCGCGTAAATTTCTTAGCAATCTTTGCCTCAAACCTCGATGAGTTCTTCATGGTTCGTGTGGCTGGACTAAAACGTCGAATCGCAACCGGCCTAGCGGTAACCGCAAGTTCCGGGCTTTCACCTCAAGAGGTGCTTAGCGAAATTAGCCGAGAGGCTCACCGCTTGCAAGAGCGTCACGCATCGGTGTTCATCAACACCATCAAGCCGGCTATGAAAGATGCCGGAATCAGGATTGTGCGCTGGGTAAATCTTGAGGACTCAGAAAAAGAATCACTGCAGGCTTATTTTCACGACCAGATTTTTCCTGTGCTAACCCCGCTTGCGGTTGACCCGGCACACCCATTCCCTTACATCTCGGGTTTGTCACTAAACCTTGCGGTTGTGGTGCAGAATCCAGAGAACCAAAAAGAGCATTTTGCTCGTGTGAAGGTTCCGCCGCTGTTGCCACGCTTCGTTCGCATTCCGGGCAACACCGGCTTGCACGATGCCCGCTTTGTGCCACTCGAAGACATCATCGGAGAATTCCTTGGTCTGCTATTCCCTGGCATGCAGGTTTTGCAGCACCACACATTCCGTGTGACCCGAAATGAAGATCTTGAGGTTGACGAGGACGAAGGCGAAAACCTTTTGGTTGCCCTCGAAAAGGAATTGCTGCGCCGCCGCTTCGGGCCTCCGGTTCGACTGGAGGTTGCCAACGACATCAACCCACAGATTCTCGAGCTACTGATTCGCGAACTCGACATCAGTGAAGAAGACGTTTACCACCTGCCTTCGCCACTTGACCTAACCGGGCTCTACGAAATTGCCTCGCTCAAGCGCGCCGACCTGCACTACCCACCGCACCCGGTAATCACCAACCGTTTCTTGCAACCGGTTGAAGATAAAGATGTGTCGATTTTCTCGGCCATGCGTCAAAGAGATATTTTGATGCACCACCCTTACGAATCGTTCTCGACTTCGGTTCAGGCATTTATCGAACAGGCCGCTGCCGACCCAAAGGTTTTGGCCATCAAGCAGACCCTGTATCGCACCTCTGGTGATTCGCCAATTGTTGACGCATTGATCAGTGCAGCCGAAGCAGGCAAGCAGGTGTTGGCACTTGTTGAAATCAAGGCTCGCTTCGACGAGCAGAACAACATCGCCTGGGCACGCAAACTTGAACAAGCCGGCGTGCACGTGGTTTACGGAATCGTTGGCCTAAAAACTCACTGCAAGCTTGCTTTGGTAATTCGTCAAGAGGGCAACCAACTGCGTCGCTACTGCCACGTTGGTACCGGCAACTACAACCCAAAGACCGCACGCTACTACGAAGACTACGGTCTACTAACCGCGCGTGACTCGGTTGGTCAAGACCTAACCAAGCTCTTCAACATGTTGTCTGGCTACGCGCCCGACGCCGAATTTAAATCACTTTTGGTTTCGCCAAACGGAGTGCGCGAGGGTTTGGTCGAGCACATCGATCGCGAAATCGCATTCAAGCAGCAAGGCAGAGACGCACGCATTCGCATCAAGGTGAACTCACTGGTTGACGAGCAGATTATCGATGCGCTTTACAAGGCTTCTAACGCCGGCGTGAAGATCGAAATTTTGGTGCGCGGCATGTGTGCCCTGAAGCCTGGCGTGCCTGGGCTGAGCGCAAACATCGAGGTTCGTTCGGTGCTAGGGCGCTACCTTGAGCACTCACGCGTATTTACTTTTGCCGGTGGCGGCGACCCTGCGGTGTTCATTGGCTCGGCCGACATGATGCACCGCAACCTAGACCGCCGCGTTGAGGCGCTGGTAAGACTTTCACAGCCAGACCACATTCGTGAACTAAATGCTTTGTTTGATGTGGCCATGGATGAAACCACCGCTTCATGGCACCTAGGTAGCGATGGAAAGTGGTCCCGCTGGGCAATTGACCGCGATGGCGCCAAACTGGTTGATCTGCAAGACAAACTTATGGCCGACATTTACGCGAAACGGAAATCACGTTCCTAAATGACAATTTATGCCGCTGGCGCAATTTTGTGGCGCGAAGAAAAGGGCAAATTGCTTGTAGCTCTGATTCATCGCAATCGACACAACGACTACAGCTGGCCTAAAGGAAAAGTAGATAAGGGCGAGAGTCTGCCCGAAACCGCAGTGCGTGAAATCGCCGAAGAAACCGGTTTAAGGATAAAGCTCGGTCCGCACCTACAGGTAGTCAACTACACCGTGGGAAATGGAACTCCAAAAGAAGTTCACTACTGGGCCGCACGAGTAAGCGATAAGGCGCTTTCAAAATCTAAATTCAAACCGTCTGAAGAAGTGGCCAGCGTGGATTGGCATTCACCAGCAGAGGCACGCAAACTTCTGACTTACGACTTTGATAAAGATGTTCTCGATGAACTACTCGAGCTCTACTCAAACAATCAGTTGCGTACCAAACCGATTATTGTGCTGCGTCACGCTAAGGCAACTCCCCGGACAGATTGGATGGGCGGTCGCACTGTTGACGATGGTAATCGCCCGCTGCTAGCCGAGGGGCAGGTTCAAGCAAATGAATTAGTTAGGCTGCTTGGCGCATTCGCACCGAATCGCGTAATCACCAGCCCGTGGAATCGTTGCCGAACAACAGTCTTGCCATACGCCGAAAAGCGCAAAATCAAGATCATTGAACGTTCACAGTTGAGCGAACTTGGAAACAAAAAAGGACCAAAGCGCACCACAAATGTTATCGATGACATCGTTGAAGATGGTCGCGCAACGGTGATCTGTTCACATCGCCCGGCTTTGCCAACAATTCTTGAAGCTCTAGAAAAATACGCGACCGCAAAGCATAAACCGCTGCTGCAAGAAGGCAAAACTTTAAAACCTGCCGAGATGCTTGTGATTCAAATGACCACAACCGAAAAGCGCAAGGTGGTATCGGTTGAGCGCTACGGCCTGAACTAGCTTGCTCGGCTAGGCTGACAAAGTGAAGAAAACATCTTGGGCAGCAATCGCTTTAGTTGCGGTTGCAGCCTCGTGGGGTGCGGCATTCGTGCTGATGAAAGACGCCATCAACGAACAACCTTTTTATGACTTTCTCGCCATTCGCTTCACCATCGCCACCGCAGTTATGGTTTTAGCTAAGCCGGGCATGCTAAAGACTCTTGACGCCAAGATGGTAAAACACGGCGTTATTTTGGGCTTGCTGCTAGCGCTTGGCTACATCACCCAAACCATTGGCCTCGAACTCTCTACCGCTGCAATCACGGGCTTCATCACCGGACTCTACGTTGTGCTCACCCCGCTATTCGGTTGGTTTATTTTCAAGAAACCGGTTGGTAAAAAACTAATTGCCGGTGTAATTCTGGCGACCATTGCCCTTGGCATGATTTCGATAACCGGTGTTGGTTTTGAAGTTGGTCAAATCTGGGTAATGGTGTGTGCCATTTTTTTTGCCGCCCACATTGTTGGCCTTAGCATTTGGAGCCCGGGTAAGGACGTGTACACCCTTACCGTTCTGCAGCTGGCTACTGTGGGTGCGGTCAGCTGGATTGGATCGTTCTTGAACGACGGCGCATACCAATCTCCTGCCGATTCAACCGGTTGGTTTGCCGTAATCTTTACCGCGGTGTTTGCGACAGCCCTTGCCTTCTTTATTCAGACCTGGGCACAATCCCTGATGGACGCATCACGAGTAGCAATCCTCTTGACATCAGAGGTGGTCTGGGCTGCCCTGATTGCCGTTGCCGTAGGCCAAGAAGTGCTTGGCATTCGCACAATTATCGGAGGCGCAATTATGGTGGCCGCAATGCTTATTGTTGAGTGGCCAAGTAAGAAAGAAGTGCTTTCGGTACAGCCGCGCTTGTTAGACTAGGCAGGTTGCCCATTGGGCAGCAGCCATTTGGTAAGGGCCTCTAGCTCAGTTGGTTAGAGCATCGGACTTTTAATCCGAGGGTCGTGGGTTCGATCCCCACGGGGCCTACCAAAAACCTGGTTAGGGGAATCATGACTGCCAAGAAAATAGCTGCAAAGCTTTTTGATGGTCGTGACATCTTCTATTACAACGATGCCGGTTCGACACTGTCAGATGACCGCAAAGTCGATACTCGGCCAGCAACTGCTCGTGCCGCATCAGCCGAATTGCGCCTAGACCCACTAACCAGCGATTGGGTTGCTGTAGCTGCCGCTCGCGACAAAAGAGCATTTCTGCCGCCAGCTCACCAATGCCCGCTTTGCCCGGCAAATGAAAATAACGCTTCAGAAGTACCTGACCTTTTCGATGTCGCGGTTTTTGAGAACAAGACACCTTCGTTTGGGCCAATTCGCGAAGACTCGAACGAATCATTAGAAATCTCATCTGACCTTCAACTTGGTTCAACAAGGTACGCGAATGGTCGCTGTGAAGTTGTGGTGTTTAGCCCAGAACACGAAGGCTCGCTGGCAGGCCTCAGTCTTGAAAGATTCAATACCTTGATTGAAGTTTGGGCAGATCGAACTGCCGAGCTGAATGCGTTGCCTGGCGTAAAGCAGGTCTTTATTTTTGAGAATCGTGGTGAGGAAATTGGCGTGACCCTGCACCACCCACACGGTCAGATTTACGCCTATCCGTTTGTGCCTGAACGAATCCAGAAAGTTCTGGAATCAATTGAGAATTTTGGTGCTGACCTTTTTGAGAAGGTTCTACAATTCGAGAAAGCCAGCGAGCGAGTTCTAATTACCGGTGAACACTTCACCGCATACGTGCCATTTGCTGCAAGATGGCCAATCGAAGTTCACGTTCTTCCACACCGTCACCTGCAAAATCTTGCCGAACTGAATGAGGACGAAAAAGCAGAGCTTGCCGTAATTTACAAACAGTTGCTAGTTGCACTTGAACGCATCTATGAAACCCCGCTGCCTTACATCAGTGCCTGGCACCAGGCGCCAAACACTGCGGCAGGCAAGAATGTGCGACTACAACTGCAAATCTCTTCGCCAAAACGCGGTGCCAACTCAACCAAGTTCTGGGCCGGCTCAGAATCAAGCATGAGCGCCTTCGTGGCGGATGTTTCGGCCGAATCAATAGCCGCACTTGTGCGCAGCGCCTTATAGCAAGAGTTTGCCCTAGGTCTCAAGGCTAAATTGCGATATTGTTGGTTGAATGACACAGCGCACTCGCCCATGGGGATATCAGGATCCGAACGACGGTAAAAAGCCAAACTGGCAACTACACCCAGATACCGTTGCCATTCGAGGCGGCCTAGCCCGCAGCGGTTTCGGCGAGACCGGTGAAGCGCTCTACCTAAGCAGTGGATTTACCTACGACAGCGCAGAGCAAGCTGAGTCAGCTTTCAAAGAAGAATCTCAGCACCACCTTTACAGCCGATTTTCTAACCCAACCGTTGCCATGTTTGAAGAGCGTTTGGCTGCACTTGAGGGCGCCGAAGCTTGCTTTGCAACCGGAACCGGAATGTCAGCTATGTTTTCATCCGTGGCCTGTTTGGTTAAGGCCGGCGACCGCGTGGTTGCATCGATGTCGATGTTTTCAAGTTGCTATGTGATCTTGACCGAAATTTTGCCTGCCTGGGGCGTTGAAATCGAACTAGTCGATGGCAACGATAAAAAAGACTGGGCAGCTGCACTTTCAAAGCCAACCAAGGCTGTGTTCATTGAGTCGCCAAGCAACCCAATGATGGAAATTGTTGACATTCGCATGGTCAGTGATTTGGCGCACAAAGTTGGCGCAACTGTGATTGTCGATAACGTAATGGGCACCCCGGTGCTGCAGAAGCCGCTCGAGCTAGGTGCCGACGTGGTTATGTATTCAGCAACCAAGCACATCGATGGCCAAGGCCGCGTTCTGGGCGGCGCCATTCTGGGCTCACGAGACTACATCAAGAATTCGGTAATTCCTTTTACTCGTCATACCGGTCAGAGCATGAGCGCATTCAACGCTTGGGTAATGCTGAAGTCGCTTGAGACAGTAACCATGCGTGTTGAGCGCATGGCCGAAAACGCCTTGGCGCTTGCCGAGTTCTTGCACAAGCACCCAAAGATTGAGTCGGTTTCTTACCCATTCTTGAAGTCAGATAAAAACTACAAGCTGGCCAAGAAACAAATGTCTGGCGGTGGAACCACCATCGGCTTCAAAGTCAAGGGTGACAAGTCAAAGACCTTCAAGGTAATGAACGCACTTCGTGTGATTGACATTTCTAATAACCTGGGCGACAGCAAATCGCTTATCACTCACCCATCATCGACAACTCACCGTCGACTTGGCGCAGAGGTTCAGGCTGCTATGGGTATCACACCTAACCTGGTGCGCCTATCGGTCGGGCTTGAAAATATTGACGACCTGATTGCCGACCTGAAGCAAGCGCTTAAGTAACTAAACGTACGCTGCGATTGCGGCGATAGCCTTGCGCAGTGAATCTGGGTGGCAGGCGAAATTAATACGAATGAACTGTTCGTAGCTCGCGCCCAAATCGACACCTGGCACAAACGCAACTGCCTGCTCTTCGAGAATTCGCGCGGCTGGGTTTTTGCCTAAGTTCAAGCTGGTTAGGTCAAGCCAGGCCAAATAGCCAGCTTCGGCAACCCAATAACCCACTCCCGGCAACTGCTCAGCCACGAGCTGAGTAAGCAAATCGCGTGAAGCCTTGTTTTGCGCGTTGGCAGAATCAAGCCAAGCACCACAGTTGCTGAATGCCTCTGCCCCAGCAAATGCGCCAAGAATTCCCGAACGCCAATGCAATGCCGCAGGAACCTTTTGAAGTTTTGCCTGCATTGCCTTGCTGTCGGTCACGATAATCGAAGATTTCAAACCTGCCAGGTTGAATGACTTGCTGGCCGAAGTAATACAAACGCCGGTTTCGCGAGCCGCCTCAGAAACACTCAGGTATGGCACGAATTTGTTTTCGGCAAAGGTAAGTGGTGCGTGAATCTCATCGCTTATTACCAGCACGTCGTATTGCTTAGCCAAATGTGCGATCTGAATTAGCTCTGCTTCGCTGAAAAGTTTGCCCAGCGGGTTGTGTGGGTGGCACAGTAAATAAAACTTTGGTGATGTCTTGAAGGCGGCTTCGAGAGCTGAAAGATCTAACTGCCACTGCGGGGCTGCTTCAACCAATGGCACATCGAGTATTTCTAGGCCGACTTCTTTTACCCAGCTGTAGAACTCTGAATATACCGGTGAGTTAATGACCACGCGATCACCCGATTCACCTAGTGCGCGCATGATTGAGATTGCCGAAACACCGACATCGGTAGAAAGCCTTACCTGATTGGCATCGACTGCCCAACCCCAACGCTCTTGCGCAAAATTCACAAAACCGGCGGAGACCTCAGGCACCGGGCCGGTGTAGCCAAGATCAGATTCCGCAATCATCGAGGTTAGTAATTCACGAATGCTCGGTGCGATGTCGTAGTCCATCTCGGCAACGTGCATTGGCAGCACGTTCGGCGCAAAGCGACGCCACTTGGAACTGTGGCGATTCTTTAGCCGCGCAAGGGGCGTTACTGGACTTTCTGACATTTACTTTTTGGCTGCTGGTTTCTTTCTAGCCGCTGGCTTCTTCTTCAACACCAATGCCTGGGCCACCACCGGGTAGCCCTTGAAAATATTGAAGGTGATTGACGGCGAACCGTAAAGCTCATAGCCATCATCCATGCGGTCAGAGACGCGCTGGCAGAAATGAGCGTCGTCACGACCGGTTAACAAAACGTATTTCTTCTTTGTAGTAGCCATAAGTCAATCCTGCCAGTAAAAAAGCCCCCGACCTGCTGGCCGAGGGCTTTCTTAAGATTTACTACTTGGCTAGGTGAAAATAAGGCACGATCAGGTAAATGCCGTAGATCAAAGCCATCGAACAAAGTGTGAACATTGCGTAGGCGGCGGTACGGAAGATAATCTCGCTTGGCTTAGCGACATCTTTCTTCTTGCCCTCGCTGCGAATGTGACGGGCATCGGTCAAGAAGCGCATTCCCAAAGAGAAGACCGCGACCACAGATACGGTTGCGCCGATGGCTACCGCAGCAACCAAAAGTAGGCTGTTCCAATTAATCATTACTTGTCACCCTTTTTCTTTGTGGTCTTCTTAGCGGTGCTCGCGGCTTTGGCAGCCTTTGCTGCTGCTGCGCGAACCTGGCGTGGAGAACGGATTACCTCTGACGCGCCCTCAACTTCACTAAGCACATTGCTGTGGCTGATGCGGTTGCGACGTGAGATTTGGAAGATTGCGATTGACGCTGCAAGCACAAGCACTAGGTCAGCGAATAGACCCACTGGGCCAGCAAGCACTAGGAAAGCTGATGCCGCACCAACTAGGCCAGAGGCTGGCAGGGTGAAGAACCAACCGGTCACTACCTGGCCGGCTTTGCTCCAGCGAACCTGGCCACCCTTGCGACCAAGACCGGCACCCATCACACCACCAGAAGCAACCTGAGTGGTTGAAAGCGCAAAACCTAGGTTGCTCGAAGCAAGAATCGTTGCACCGATTGCTGTCTCTGCAGCAAGACCCTGAGCTGGCTTAATTTCTGCAAGACCTGTTCCCATAGTCTTGATGATTCGCCAACCACCCATGTAGGTGCCAACTGCGATTGCTGTTGCGGCCGCAATAATTACCCACCACTCAACGTGGTTTCCATCAGACTGCAAACCAGCGGCAACTAGCACCAGGGTGATTACACCCATGGTCTTTTGCGCATCGTTAGTTCCGTGTGAAAGAGCAACAAGCGATGAAGAGAACACCTGACCAGACTTGAAGCTTGAACGACCGGTACCGATACCGGTTGCCTTGCGCGATGCCTGGGTACGTGCGGTCAAAAGATATGCCACGCGAGTTGCCAAGAAAGCTGCAACACCGGCAATCACCGGTGCGAATAAAGCAGGGAAAACAACTTTTTCAAGCATCGCTGGAATGTTTACTGCAGCGACTCCGGCAAACACAACTGCGGCACCAATTAGGCCACCAAAAAGTGCGTGCGAAGAAGATGAAGGAAGACCCAATAGCCAGGTGGTTAGATTCCAAAGAATAGCGCCGGTAAGACCAGCAAAAACCATTTCAGGCCCGATGTTTACACCTTCGTTGATCAGTGACACCGAAATGGCCTTGGCCACCGCGGTTGACAAAAATGCACCAACAAAGTTCATAATTGCCGCGATAAGCACCGCACGCTTCGGGCTCAGGGCACCGGTTGCAATTGCAGTTGCGCTGGAGTTTGCGGTGTCGTGAAAACCGTTGGTGAAGTCAAAAAATAGCGCAAGGCCAACAACCAAGGCGACTACGAGTATGGGATCCACGGGACCCTTTCTTTTATTGTCTTTTTGGGAAACCAGGCGTGAACCCGGAGTAAATCTCGAGTTCACATTAGAAACGCTAGGTTAACGAGAGGTAAACAACAAATTGATGTTGCTGAAACTAATTAACCCCGTAAACGCCTGGTAAACAGCCCTGTCCAGCCCAGCACGGTAGCCCGTTTCCAGGCCTGTTCTGGACGGTAGATTAGGCGCCAGATGCCACCGTGAATGGCACTTTCGCTGTGCAACTGAGTGCTGCCACGCTTGCGCAGTGGGCCGTGCAAATCACGAAGCAGTATTGCCGCGCTGGCGACCCTAGCCACGCTCACCTCAAAAGGTTTCATGCCGATTTTCGGGGCACCGCGGAAGGCCGCGCGCAGCACCCGATAATCCAACACGGATTTGGTTTTCGCCGGCGGTGCCACCGCGTAAGAAACTTTGATGCCCTGGCTCTGTGCAAGGTAGGCGCGCCACCTCTGGCTGCGTTTGGCGAGAAGATAGCTAGACCCTTGTCGCCTAGAACTGGTGTCGATTAGTGCAAGTCGTTCGCCAAACCTTGCGGTGAAATGCTCGGCTTCGGTTAGCTCCAAGCGCAACAGTCGGTCGCGCAGCACGGTTGCCGCAGAACGCTCGCGGAATCGGTTGCGAATATCATCGAGCACCTCGCCAGGCAGAGCGGTTGAATCGGTCGGAGTTCCCAACCATGCGAATGCAATGCGAGTGCGAGAAAGTTTTTGAGTCATCTTGTTGGCAAGTGCGTCTTGCACGGCCTGCACCTTCAAATGATCTGCTCCGTGAGCGTAGGCATACTGCCCAAGAACAAGTCGTTCGGCACGGGTCGTTGCAAGCAGCGCAAGCCAACTCGAGATTTCTGTCGCGTGATCTTGCAGATCTAATCCGGCAGCAGCGGCCAAGGCGGAATCGGTCGGATTATCAGAAATAACCGCAGCCTTCTCAGTTAGCACCGGAATAAGTAGAGTGCCACCACTGGCCCGCGCATGCTCAATCAGCGACGCCCAACGACTTCTAGATTCTCTGGCTACCACAGCGACCTTGCCTCCAATTTCAAGCCAGTCGCGGGTGGGCGCGTATTCGGCCAGGCCGCCCAGCGCCACCAGCAGATCATCACCGATTGCTAGTCGACGGTGCGCATCAATGAACTTAAAAGAAGTGATCAGCCCAGGTTCAGCTAGGTTTTGAGAAACCCAGGAATTCGCGGCAGCTTCAAAATTTCTAAAGCTCGGCAGCGCAAGCTGCTTAGCCTGCCCCGAACCATTTATTACAAAAGTGGAGACCCTTTGCTCGCCGACCCAGCCGTTGGAAACTTGCTCATGCACGTTCTGCCCAAGGGTATTCACAAAGTGCTTGCCAAGCTCCGCTAAGCCACGCTCGGCAATTCTTTGCAGGTTGTTTTCCTCAAAAAATTCCAACTTAGTTAGTCGGCGATAAATTGCCTGAAAGTTGTCGTGCCAATCCTCTTGGTCTCGAACAGCTTCAACGAGGGTCGCATCGAGCTCGTCGATTGCCGCCGTCAATACCTGACGTGCCAAACGAGTGGAACCGATCTTTTCCCCCGTCGCTGGATCGATAATTTTCAGCGGCATTTTTACTCAGCTATGCAAACGGATCCGGAATGAATGCGTACTTGACCTCTAGGTACTCCTCGATGCCCTCAAGACCGCCCTCACGACCCATGCCCGAGGCCTTGGTGCCACCAAAAGGAGCAGCGGCATTCGAGACTAGACCCGAGTTGATACCGGTCATTCCAGTATCTAGGGTTTCAACCAGACGCAACTGGCGCTTGGCATCGTTGGTGAAGGCATACGAAACCAAACCAAACTCGGTGTCGTTAGCCAAGCGAACTGCATCTTCTTCGGTCTTGAAGCGCACGATTGGTGCAACTGGGCCGAATATCTCTTCTGACCAAATGGTCGAGGTTGGGCTTACATTGTCTAAGACTGTTGGCTTGAAGAAATAGCCTTCGCCGGCAAGTGACTCGCCACCGACTAGAACATCGCCGCCTTCCTTAACGGTGGCATCGACCAGTCGCTGCATGTTATCTTGTGCGGCCTTATTAATTACCGGGCCACAGGTAGTGCCTTCGGCAATTCCGCGGCCAAGGTTAAGCTCGCCCATCTTGGCAGCGAACTTGCTACCAAATTCTTCGGCAATTGATTCGTGCACGATGAATCGGTTTGCCGCTGTGCAGGCCTGACCGATGTTGCGCATCTTTGCGAGCATTGCACCGCTTACCGCAGCATCGATGTCAGCATCCTCGAAGACTAGGAAAGGTGCATTACCGCCAAGCTCCATTGAGGTGCGCAATACGCGCTCAGAAGCCTGCTGAATTAACTTGCGACCAACCTGCGTAGAACCGGTAAAGGTAATTTTGCGCAAGCGGTGATCGGCAATCAATGGGCCCGAAGTAGCCGACGATGTCGAGGTGGTAATCACATTGATAACACCGGCTGGCACTCCAGCCTCTTCGAAAGTCTTAACTAGCATCAATGTGGTTAGCGGGGTCAACTCGGCAGGCTTAACCACAATGGTGCAACCCGCAGCAAGCGCAGGGCCGATTTTTCTGGTTGCCATCGCAAGTGGAAAATTCCACGGGGTGATTGCAAACGCGGGACCAACCGGGCGCTTCGCAATCAAAATCTTTCCGTTGCCCTCGGGGTTCGAGTTGTAGCGACCGGTAATGCGCACGGCCTCTTCGCTGAACCAGCGCAAGAATTCGTTTCCGTAGGTAACCTCACCGCGCGCTTCGGCAAGGGGTTTACCCATCTCGAGCGAAATCAACATGGCGAACTCTTCGGCACGCTCACGAACCAGATCAAAGGTGCGGCGCAGAATCTCAGCACGAACACGAGGTGCGGTGCGAGCCCAGGCGTCCTGAGCTTTGTATGCTGCGGTAAGTGCAGCCATTGCGTCTTCACTGGTGGCATTGGCAATCTGAATAAGCGGTTTGCCGGTGGCAGGATCTTCGACAGTGATCTGCTTCTCACCGTGGCCGGTTACCCACTTGCCATCGATGTATAGCCCGGTCGGAACCTTGGCTAGAACATCTTTTTCTGAAAGCGCCATTGCCTTTTTCTCTATCTCTTATTGATTGCTCAGCTGATCACCGCAGCGATAAAAACCAGTTACTAGATTATCGATTGCCGTCTTGGCCTCGGGCGTCACGCTACCCAATGCGTAAACCGCAAAGACCAACGGGGTGGAATCCTTGGCTTGAATGATGCCGGCTAGGGTGTAGCCCTTCTTAATCCAACCGGTCTTGGCAAATACGTGCCCGGCGGCATCGATGTTGTCGCCCTTGAAACGCTCTGCCAAGCTGCCCGATTCACCCGAAACCGGCAGGGCCTGGCGAATGTTTTGGAATACGCCCTGGCCCTGGTGCACCAGCTGCATCAACTTAGCCATGAACATTGGCGAAACTGAATTCAGATCGCTGAGCCCGGAACCATCACGAATACTGATTGAGTTAGTGTCTAGGCCGGTCACCTTAAGCGCCTGCTTAAACGCAGCATTGATTGAACTGAATGAACCTTCATAGCCCTGATCTAAGGCAACCAATCTGGCCAGCATCTCTGCTTCGGTGTTATCTGAAACTTGAAGCATGTGGCTGATCCACTTGCTAATCGGCTGGCTCGAAACGCTAGCCAGCTGAACCGCGCCCTCGGTCATTGTGCCGGCGGTCACGGTAGCCTCCGCTGCCGAAGCACCTAGTGCCTGCTTGAAATAGTTACCAGCGTTAAGCACCGGCTTTGATGAACGCTTGGAAGTTTCGGCTTGAGGGTTCGAACGATCTCCGTCCACCTGAAGCGCGGTTACCTCAGACATGTATCCCTGGGTAAGTTCGCTGCGCTCCCAAGTCGGCTCCCATGAAGTACCACCAAAGAGCGAACTATCAACGATGATGTTGGTGATTGGGGTCGACGCCAGTTTTTTATTTACGTTCAGAGCCAGAGTCGAAAGCTTTGGTGCATCGGCATAGACCGACTGCTTTCCTACCGGTAGTCGAGAAAGTGTTGGGTCTCCGCCACCAACCAAAATGATTGTGCCCGGGTCGGTTGCATCCTGATAAACGCGAGTCTCGGCGCGGTAGTTTGGGCCAAGGGTTAATAATGCGGCAGCCGAAGTGATTACCTTCATGGTCGACGCGGTTGAGGCAGCGGTGTTGGCGTTTCGATCAAAAAGTGTTTCGCCGGTGGTGGCGTTTAGCACCGCCGCAGACAATGTGGCCAACCGAGTGTCGGCTGCCAATTCGGCAACGCTACAGGTGCGGGTCGCGGTGCTGCTAGGTGACGGTGAAGCGGTGTCGGTCGGCGAAGCGGTTTGGCTGCCGGCGTTTGGTGAGCTAAAGCCACCGATGCTGAATCCGCCGATCAAAAGAGCAAGCACGGCTAATCCAATTAGCGCCCCTTTACCTACTTCTTTAAAGTAACTAAATCCGGCCTTATTCTGGGACACCAATACTCCATCTCGCACTAACTACACTTCTAGTATGAAGCGTATTTCAAGCATCCTGGCCACTTTTGGCCTCGCCCTGACCGGATTTTTGGCTATTTCAAGCCCTGCGTTCGCTCACAGTGACGAATTAGAGACAAATCCGGCTGCCGATGCAGTGGTCGAAGCCGGCCGCATTCCAATCACGCTCACCTTTGGCGAACCACTTGTTACCGGCGACGACTCAATCGTCAATGAAATTGTGGTTACCAATGAGAACAGTGAAATTGTTCCTGCGCTTTGTGCCGTTGCCGAGAATAAAGACTTAAGCACTGCCGCAGCAATTGACCAACCTGGTGAATACACCGTGACCTATCGAGTGGTTTCCGAAGATGGCCACCCGGTGTCTGGTGCTTATAAGTTCAAGGTCGAGAACACCACGGATTACAGCGCGGCGGAAGATCCGATTGATGCCTGCGTTTACGCCATGGCTACTTCGGGTGAGGGTGAGCCACTGATTTCTCCGGCTCCGGTTGCCGATGACTCCAACAAGACTGTGCAAATAATCGCATTGATTGCCGCAATAATTGCTCTTCTTACGATTACTACATTTATAGGCCGAGCGAAGAGCCGCAAGAGTAAAAGCGAGTAGCAACGGTATCTAGCGCGCCTCGCGTCGACCAACCTACTGTTTTGCCATCACCGCTTCTAGCAAAGATTGCATAGGCAAGTCGGCTGCCGTCTTTGGCGTTGATAATTCCGGCCAGACTGTAAAGCCCCGGAATAAAACCTGATTTACCTTTTACATACGTTCTTGCTACCGCATTTGAACCAGTGAATCGCGCCGCCAGCGAACCGGTGCGGCCTGCAATTGGAAGGTAGCTCTCAAGCGGTGTCAATGCGGTGGAACCGCTGGCAACCTTAACCATTAGTTCCGTAATCATTTTTGGGGTCACGCGGTTTGCCTGCGCTAACCCCGATGCATCTTTCATAACCAACTGCGACGAGTCGATGCCTAGATTGTTTAACATCTGCTTGACCATTGGTTCAACCGAGTTGAATTCTGGCGCTAAGCCAGCAGCCTTTGCGGCATGACGGGCAATGAATTCTGTTTCTGTGTTGTCTGAAACTCCAATTGCGTGTGCCATCCAGGTGGTGATTGGTTGGCTCATCACCGAAGTTAGCTCAACCGCAGAACTTGGAGTTTTAGCTTTCACCAATACAGCCCCCGAGGCCAAACCCTTGAGCGCTTTTTTGAAAAGCGTTCCGGTGCGCAACACCGGATCGGTGCTGCGATAACCGCTATAGGCGGTGCTGGTTTGATCACCGTTGGCGCGGTCGCTGTCTACCTGAAGCGCGGTGATGTGCGAAATGTAACCGTTGGTTCGGTCACTAGCCTTCCACCATGAGTTGTAGCTCTCTCCGGTAAAGAATGTCGAATCCAAAATAATCTTCTTGATTCCGCTGGTGCCGGTCCAAGCATTTGCAACCAGGTTGGCTAATTTTTCAAGTCGGGCTGGCTTGGAATAGGTGGTGTAGCTGCCCTTGGTCATGTTGGTGAGCGTGTGATCGCCGCCGCCTTTTAGCACCAGCGTTCCTGGTTCTTCGGTCACGGTGTACACCCGGGTAGTCGCGGTGTAGTCAGCCGGCACGTGAGTTAGCGAGGCAGCAACGCTAAGAACTTTTAGAACTGATGCCGACGGAGTCGCCTCGTTGCCACGAACATCAAGCAAGACTTTGCCGGTATTTACATCGACCACGTAACCGTAGAACCTAGCCAGCGCACTTTTTGAAATTACCGACTTGGCACTGCATGCGGTCGGATTGGTCGGCGACTCAGTTGGGCTAGGGCTCGGTGCAACCGTCACCGATGGGCTAGGGGTTGGGTCGTCGGCGTTAGCTAAGCCGGCTGTGGCAAAAACCAGAGTCGGAGTAATTAGTGCGCCAACGATGAGGCGATTTATTGCAAGCATTGTTTCAAAGTTAAACCGAAACGAGCCTAAAGAGTGACTGCCTCGCCGTCGTGCGGAGCATGAGATTTACAGCCGAGCTGCGACTTAATTCGATCGCTAAATGCTTCAGCCGCGCCAGCTTCGCCGTGCACCACCAAAATTTGGTTTGGCAGTTCTGAAGCCGTCTTCAACCAGCTGATAAGTTCATCCGCGTCTGCATGCACCGAGAAAGATTCAATCTGCTCAATTTCGGCGCGCACCGGAATCATGACACCGTGCATCTTCACCTCGGTCTCGCCGTCGGCTAGGCGACGACCACGCGTGCCAATTGCTTGATACCCAACCAGCATTACAGTGTGCTTAGGCACCGGCAACATGTTCTTAAGGTGGTGAACAACTCGCCCACCCGTTGCCATTCCGGAAGCAGAAATAATGATGCTTGGCTGCTGCGGATCATTGATTGACTTTGACTCTTCGACGCTCATTAGTTCGACCAGAGTTCCAGGATTAAAAGGATCTTTGCCTCTCCAATCGCGAACAATCTCGTCACGAATCTCTTCGCTTTCTTCATTTATTGCCTGGCGATAAAACGCCAAAGCTTTTAGCGCCATCGGTGAATCGGCATAAATAGGCACCCTGCGAATCTTGCCTGCCTGCATCAATTCGCGCAGCTGCATCAAGATAACCTCGGTGCGGTCTACCGCGAAAGCTGGAATCAAAACCGATCCACCGCGGTCGATGGTTTCGTTAATCGCGGTTTCGAAGTCGGTGGTACTCGGAGCGTGTTCTCGATCGCCGTACGTGGACTCGGTGATGATGGCGTCGAATCTGCCCACCGGAATTCTGTCTGGAGAAACTAGCAGCGGGTGTTGTTGACGCCCCATGTCGCCGGTAAATAACAGACGCTTGCCAAAGAATTCAACTTCTAGAAAAGCCGCGCCAAGAATGTGACCAGACGGATAAAAGGTTACGAAGGTTTGCTCGGCAACCTGAACCCTGGTTCGGTATTCGGTCACCGCAAACTGGGTTACCGCTTTGGCGGCATCTGGTTCTTCGTAAAGAGCCTTGGGCGGGTTGTGTTTTGAAAAGCCCTCTTTTGCCGCGTACTTTGCATCTTCTGTTTGAATTCGAGCCGAGTCCAGCAGCACTACTTCGGCTAGTTTTGAAGAATATTTGGTTAGAAAAATCTTTCCACGATAGCCGTCTTTCACAAGCTTCGGCAGGTAGCCGCAGTGATCTAGGTGTGCGTGTGTAAGAATCACTGCGTCTAATTCGGCAGGGTCGATAGGCAGTGGATTCCAGTTTTTTAGTCGCAGTTCTTTGAGACCCTGAAATAGCCCTGCGTCGACCATAACCTTCACGTTGTCGCAAGTTAGCAGAAATCGACTGCCAGTCACCGTTCCGGCAGCGCCGAGAAATTGAATTTTTGGGGTACTCATGTTTTCAGTCTAGGCCGGTGGCAGACTTGTAGGGTGACCAAAAAACTTCGCAATGATTACCTGCTGCTAGCAATAACAATCGGCGCACTAATTGCGGGCTTAATCTTTGGTGAGCGTTCCACAGTCGGCGTATATTCCTATACGCTGGGTGCAATCGTTGGGCTAGGACTTTCGATTGCACTGTTGGTCGGGGCTTTGCGTCATGGTGAATTTGGTAGCGATGTATTAGCGCTGGTTTCTATTGCAGCTACAGTGCTAACTGAAAAGTGGTTGGCGGCCAGCGTGATTGCAGTGATGCTGGCCACCGGTCGCGCACTAGAGCGCTGGGCCGAAGGCCGAGCGCGTTTTCAATTAGAAGCTTTGCTGGCTCGCGCACCAAGAGTTGCACATCTTATGAATCAGCAAGGTAACCCCGTTGATGTTCCACTTGATCAGGTAAAGCTTGGCGATATGTTGCTGATTAGGTCAGGTGAAGTTGTGCCGATCGACGGAACTCTTACTGACACTGCAACCTTTGACACTTCTGCACTAACCGGTGAACCGATTCCTGAAACTTTCGATACTGGGCGCGAGGTTCCATCGGGTGTATTGAATGTTGGCGGGCAAACTTTTATCACCACCACTCGCACGTCAGCAGACTCCACCTATTCCGCACTAATCAGGCTGGTGCAGCAAGCTGGTGCGCAGAGTGCCACCGGTGTCCGAATTGCAAATAAGTGGGCGGTGCGGTTCGTGCCATTCGCCATGATCGTGGCTTTGGCAACCTGGTTGATTTCGGGAAGCGTGGACCAGGCGGTGGCGGTGATTGTGGCCGCTACCCCATGTCCGCTAATTCTTGCCGTTCCGGTTGCCATCATCTCGGGAATGTCTCGGGCCGCGGCCAACGGAGCAATCATTAAGGGCGGTGCTGCGCTAGAGCAGCTGGCCTTGGCTAAGACCGTTCTTTTGGATAAGACCGGAACGCTAACTCACGGTGGCCCAAAAATTTCGAATATGTTTTTTGCACCTGGCTCGGATGAATCCGAAACTCTTAGAGTGGCTGCCTCGCTTGAGCAATCGAGTCCACACATTGTGGCAAAGGCAATCGTCGAGCAGGCTACTTCGCGCGGTCTGAAACTTGAGGTGGCTAGCCAGGTGCACGAGGATCACGGTCACGGCTTGAGCGGGCTGGTTGCGGGCCACCAGGTTAGAGTCGGCCAACCGACTGGCGACTTACCTAGCTGGGCTGAATCAGACTCGTCGCTTACGGTAGCGATCGAATTAGATGGCACGCTCATGGCGATCATCGGCTTGGACGACCCGCTGCGCGCCGACGCACTTGCCACGGTCAACCGCATTCGTGCCCTGGGAGTTGACCGAGTGCTGTTGGTTTCGGGTGATAGAAAATCAACCGCAGAAAAAATTGGTGCCGAAGTTGGCGTCGATCAGGTGTTTTCCGAATGTAAACCAGAAGACAAACTAGCCATCGTGCGTGCGGAAATGGAAGCCTCGACTGGCAGCGTTATTGCGGTTGGTGATGGCATTAATGATGCTCCGGCACTTGCCGCAGCCTCAGTCGGCGTGGCCATGGGGGCCAAGGGTTCGACCGCAGCCAGCGAAGCAGCCGACGTTGTGATTATTGAAGATTCGATCAAGCACCTGGCCATTGCGATTTCGGTTGCCAAAGGCTCGCGAAAGCGTGCCTTGCAGGCAGCCGGAATAGGAATGTCGCTATCGACAGTAGCTATGTTGTTTGCCGCGATTGGTTTGCTTGATGCAACCGCAAGCGCATTGACTCAAGAACTTATTGACACTGCGTCAATTCTTTGGGCGTTAGTTCCTGTGGCAATTGCCGCCAAGAAAAATTAGTCCAGCTGGCAGAATTCGTCTAGCGGCTGCTTGCGACCAGCAACCACCAGGTGGTCACCCGCGTGCAACACGGTCTCTGGGAATGCCGGTGTGTAATTGCCGTCGCCATGACTTGAAGCAACCACGGTTACGCCATAAGTGCTGCGAATCTTTAGATCGGCAAGGTTTTGGCCATCAAATGACTTAGGGCACTCAACCTTAACCATTACGAAGTCTTCGTCGATGTGCACGTAGTCAAGTGATTCACCTGAAACCTGGTGTGCAACGCGGCGACCCATTTCGTATTCAGGGAAAATTACGTGGTGCACACCAAGCTGACGCAGGATTTTACCGTGCGGAGTCGAGTTGGCCTTTGCCCAAACTTGCTTAACTCCCAGCTGTAGCAGCAAAGATGCAGTAAGAATGCTTGATTCCAAGTCGGCACCGATGGCAACCACAGCGCTGTCCATTTCGGCAAGCCCAAGCTCGCGCAGGGTTTCTTCATCGGTAGTGTCGGCAGAAAGCACGTGGGTTAGTTCACCGGCTAAGTTCTGCACAATTTTTTCGTCGGCGTCGATACCTAAAACCTGGTGGCCGCTCTTCACTAGCTCAAGTGCCAATGCCGAACCAAAACGACCAAGACCAATAACAGCAACGTTTGCCGAGTGAAAACTGCGGCGGCGAGTTGGTTTGTTAGGCATGATTTTTACTTTCTACTCTTTAATAACCCTAATCGACTAGCCGATCAGCGGGCGTTCCTTTGGATATTCGAAGTGGCGCTTGGTACGACGAAGCGCTATTGAGGTAGCTACCACAATCGGCCCCAGACGACCAAAAAGCATTAGGGCCGAGAACATGAGCTTCTCTGCGTCGGGTAGCAAAGGTGAAATACCAACGCTCAATCCCGTAGTTCCTACTGCAGAGAAAACCTCAAAAAGAATCTCGTCCAAAGTGAATTTTGTGGTTAGGCGCATCACTAGTGCTGCACCAATAATCACGATTGCGGTTAGGAAAACGATTGTTAGTGCCTGACGTTGCATCGATCTTGGCAAGCGGCGGTTGCCGATGTTCACCGCGGTCTCCCCGCGAATTTCGGTGTAGACCACATAGAACAAAACTACTGCTGTGCCCAGCTTGATTCCTCCTGAGGTTGCCACGCTGCCGCCACCGACAAACATAAGAATGTCGGTGATCATCCATGTACTTGGTTGCATCTGAGCAACATCAACAGAATTAAACCCTGCGGTTCGTGGCATTACTGCGGCAAAAATGCTATCCATTACCTTGTCATGCCAAAGAAGTGGGCCAAAGGTTTTTGGGTTGTTCCACTCCAAAATTGCAATTGCTACCGTACCCGTTATTAGAAGCACAAGTGAAGCCCAAATCACAATTCTTGAATTGAGCGACCATTGAGCAGGCATAGTGTAATCCGCTGCCCTATTTCTCCATGCCAACAGTTTTAGACCAAGTCGATCGCGCATCTCGACTATTACTGGGAATCCGAGGCTGGCAATAATTACCGTCAAGAACATTGGAATAATAACCCAGCCATCGCGAGCGAAACCAATCATGCTGTCGCTGTACAAGGCGAACCCGGCATTGTTAAAAGCAGACATTGCATGAAACGCGCCGTGGGCCAGTGCTTTTTCAATTGGATAGTCGTACGCGGTGGCAAATCGCCAGGTGAGGATTGCAAAGAGCACACTCTGAAACAAAAGCATGATTTTCAAGACATTAAGAATCAGACTCTTTATGTCCGGCACTACCGCACCTGATTCGGATGAAGTGTTCAAACGAGTCTTTAGTGAAACTCGTCCATCCAGCAAAATAGCCACCAACGCAGCAAAACCAACGATTCCAAAGCCGCCGACCTCAATCAGTAAAGCGATGACTGTGTGGCCAAAAAAGTTCCAGTGAGTCTCAACATCAAGGGTTGACAGCCCGGTTACGGTGGTTGCAGAAGTGGCGGTGAAAAGTGCGTCTAAAAACGAAGTCGGCTTGCCGCTGTTTGTTGCGAAAGGCAAAGTGAGTAGGGCTGTGCCAAGAAGGATGATTGCAGTAAAAGCAATCGCAACGATCTGTGCCGGATGTAAGCCTTTACGGCTAGACATTTGTACCCCTCTCGAGAGCCACGGTTTAGCCTACTCCTGACAAGCCAAAAGTCGCATGAAGATTACGGGCAAAACTGAACCCCCGACCAAAGGCCGGGGGTTCAGTATTTACAACTGATTAGTGCTGAACAGCCTTACCGATCGCAGCACCGGTCATCGAACGAACCTCAAGCTCGGCGTACTTTGCCAAGTTGCGCTCGTTTGATGTGATGGTTCCCAGCCAACCGAATATGAATCCAAGTGGGATCGAAACGATACCTGGGTTGGCAAGTGGGAAGTAGTCGAAACGTATTCCCCCTTCAACCAATGGAATCAAACTGGTTGGAGTGCCGGTCACGTTTGGTGAGAAGACCAAAAGGATTACGGCCGAGAACAAACCACCGTAGATTGCCCATACGGCACCGCGAGTGTTGAAGTTCTTCCAGAACAGCGAGTACAGCACCGCAGGTAGGTTGCCCGAAGCAGCGATTGCGAACGCAATAGCAACCAAGAACGCAACGTTCAAACCTTGAGCACCAATCGCAAGCACAATGGAGATCAAACCAATCACGATTGCAGAAAGTTTTGCAACGCGAACTTCTTGTGCAGCAGTTGCGTTACCCTTCTTGATCACGTTGGCGTATAGGTCGTGTGCGAATGATGAAGAGCTGGCCAAGGTAAGACCGGCGACCACAGCAAGGATTGTTGCGAATGCGATCGCACCAATGGTTGCAAGCATTACAGCACCACCGGTTGTTCCTTCACCGCCACCAAGGAACTGTGCCAGCTGAGGTGCGGCAACGTTACCTGATGGGTCAACTGGAACTAGAAGCGCCTTGGTGGCGGCATCCAAGTTTGCCAAATCGGTAGCAGGCACACAGGCAGAATCGCCAACGGTAATTGGCGCACCAGCCGCGTTAATCAAACATCCGTTTGCATCAACCTTGAAACCGCGAAGCAAGGTCACGCGACTAACCAATGCGGCAGCACCGAAACCAAGAGCAATGGTCATCAGGTAGAAAGCACCAATGTTACCGATCGCCCAGTTAACAGACTTACGTGCAGCCTTGGCAGTTGGCACGGTGTAGAAACGAATCAGAATGTGTGGCAGACCAGCGGTACCAAGAACCAGTGCCATGCCCAATGAGATTAGGTCTAGCTTGCTGATCAAGGTCTTTACCGGGTCAATAGCGCCAGTGGCCACATCGATTACATCTTTACCGAACTTCATACCTGGCTGTAGGAAGGCATCGCCCTTGCCTGAGGCATCGCGAGCTGCACCTAGTAGGTCAGAGATGTTGAAGCCGAAGTGCCACAGCACCATTACTGTCAGCAAGATCGCACCGGTCATTAGCAAGAATGCCTTCACAATCTGAACGTAGGTTGTGCCCTTCATTCCACCAACGGTTACGTAAATGATCATCAAGATACCCACTGCACCGATGATCCAAGTCTTTGCGCCCGGGTCGGTGATACCAAGCAATAGTGAAACCAGCGCACCGGCACCCACCATCTGAGCCATCAGGTAGAAAATCGAAACTACAAGAGTTGATGTTGCAGCAGCACCGCGAACTGGGCGCTGGCGCATGCGGAATGCAAGCACGTCACCCATGGTGAATCGACCTGAGTTACGCAGTGGCTCGGCAACTAGCAACAGCGCTACTAGCCAAGCAACCAAGAATCCGATCGAGTACAAGAAACCGTCGTAACCAAACAGCGCGATTGTTCCGGCAATACCAAGGAACGATGCGGCTGACATGTAGTCACCGGCAATGGCTAAACCATTCTGGAAACCAGAGAAGCTACCGCCACCGTCGTAAAAGTCAGATGACTGCTTGGTCGAACGACCCGCGCGGAACACCAAGACCAAGGTGAAGGCCACGAAGGCCACGAAAAGAATTGCACTAAGTGTTGATGAATTCATTATTTGCTCAACTCCCTGTCAACTTTGTCGCGAAGAGCATCTGATGGCCCATCGAGTGAATGTGATGAGTGGCGTTCGTATAGCCACATGATCAGGAATGTTGTTGCGAACTGAAGCAAACCCAGGATGAAGGCGATGTTAATGTTGCCAATCACCGGGGTGCTGATCCATTCACGCGCGAATGCGGTGAGAATCACATAGAGGAAATACCAAACCAGGAAAGCTACGGTCAGGGGAAATGCAAACCCTCTGAATTTTCGCTTAAGGTCCTGGAACTCTGGACTGGCTTGTGTATCAGACCAGACCTTTTCGTTTGAGGAACTCATTGAACTCCAATGTTCATTTGAAGAAACTGGCGTCGTTGCCAGCCCCCTAGGCGCACGAGGGCGCTCGGTTCCGAGCCTAGCGAGGGCATATTGGGGCTTTTTAGAAAAATTCCCTAGTTAACCAAAGCGTTACGAATTAGCAATCTGGGTCTTCGGCTGGCACTACATTTTCGAAGAAATACGCGTCTACCGCGTCGTTTACGCACTGGCTAGCCCCGCCATAGGCGGTGTGGCCCTCGCCGTTATAGGTAATCAGGTGCCCGTTGGCCAGCACGCTTTCGGCGAGCGAAACGGCCTGATCGTATGGTGTGGCTGGGTCACCCTTGGTACCCACCACCAAAATCGGGTTTGAGCCTTTTGCCGAATAATCGCTCGGGCGCTCGGCCAGCGGATACGGCCAGCCTGAGCAACCCAAATAACCGTCTAGCCAATAGCGAGCAAATATTGAACCAGTGGCAATGATGCGATTGTTACTTTCGGTGACCTTTTGTAAGTCACTGCTTTGTCTAGCATCAAGACAACTTATGGCAATATGCGACTCAGTCACGTTTGAGTTGTAACCGCCCGAATCATTTCGATCGTTATAGTTATCTGCCAATGTCAAAAGTGTGCTGCCGTCGCCATCAAGTGCCTCTTGCAAACCCTGGGTTAATGCCGGCCACCAGTCTGAACTGTAAAGCGGCATGATCATGCCTGTAATCAATCCCCAGATTGAAAGCTTGCGGCCAGAATCGGTTGGCAACGGCTTGGTTTCGGTCTGCAGCAATAGTGCGGAAAGCTTTTTCTTGGCCGAAGCAAGCGAACCGGTGAATGGACAGTCTTGCGAATCTAAGCATTCTGTCAGATAGTTTGTGATTGCAAGATCAAATCCCTGTAGTTGATCGAGAGACTGCGTCTCTTTGCTAAGTGTCGGATCGATAGCGCCATCTAAAACCATCTTGCCGACTCGATTTGTAAACAAGCTGGCATAGGTGACACCCAACAAAGTTCCATAACTGAAACCCAAGTAAGTAATTTGTTTTTCACCGAATGCGGCACGGATGACATCTAAATCTCTCGCAGACGACACGGTATCGACATTGCCTAAATATTTACCGGTATTTTTTTGGCACGCGGCAATAAAGTTTTTCAGTTTACTTTTCGAGTATTCCTTCTCGACTTCGGAATCAACTGCTGCCCCCGAAGACCCATATAAAAATTCATCCATTTTTTTAGGTTCTAAACATTTGACTCGAGGTTCGCTCTGCCCAACCCCGCGAGGATCAAAACCTACAAGATTAAAGTTGTTGCGCAATTTTGAAGTGCCGAGTTGATTCCACGAATCAACAATCCAATCAACACCCGATGAGCCCGGGCCACCCGGATTAAAAATGATCGAGCCAAGTGGCTTGGCAACGCTTGCCTCGTGATACGCGAGCGAAAGTTTTAGTTTGCCCGCGGCAACGTTTGAGTAATCGGCTGGCACCTCAACGGTGCCGCAAAAGGTGTGCTCGCCACACGAGCGCCAGTCGATGGTTTGCGAATAGAACTCGGCTAACTCTGCTGGAATCTCGGCATCGGTCTGCGGGGTGAAGGTCTGGCTCGGCTTGGCGGCACATCCGCTTAGCGCCAGCAATAGTGCCAAGCCTGCCGCAAAAACTCTGCGCAACCTAAACAGCCTTTCGGAGGAGGTCAATGGCCAGGGCCTCGAGCACCATTAGATCGCGAACGTTTGAATCAATTCGAATTCGTGCCTGGGCAATCGAGTCGAGTCGAGCGATAGTCTCGGCCGGTTTGCTGGTGTAGGCCAGCTCGGTGATGCCAGCGCGTAGATCTTCATTAACTAGCGCTACCCCGGCCTCGAGTTGCAACGAAAGTACGTCGCGATAAAGCGAAAGCAGATCAACCAAAATTCGATCAAGGCCGTCGCGCACGCTTCTAGTTGCGCGGCGTTTTTGACCTTCTTCTAGCGCCTTCAAATCAGACCTGAGGTTATTCGGCACGGAGTCGCCGGGTGCCAGACCCAGTGAACGAAGCAATGCGGTTTTTTCTTCTTCGTCTTTTTCTTGAGTCAGTGCCTCGGCATCTTTTTTAGCAATGTCTAGCCAACGCTCAGCCGTGGTTACCGCCACGGTAACAGAGTTAATTGCCAACGCCGACATCAGCGTTTCACGTCGACGGCTGCGTGCCTCACTGCTGGTGGCAAGTCGGCGGGCCATACCAATGTGGCTCTGCGATTCGGCGGCAACCTGCAGCGCAAGTTTTTCATCCACGCCATCGCGGCTTATCAATATTCTGGCTACCTCTTCAACCGCAGGAACCTTTAGACCAACGCGGCGAACGCGCGAACGAATGGTTGGCAGCATGTCGGCCTCACTTGGTGCGCAAAGCAACCATATTGTTCCGACCGGTGGTTCTTCTAGCGCCTTCAACAAAACATTTGATGATCTCTCTTGCATGCGGTCGGCATCTTCGATGATCATGATTCTAAATTTGCCTAACGAGCCACCAAATTGTGAATCGGCAACCAGCTGGCGAACTTCATCGATGGTGATTTGCACACGCTCGGTAGCCAGCACCGAAATATCTGGGTGACTACCAGCAGCCGCCATGACGCAGCTCTTGCATTCTCCGCAACCGTCGCTTGGGCAAAGCAGTGCCGCGGCAAAAGCGTGCGCCATGTTTGATCGACCTGATCCGGGCGGGCCGGTGATTAGCCAGGCGTGGTAGACACCATCAGCTTTGTGACGAATTGCGAGTTCTAGCTGTGCGATTGCCTCGGGTTGACCAAGCAACTCATTCCAGACGCCGCTCACAACAACCCATCGACGCGTGCGCGAATTTGCTCAGCCATTTGCTCGACCGATTGCGCTGCGTCGACCACAAAGAATCGGTTTGGTTCGGCGGCGGCAAGAGTTAGATAACCCTTACGCACCGCCTCAAAAAATTCCACCTTCTCGCGCTCGAGGCGATCAGGTTCTTGCCCGGTCTTGTCGCGACGTGAAAGCGCTGCGGTGGCCTCTAGGTCGAGCAAAATTGTCAGGTTTGGCAATAGCCCCTGCACGGCAAACAGCGAAAGGTTTCGAATTTCAGTGGCGTCGAGTTCGCGCCCGGCCCCCTGATAGGCCACGGATGAATCCAAGTAGCGATCGATCAAGACATCGGTGCCGGCTTCTAGCGCTGGCCTTACTTTGGTGGCAACGTGGTGTGCCCGATCTGCCGCGTAAAGCAATGCCTCGGCGCGCGGCGCTACCTCGCCCTTGCGGTGCAGCAGCAGGTGACGAATTTCAACACCAAGCTCGGTGCCGCCTGGCTCGAGGGTGCGCATGGTTTTACGGCCGAGCTTGTTCAAGTGTGCTTCGAGCAGCGCAATCTGGGTTGATTTACCAACCCCATCAATGCCCTCAAACGAAATGAACAGACCCGACATTTAAGCGGTCTTCTTCTTTCGGGTGCCAGCCTGTACAACCTTGGTTGTGGTGACAACTTTCTTTTTAGTGCGGCCAGCCTTAGCCGGTGCTTCGCCCGGTTCGAGGCCAAGCTTTTCGCGACGAATAGCAAGAAGTTCGAATGCTGTTTCGGCACTCATCTCTTCAAGTGGTTCTTCTTTTGGCACGGTTGCGTTTACGCAGCCGTCGGTGACATACAAGCCAAACTGACCGGTCTTAGCAACCACCTGCAAACCAGATGCTGGGTCTTCGCCAAATTCCTTCAGCGGAGTTGCCGCCGTGCGACGACCGCCGTACTTAGGTTGAGCAAAAATCTCAAGCGCACCGGCAAGGTCCAACTCAAAAATTTGATCTTCGGTTTGCAGTGAACGAGACTCTTTGCCCTTCAATAGGTACGGGCCAAACTTTCCGTTTTGTGCGGTGATGTCGATTCCGGTTTCTGGGTCTTGTCCAATCACGCGTGGCAGTGAAAGCAACATAATCGCTTGCTCGAGCGTGAACGTTTCTGGTGACATGCTCTTGAACAGCGATGCAGTTTTTGGCTTGGGTGCGTGTTCGTCATCAAGCAACACGTATGGTCCGAAGCGGCCATCCTTGAACAAAATGTTGAAGCCGGTTGCTGGGTCAACGCCCATTACGCGGTCGGTAATTACCGGTGCATCAATAAGTTCTTGAGCCTTTTGCGGTGTAAGTTCATCTGGCGCCAGGCCCTCGGGAATGTTGACAATGCGACGACCGTTTTCATCGTGACCCTCTAGTTCGGCGTCGCCGAAGATCTCAATGTATGGGCCGTACTTTCCGGTGCGCAATGAAATTCCCTCGGCAATTTCAATTGTGTTGATCGCGCGCGGATCGCTGTCGCCAAGATTCTCCACTGTTGGCTTTAGACCAAGGTGACCGCCATCGCCAAAGTAGAACTGCTTCAACCAAGTGCTGCGATCAAGTTCGCCGGCGGCAATCTTGTCTAGGTCTTCTTCCATGGCTGCGGTGAACGCGTAGTCCACGAGGTTGCCGAAGTTCTCTTCAAGGAAACGGGTAATCGTGAAGGCAATCCAGGCCGGCACCAGCGCCTGGCCACGCTTGGTTACGTAGCCCTTGTTGATGATGGTCGAAAGAATCGCGGCGTAGGTAGAAGGTCGGCCAATGCCGTCTTCTTCGAGTGCCTTGACCAGAGAAGCCTCGGTGTAGCGCGGTGGTGGTGAGGTCTGGTGATCCTTTGCGGTGACCTCAACCGCCTTGAGCTTCTGCCCCACGGTCAAGTTAGGCAGCTTAGATTCTTTCTCTTCGCTTTCGTCTTCATTGCGTGATTCGTCGTGGCCTTCTTCATAGGCCGCCATGAATCCGCGGAAGGTAACTACTGTTCCAGATGCGGTGAATTCAGCAACCGAACCATCAGCGAGCGGACTGACCTGAATCTTTGCGGTAGTGGTCGAAACCTTTGCGTCTTGCATCTGTGATGCCACGGTGCGCTTCCAGATCAAATCGTATAGATCCCATGCGCGACCGGAAAGTTCACCGGTTAGTTCGCTTGGCTTTTTGAAAACTTCACCTGCAGGGCGAATAGCCTCATGCGCCTCTTGCGCGTTCTTGCTCTTGCCCTGATAAATGCGTGGTGCATCGGTAACCAAATCTGCGCCAAACATTTCTTTCGCTTGTGAACGCGCAGCATTGATTGCCTGAGTAGAAAGGGTTGGAGAGTCGGTACGCATATAAGTAATGTGACCCTGCTGGTACAAACCCTGTGCGGTATCCATGGTCTGTTTTGCCGACATGCGCAATTTGCGCGATGCCTCTTGCTGCAAAGTTGAAGTTGTGAACGGCGCTGCTGGGCGACGAGTGCTTGGCTTTGATTCCACCGAAACGACTTCGATGTTTGCCTTGCCATCGCGCACCGATTCGGCGAGCGCTTCGGCTTGCGCAGCATCGATTAGCGAGACATCGGCGGTTAGCTTGCCCTTGTCGTCAAAGCTCTGACCGGTGGCAATTCGCTTGCCGCCAACGCTTTGAAGTTTTGCCACAAAGTTTGGTTCGCCGGCAACCTGTGAATCGAAAGTTGCTTCAACGTCGTGGTAGCTGGCTGAAACGAACTCCATGCGCTCACGCTCGCGCTGCACCACCAAACGCATTGCCGGTGACTGCACTCGGCCAGCGCTAAGACCACGGTTGATCTTGCGCCAAAGAATCGGTGAAATTTCGTAGCCGTAAAGTCGGTCAACCACACGGCGGGTTTCTTGCGCCTGAACCAGGTTGTTGTCGACCTCGCGGGTGTGCTCTAGCGCACCCTGAATTGCCTCTTTGGTGATCTCGTGAAAGACCATGCGCTTTACCGGCACCTTTGGCTTGAGCACCTGAAGCAGGTGCCAGGCAATTGCCTCACCTTCGCGGTCCTCATCTGTGGCGAGGTAAAGTTCGTCGGCCCCGGTCAGCGCCTTTTTCAGGTCGGTAACGGTCTTGCTCTTACCGGCCGAAATGGCGTAGTAAGGCTCGAAGTCATTTTCGATGTCGATCGAGAACTTCTTGAGCGACCCGGTCTTTTTCTCGGCAGGCAGGTTTTTAGGGTCGACCAGGTCACGGATGTGACCAACCGAGGCTAGAACCTCATAGTCGTTGCCTAGGTACTTTGAAATCGTCTTTGCCTTTGCAGGCGACTCAACGATTACCAGCTTGTGACCGGCCAATAGGGCACTCCTTTTATAGGGGCCCAAATCAGTAACTTGGGCCCGCCAGCGCGTTAGCGCCTAGAACTACACCCACCCCCTTGGAGTGGGCCGAAATAAATACTTCGAAACCGACAATACGACACGTGTCAAGGTTCACACCATTTATATGTGCTATTTCGTGTGCCGTTTGGCACGGAAACCCCGAATTTAGCCCGCGCAGGGCGTCGGCGGCGCCAAGGGCCATGGCATTGGCCGCGTTCTGCACCCTGGCGTGTTGCAGCAGGTTAAAGGCCAAAAGTTGGCTCAGCCCGAACAGCGTGATGCTCATGGCGACTGCCCCGAGGGCCAAAACCGTGCCCGAACCACGACTGTTGCGTAGACGCTGAATCACAGGCCGACCTTTCGAGAGCACTGGCGTTCGGCAATTTCAAAAAGTTTGGCCGGTAGCCCAGGCAGCTCAAACGTACGGGCCAGACTGACACAAAGCATTTGCTCGGAAACCTCGATATCGACTTTGGCGGCAGCGGAGCTTGGCCCCAACTGTGAAATCAGCTGCAACACCTGAGCCTGATCTTCGCCTCGGGCAAGTGCCCGGGCGGCGGTGGCAGCGACATCAACCAATTTCATGCGTTCAACCTGCATCGAAAAAGCACCGAGGGTAATTAGCAGCACCAGCATTACCGCCGGCAATGAAACCGCTAGTTCGGCGGTGACTGAACCGCGATCATGGCGCCAATTAGTTGGCACTATTTGGATTTGTAAAGGTGAGTGCACTCTTTACCAGGTCAAACAAAATTGTGCGCACTTCGTCACTGCGCATAATCACCACCAGTAGGCCGGCGAAGCCCACCGCGGCCATGGTAGCGATTGCGTATTCGGCGGTGGCGGCACCGGTTTCATCTTTGATTAACTTTTTCATGTTCCTCCTTGATTTGAAAGTAACCCGATTGCGATAGGCACAATCGAGAGCAAAACAAAAGCTGGCAGCACGGTCACCCCGAGCGGAATCATTAATCGAACACCGAGTTTGGCTATCAGGGTTGCCGATTCGAAGCGAAGATTTTCACGTAGCCGATCGGCGGATGAGACTAGCAACGCGGTGATTGCCGCGCCTGTCGATCGTGACAGTTCGACCGAACTCTCAAGCGCCTGCTTTGATTCAGCACCCGGTTCACTAAGTTCAAATTCGACTAAAGTTTCGGCTGCCGTTTTTGCCGCGACGTCGACAGGCAGACCGGCGTGCAACCCGATCACAACACAATCTAAAAATGCACCCGG
Source organism: Actinomycetota bacterium (assembly GCA_041180265.1). Lineage (GTDB taxonomy): Bacteria > Actinomycetota > Actinomycetes > Actinomycetales > Microbacteriaceae > Rhodoluna. The sequence continues at coordinate 6,161 of JBEGRY010000002.1, read as the reverse complement.
GTCTTCGCGCTGCAAGTTGGCTTTTGCTAAAAGACTTTTGCTCCACCAAGAGCCGGCAACCAGAAGCCCCAACCCAAGGCACACCGATAAACCGGCGAGCAGTGAATGCATGATGGCGCCGATTGGGTTGAGCCCCACCAACTGCCCCAGCAGCAACGCTATGGCTGGCAGCCACATAACTAGGCGAGCCGTGGCCTGCGGGGCTGCAAAGGCAAGAGCTGCCTCGCGCGAATTGGCCTCGGCCCGATCAAACACCTGCGCCAACCTAGTTAGCGCCAACACGATTGGTCCACCCACTCGAAGCGCCAACTGCCAAATAAGTTGAAACTGTTTTGCCTCGGCTGGTGCGAGTGCATCTAGTTGCACCTGCAAGGTTTGCTGTGACTGCCTGGCCGGCAAACCCGAGCTGATTAGCGCAACCAGTTGGCGCAGCACATCACCGGCTCGCATCGTTACCTAGTTCAAAAACTTTTTCGGCAGCCGCAATCTGCACCAACTTGCGATTTTGCACCTGAAGCACCCAACTAAACGCAGAACGCAACTGCGACGCCAATTGCTTTTCGCTAATTCCGGCGCTCAGCCCGATTGCATTAACGCGAGCCGCAACGTGCTGAACCGAATTTGCATGGATGGTTGCCCCAGCACCCGAGTGCCCGGTGTTGAGTGCCTGCAACATGGTGAGCAATTCGACCCCGCGCACCTCACCCACCGCGAGTCGATCTGGGCGCATTCGCAATGCCTCGCGCACTAAACGATCGAGCGTGATTTCACCGCGACCCTCTATATTTGCCTGACGAGTCTGCAGCGAAATAAAATGCCCGCCTTGCAAATTGAGTTCAGCAACATCCTCGAGGGCGATAATTCTTTCGTTTGCGCACTCGGCAAGCATTGCTCGAAGCAAAGTCGTTTTGCCGCTACCGGTTGGGCCGGCAATTAGAAAACTTTCACGTCGAGAAATCATTTGCCGCAACTCTTCTAGCTGCTGCGCGTCGAACATGCCAAAATCAAAAAGTTGTTTCAGTCCGTAGAGCCGCCCAGAGTGCACTCGAATGGAAAGCAAGGTTTGCGAATTACAACCCGAGGCAATCGCGGCGTGCACCCGAAGCCCGCCCACCGAGACATCGGCAAAGGGGTTTGCCTGATCGAGGTGCCGGCCACCCGAAGCGATTATTTCTTGAGCCAGCTGCGCCAACTCGAATTCAGACTCAAACGGGCTGGCAATTGGCGAGAGCACCCCGCCGCGTTGCAGCCAAACTTGACCGTGGCCGTTCACCAGCAGGTCGGTCACTCCGGGCTCGGCCAGCAGACCGGCTAGCTTGCCGCCAACCACCTCAAAACCGACTTTTGACTCCATTTGGCCAGATTGCCAAGGGGTCGGTCATCCGTGCCCAAGCGGGCAAAATCTGTGGAAAACACCGTTAAATTAGGGGGCCCCAAACTCTTGGGGGAAGAGCCTGGGGCCAGGCGATAACGATTGGGGGAACCGCTATCGCAGGTTAGCTTGAAGCCAACTAGTAAATAATAAGTGGCTAACCGCACAAATCATTCCCAAAAACGGCGATTTTTGCTGTGAAAAGCCTAGAAAAGTTTTTTATGGCAGGATAACCACAGGTTTACAAACCCCTATGGAGGACAAGGATGTCTACGGAAACCCGCCATTTTGCGCCGTCTACCGACTTTGCAAAAAACGCAATCGCCCAGCCGGGCCTTTATGAAGAGGCCAAGGCAGACCGCCTGGGTTTCTGGAAAAAGCAGGCCGAACGCCTGCACTGGCACAAGCCCTTCACCAAGGTGCTCGACTTCAGCGAGGCACCGTTTGCCAAGTGGTTCTATGACGGCGAACTAAACATCTCTTACAACTGCCTTGACCGTCACGTTGAAGCTGGCAAAGGCAATCGAGTTGCTATTCACTTCGAAGGCGAACCTGGCGATACTCGCACACTTACTTATGCGCAGCTAACCGAAGAGGTTAAGCGTGCAGCCAATGTACTAACCGGCCTTGGAATCCAAGCTGGCGATCGCGTTGCAATTTACATGCCGATGATTCCAGAAGCAGTAATCGCTATGCAGGCGGTTGCGCGCATTGGTGCCGTGCACTCCGTCGTGTTCGGTGGCTTCTCGGCCGACTCACTAAGCACTCGCATCGAAGATGCGCAGGCAAAACTTGTGATTACTGCCGACGGCGGTTACCGCAAAGGCAAGGCCACCGCGCTAAAGCCAGCGGTTGATCTTGCACTCGATGGTGGTAAGTGCCCATCGGTGAAAAATGTTTTGGTAGTCAAGCGCACCAACCAAGAAGTTGGCTGGCACGATGGCCGCGACCTTGATTGGGCAACTGAGCTTGGTAAGGCAAGTGCCGAGCACGAAGCTAAGGGCTTTAACGCCGAGCACCCACTGTTCATTCTTTACACCTCGGGTACAACCGGTAAGCCAAAGGGTATTTTGCACTCAACCGGTGGTTACCTAACTCAGGCTGCTTACACTCACAAAAATGTTTTTGATCTACACGAAGACAAGGATGTTTACTGGTGCACCGCGGACGTTGGTTGGATCACCGGTCACAGTTACGTGGCATACGGCCCTTTAGCAAACGGTGCGACTCAGGTAATTTACGAAGGCACTCCAGAGACTCCAGACTGGGGTCGCTGGTGGAGCATAGTTGAGAAATACAAAGTCTCAATTCTTTACACTGCACCGACCGCGATTCGTAGCTTCATGAAAATGGGTGACGCGATTCCGGCGAAGCATGACTTGTCTAGCATCCGTGTGCTTGGTTCGGTTGGCGAGCCAATTAACCCAGAGGCATGGATGTGGTACCGCAACGTGATCGGTGGCGGCCACGCCCCTATCGTTGACACCTGGTGGCAAACCGAAACCGGCGCGATCATGATATCGCCGCTACCTGGTGTGACCACTCTGAAGCCTGGTTCCGCGCAGGTTCCGCTACCAGGCATCGAAATCAAGATTCTTAGCGATGAAGGTAAACAGCTGGGCCGCGAAGAGCCCGGCCTGCTAACCATCACCGAGCCATGGCCATCAATGCTGCGCGGAATTTGGGGCGACCCAGAGCGCTTCAAAGAAACCTACTGGTCTAAGTTCGACGGAATTTATTTTGCCGGCGATGGTGCCAAGTTCGACTTCGAGGGTGACCTCTGGTTACTAGGTCGTGTTGACGACGTAATGAACGTTTCTGGTCACCGACTATCAACCGCCGAAATTGAATCGGCCTTGGTTTCTCACCCGTTCGTGGCTGAGGCCGCAGTGGTTGGTGCGAAAGACGAGACCACGGGTCAAGCAGTGGTTGCATTCGTGATTCTGCGTCGCGATCAGCTAGATGCTGCTGGTTCAGATGCCGACGTAAGCAAGATTCTGCGTGATCACGTGACCAAGGAAATTGGCCCGATCGCTCGCCCACGCACCATAATGGTGGTTGCCGAATTGCCAAAGACTCGCTCGGGCAAAATCATGCGCCGCTTGCTTCGTGACGTTGCCGAAGACCGACCGGTTGGTGACGTGACCACCCTGGCTGACACTTCGGTAATGGATATCATCTCTGGAAAAATTGCTGGAGGCGCATCGGATTAGTTAGAGTTAAAGACGAAATGCCAGCACGCTCTCTCTGTGCTGGCATTTCTTTTTAATACTTTTACTTAAACTCTGCGATCAATTCGACTTCAACAGCTGAGTCGAGTGGCAGTGCTGGAACACCCACCGCGCTGCGCGCGTGCACGCCGGCATCACCAAACACCTCGCCCAAGAATTCGCTGGCACCATTAATCACGCCAGGAATTGCGGTGAACTCTGGCACGACAGAAACAAAACCGACCACTTTTACGATGCGGGTCACGCGATCAAGATCTCCGATTGAAAGCTTTAGTGCGGCCAGCGCATTCAGTGCGCACAGTCGGGCCAAATCTTTTGCCTCTTCGGCACTCAGATCGCGACCAACCTTGCCAGCCTTTGGCAGTGCACCATCAACAAATGGCAACTGACCCGAGGTATAGCAAAGATTGCCGGTGACCACCGATGGAACATATGCAGCAACCGGCTTGGCCACCGCCGGAAGTGGAAAGCCCAGTTCAGTCAGGCGTGCTTCGATTTTGCTCATTTATGACTCCTTCACCGGGCGCTTGAAAAAGGCCACATTTCCGCCCTCTGGGCCAGCCACTATTTGAACCAGTTCCCAGCCCTCAGAACCCCAATTATTCAGGATTGCGGTCTCGCGGTGCAGTAATAACGGGGTGGTGATGTACTCCCACTTCAACATTTTCAGAATCCTCCCAGATGATGTCAGGTAACCTAGAGTTTATGTCTGGTTCGCAGCACAAGCCTGAAAGTTTCTTCAAGGGCTTTTTGAAATTCGCAGGTTTGTCGGCAATTGCCGGTGTTTTGGCTATGGCCCTAATTGCACCGCTTGGCCTAGTCAGCGGATTCGCCGCCCAAGCCGGAATCACAATCTTCGAAAACCTGCCGAACTACATCAAGCCGGTTAACGCATCGCAGTCATCGACCCTTTACGCCACCGAAGACGGCAAACCGGTTGAGGTAGCCAAGTTTTACCACGAGAACCGAATCTCGATCGATTACAACGACATGTCACCTAACATTCGAAACGCTGTGGTGGCAACCGAAGACCCTAGATTTTTTGAACATGGCGGCGTGGACTGGCTATCTCTAATTCGAGCCACTGTAACCTCGGCAGCAACCCTGGGTAATGGCCCTGGTGGTTCGACCATCACCATGCAGTACGTAAAGAACTCGTTGGTCGAGGCCGCTAATCTGGCCGGCGATGAAGAGGCAATCGCAGCTGCTACCCGCGGTGGGTTTGCCGGCATCGACCGCAAACTACGTGAAATTCGCCTGGCGATTGCGCTTGAAGGTGTGGCCAGCAAGCAAGAGATCCTGGCTGGTTATCTAAACCTTTCGTTCTTCGGAAACCAGATAAATGGAATCGAAGCGGCATCGAACTACTACTTTGGCAAGACCGCAAAGACTCTGAACATTCAAGAGGCCGCTCTGCTTGCCGGAATGTTGAAGTCACCTAACGACTACAAGCCAGACGACGAGGCAAATCTTGGCCGCGCCAAGAGCCGTCGCGACTATGTGATAGACAACATGCGCGATGAGGGATACATCTCCGGTCAACAGGCCGATGAGGCCAAGCGCTCGCCTATCAAGACAAACCTTACCCACACCCCATCGGGTTGTGAGGGCACCAAGACCGCTGCTTTCTTCTGCGACTTTGTGGTCTGGACAATTAGAAACAACTCTGAGTTTGGGCCGACCCCAGAAGATCGCGAAATCCTGCTGCGTCGCGGCGGACTTGAAATTTACAGCACCATGGATGTCAAGGTGCAGCAGGCTGCACACGATGCAACCATGAAGTGGGCGCCATTCGATGACCCAAGTCAGATTGGTTCAGCCAGCGTTTCAGTTGAAACGGGAACCGGTCGCGTGCTTGCAATTGCCGAAAACAGAATTTACGACCAGACCCAAAGCACCGAGCTTGGTCACACCTCGGTGAACTATGCCACCGACCGCGAATACGGCGGATCATCGGGCTTTCAGACCGGTTCGACCTATAAGGTTTTCACCCTTGCTCAGTGGCTAACCTCGGGCAAGAAGCTGCTTGATCACGTTGACGGCCGCGTAAAGGAATGGCAAGCGACCGAATTCTCGGCACGCTGCGGTGGCATTGGTGGTTCATGGGAACCAAAGAACATCGTAAAAGAGCCAGAAGATCTGAACGTGGTGCAAGCCACCGCAATGTCAGTTAACACCGCATACGTGAACATGGCATCGCAGCTAGACCTGTGTGACATTCGCGATACCGCGATGCGTTTTGGTGTGCACCGCGCCGACGGCACTGAACTGCAGTACATTCCGTCATCGGTTTTGGGTGTTAATGAAATTGCACCGCTAACCATGGCCGCAGCAATGGCAGGAATTTCGAATAAGGGTGTTTACTGTTCACCGATTGCAATCGACAAGGTTGTGTTGCGCAGCACCAAGGCAGAAATCGCGGCACCTAAATCTGTGTGTTCGCCAGCGGTTAGCCCTGAAGTTGCTGCCGGTGTTACTTACGCAATGCAACGCGTGATCTCTGGCGGAACCGGTAGCGCATCGTCAACCGGCGACGGCACCCCGCTTGCCGGTAAGAC
>JBEGRY010000001.1:0-53070 GCA_041180265.1 Actinomycetota bacterium | reverse complement strand
CATCAGGTAAGCCAGTGCTGCTGATTGCTAACAAGATCGACGACATTCGCCAAGAACCAGAAGCCGCCGGGCTTTGGAGTCTAGGCCTCGGTGAACCGTATCCGGTATCTGCGCTGCACGGCCGTGGAGTTGCAGACATGCTCGATGCTGCCATGAAGGTTTTGCCAAAGGTTTCGGCGGTTGCCAAAGAAGAATTCGGCGGGCCTCGTCGCGTTGCACTGATTGGTCGACCAAACGTTGGCAAGTCCTCACTTTTGAATAAGGCGGTAGGCGCGGAACGCGCAGTGGTAAACGATCTTGCCGGAACCACTCGTGATCCAATCGATGAACAGGTCGAGCTTGGTGGTCGCATCTGGCGTTTCGTTGACACCGCTGGTATTCGTCGTCGCGTGCATCTAACCCAAGGCGCAGACTTTTACGCTTCACTTCGCACTGCGGCCGCACTTGAGCGTGCCGAAGTAGCTGTGGTGCTGTTCGATGTAACACAACCAATTAGCGAAGCCGATATTCGCATTGTTGACATGGCTCTTGAATCAGGTCGTGCGCTGGTGCTCGCCTTCAACAAGTGGGACGAACTAGACGACGAACGTCGCCGCTATTTGGAACGCGAGATTGAGCAAGACCTAGCGCACGTTGATTGGGCGCCTCGAGTAAACATTTCTGCAAAGACCGGTCGCCACCTAGAGAAACTTGTGCCGGCGCTAGAGGTTGCTCTTGACTCATGGGACAAGCGCATTCCAACCGGAAAGTTGAACGCATTCATTCAGGAACTTGCCATGGAGACACCGCACCCGGTTCGTGGCGGCAAGCAACCGAGAATTCTTTTTGCAACCCAGGCTGGCTCAAGGCCGCCTAAGGTTGTGTTGTTCACCACCGGATTCCTCGAGGCGGGTTACCGTCGTTTCATTCAGCGTCGTTTGCGCGAAACATATGGTTTCGAAGGAACACCAATCGAGGTTGGTATGCGAGTGCGCGAAAAGCGCAAGCGCTAATCAATTCGGTTGGTATCGCTCGCTGAGCGCTACCTTTAGGTCATCTAGTAGCGTTGAAAAATCAATAGTTGGGGACATGCCCTCTCATCACGTAAACTCGGCAACATGAGCACACAGCCGACTCTGAGCATGAAAGAGCAGTTTTTGACTGTTCCTAATTTGCTCAGCATGCTCAGACTTGCTCTGGTGCCGGTGTTTTTGGTTTTGATTCTCAGTGAGCGTCACCTCTTGGCGATCAGCGTGCTGGCACTGGCCGGCATCACCGATTACCTCGATGGTTATTTTGCTCGCAAGTGGAACCAGGTAACTCGTCTGGGTCAGCTGCTCGACCCAGCCGCCGACCGCCTTTACATTTTTTCTACCCTGATTGGCCTGGCCGTCACTCACGTGATTCCGCTTTGGTTAGCTTTCGCAATCATCAGTCGCGATCTAATCCTGATGATCAGTTATCCGATTCTGGCTACCCATGGATACGGGCCGCTGCCGGTGCACTATCTGGGTAAGGCCGGAACCTTCGCACTTCTATATGCGTTCCCGCTGCTCTTGATCGCCGATATTTGGCAGGCCGGTGCGTTCGTAATCCAACCGTTAGCTTGGGCGTTCGCACTATGGGGCGTTGGGCTTTACTGGTGGGCGGGAATTGTTTACCTTCGTCAGGTAGCCGACGTCGTGAAAAAAGGCACTGCTAAAAACCATTAGGCTAATGCTCTAAGGAGTAGGTCAAATGCAATCTACAGAGTTGGGCGCTGGGGGCCCTAACGACGAAGTCGAGTCAACCCGCAGTTTTGACTCAGACCTGCTTGCCGAAGCCGGCACCCACCTAAACCCCGAAGAGCAAAAAGCCATTGAGGCTTTGCCATCTGGCTCGGCTTTGCTAATTGTGCAGCGCGGTCCAAACGAGGGATCTCGTTTCTTGCTCGACCAAGATGTCACCACAGTTGGTCGGCACCCAAACGCAGACATTTTTCTCGACGACGTAACCGTTTCTCGCCGCCACGCAGAGTTTCACCGTCACGAAAAGACTTTTCAGATCAAGGATTTGGCCTCGCTCAATGGTACCTACTTCGATGGTGTGCGTATCGAAAACGCACTACTAGAAGATGGTGCAGAAGTCCAAATTGGAAAGTTCCGTTTAACCTTTTATGCTTCTAAAGCAGATTTGGTTCAGGGGGAATAATGGCAGAAGCGGCCAAGCTTTTCACCGCGAGAGCGGCAAAGCTTTACAACATCGGGCAGGTGTTAAACGTTCTGAACCCAACCTTTCCAGACCTAACCCCGTCAAAACTTCGTTTTCTTGAAGAGCAGGGTCTAGTTACCCCGCAACGCACCCCATCGGGTTATCGCAAGTTCACCGATCTAGATATCGAACGAATTCAGATCGTGCTCGAGCTGCAGCGTGACCAGTATTTGCCGCTCAAGGTCATCCGTGGCTATTTAGCCGACCTTGATGAAGGCAAGCAGCCAACCCTGCCGGGCGGTTCGGTCAACCCGCACCACCTGCGTCAGGGCAAGCTTAAAAAGCTTTCTCGTATTGAGCTAATTGCCGAAACCGCAATTACTGATTCGCTTATTTCCGAGGCGCAAGACGTATCGTTGCTCACCGAAGAACCATTCGACTCGTCATCGGTTGAAATTGCTCGCGCCATCGTGCACCTGCAGCGATTTGGTATTCAGCCGCGACACCTGCGCGGTATCAAAGCGTCTGCCGAGCGTGAAATTGGCATCATCGAGGGAGTAGTGGCCCCGGTGCTCGGTAAGAATGACACCGCCTCGCGTTCACGCGCGGCCCACTACGCAGCCGAAATCGAAAATCAGTTCTCGAGCATTCGTGCCGAGCTGATTCGGTCGGTAATCGGCAAGATCGACGGCTAGAACCTTTTATATTCGGGCGACACGCCGGATAATTAAATTAACCCGACATCCTCGGGAAAAGGGCAACAATTAAACTTGTAGTTGAACGTTAAGCGAGGCGAGAGGAAGCCAGATGTCTGATCAAGACCTGACCGGTGCTCCTTACGACTATGCCTCGAGCATGCTTTTCACCGATGGTTTGCCATCGAGCGACCCAAAGGTTGGCTACCGCGGAACTTCTGCAGCATCGGCTTGCGGAATTAGTTACCGCCAATTGGATTACTGGGATCGAACCGGTTTAGTGCAGCCAAGTGTTCGCGGTGCTGCAGGTTCTGGTTCGCAGCGTCTCTATGCTTTCCGTGACATTCTGGTTTTGAAACTGGTCAAGCGTCTGCTTGATACCGGTGTTTCGCTGCAGCAGATTCGCATCGCTGTAGATCAGCTTCGTGCCGCAGGTATTAATGACCTTGCAGCGATCACCCTAATGTCTGATGGAGCACGTGTTTACCTGTGCACTACTCAAGACGAGGTAATGGATCTTTTGGGCCGCGGCCAAGGTGTATTCGGAATCGCGGTTGGTCGTGTGCTTCGCGAGGTTGAGGCTTCGCTAGTGAACATCAAAGAGAGTCACGTTGACGACATGGATGAGCTTGCCGCTCGTCGTCAAACTCGCAAAGCTATCTAAATGTCTTCTGGCTTAGCCGGTGGTAATTCCAGCGCGGCTAGAGCTTCAAGCTTTTCAATTGCCGTCATTGAATCAAAATCTTTTTGCACCACAGGAACTTGTTCCTGCGCTGTTGGTTCGATTAGAGAATTGGTTTCTTCGAGTGCCTCAAGCGCCAGCACAGTATCAAGATTTTGGCCCCGCATAATCTTGCTCAGGCGCGCCTTGCGCTTATCGGACTTATCGTGACGAGTCGGAACCACCTTGCGGAACGATTCCAGCGCGGCGTTCAAAATTTCATCGAATATGTTGGCAATTTCTGCAGCGTGGTCGCCTGGCCAGGTGTGAATCGGCCTAGCGGCGCCCTGAGCCTGCTGAATAGTCGCGCGCTCTTCGAGTCGCACGGTCAGCAATTCTTCGGGGAACAGTTCGGCAAGCTCCTGAGCGCGGAACAGATGCTCTTTAGACTGCGGCCTGAATCTATTAATGACCACGCCGAGTGGGTGCAGGCGAGAGGTTAGACCCTTGCGAAGCTCGTCGATGGCACGCATCGCGCGCTCGGCGGCTAGCACCGAGAAGATCGATGGCTCCGAAACAATTAGAACTCGGTCACTCGAAACCCAAGCGGTGCGAGTGAGTCCGTTTATAGATGGCGGGGTGTCAATGATTACCAAGTCGTATTCTTTTTCGATTCGACTTAGCGCCTCCTCGAGTTTCCAAACATCGCGCAGTGTTGGATTCGGCGTATCGAAAGCTAAAGCTCGCGGGCTGCCGATCATTACATCGATGTAGCCGGTCTGCACCTTGCCCCAGGTGCTAGCCACTATTGCTCGGTGCACAATGTTGTGCTTTGGATTTTGCAGAACCTCAGCCACGGTCTCGCGGAATTCTCCGATCGCGCCGAGCGCGGTCGAGGCATCACACTGCGGGTCTAGATCAACCACCAGAGTTCTCAGCCCTTTGGCAAATGCTGCCGAGGCCAAACCGAGAGCGACGGTGGTCTTGCCAACACCGCCTTTGAGGCTACTCACGCTCAGAACATGCACAGAAATAGGCTACCCTTATATGTGAAGACATAATGTATCGATGTTCGCCTATACGACGCTTGAGGAGCCTGTGTTCAAGAAGATTTTGGTCGCCAATAGAGGCGAAATCGCGGTCCGTGCGTTCCGAGCGGCATATGAATTGGGCGCCAAAACCGTAGCGGTTTACCCACACGAAGACCGAAACTCAATTCACCGCCTGCAGGCAGACGAGGCATACCAGATTGGTACCCTGGGCCACCCGGTACGCGCGTACCTAGACGTAGCCGAAATCATTCGCGTGGCACTGGAATCCGGTGCCGATGCTATTTATCCGGGTTATGGCTTCTTGTCGGAAAACCCAGAGCTTGCCGAAGCCGCAAAAAAGAACGGCATTACTTTTATCGGGCCATCATCCGACGTGCTTGAGATGGCCGGCAATAAGGTGGTTGCCAAAGAGGCAGCGATTCGCGCCGGCGTTCCAGTTTTGAAGTCAACGCCATCATCGGCGAACGTCGACGAACTAATCGATCAGGCAGATGCAATCGGTTTTCCGATTTTCGTAAAGGCCGTGGCCGGCGGTGGCGGTCGAGGAATGCGCCGCGTTGCTAAAAAAGAAGACCTTCGTGCAGCGCTAATCGAAGCTTCGCGCGAGGCCGAAAGTGCATTCGGCGACGCACGTGTGTTCCTCGAGCAAGCCGTGGTTCGTCCGCGTCACATTGAAGTTCAAATTTTGGCAGATACCCACGGCAACGTGGTGCATCTATTTGAGCGCGACTGCTCGATTCAACGACGCAACCAGAAGGTTGTCGAGATTGCACCGGCACCGCTAATCGATGAAGAGCTTCGACAGACTCTCTACCGCGATGCCGTTTCATTTGCACAGCAGATTGGCTACCAGAACGCAGGAACAGTTGAGTTCTTGATTGATACGGTCGGCGACAATGCCGGCAAGCACGTATTCATTGAAATGAACCCGCGCATTCAGGTTGAGCACACCGTCACTGAAGAAATCACGGATGTAGATCTTGTGCAGTCACAAATGCGCATAGCGTCGGGTGAATCACTCGTTGAACTTGGTCTTACTCAAGACAAAATTCAAATGCACGGCTTTGCGGTTCAGTGTCGTATCACCACTGAGGACCCAGCGCAAAACTTCAGACCAGACACTGGCAAGATCACTACTTATCGTTCACCGGGTGGTGCCGGTATACGCCTCGATGGCGGAACAGTCGCTACCGGTGCAGAAGTAAGCCCGCACTTCGACTCGATGTTGGTAAAACTTATTTCAACCGGTCGTGACTTTAGGGCTGCCGTCACTCGTGCAAAGCGTGCGCTTGCCGAATTCCGTATTCGCGGTGTCTCTACCAACATTGCTTTTTTGCAAGCAGTGCTAGCTGATCCGATTTTCGAAACCGGCGACCTAAGCACTTCGTTTATCGATGAACATCCAGAACTTTTCACCGCAAAGCCTTCGCAGGACCGTGGTACCAAGATTCTTTCTTGGTTAGCCGACGTCACCGTAAACCAACCGAATGGTGCGCGTGCCGGTCACGTGAACCCTGGCCTAAAGCTGCCAAAGATTGATTTGACCAAGCCGGCACCGGATGGTTCTCGTCAACGCTTGCAACAGTTGGGTCCAGCAGGTTTCGCCAAGGCGCTGCGTGATCAAAAGCACGTAGCGATTACGGAGACCACTTTCCGTGATGCGCACCAGTCACTATTGGCAACTCGTGTTCGCGGCCGCGACCTGGTTGCGGTTGCTCCATATGTTTCGCGCCTTACCCCGCAGTTACTGTCGGTAGAGGCCTGGGGCGGGGCAACCTACGACGTTGCACTTCGTTTTCTAGGTGAAGACCCATGGCAGCGCCTGGCCAAACTCCGTGCCGCAATGCCAAACCTGTGTATTCAAATGCTGCTTCGCGGTCGCAATACCGTTGGCTACACCCCGTACCCAACCGAGGTTACCGAGGCATTCGTAGCCGAGGCTGCGGCAACCGGTGTGGATATTTTCAGGATTTTCGATGCACTAAATGACGTCGAACAAATGAAGCCGGCGATCGATGCCGTATTGAAGACTAAAACCGCAGTAGCCGAAGTTGCGCTTTGCTACACCGCAGACCTTTTGGATCCAGCCGAAAAGCTTTACACGCTTGATTACTACCTGAATCTTGCCGAGCAAATCGTTGCAGCTGGTGCGCACATTATTGCAATTAAGGACATGGCCGGTTTGCTTCGACCAGCAGCCGCAGAAAAGCTAGTTTCAGCGCTGCGTGCCAAGTTTGATCTTCCGGTTCACCTGCACACACACGACACCGCCGGTGGTCAACTTGCGACTCTGATGGCTGCCATTAACGCAGGCGTAGACGCGGTTGACGTGGCAAGTGCACCAATGGCCGGAACAACCTCACAGCCTTCTGCCTCTGCCTTGATCGCTGCGCTTGCCCACACCAATCAAGACAGCGGAATTCCACTGTCGGCAGTTGCGGAACTTGAGCCTTACTGGGAAGCAGTGCGCAAGGTTTACGCACCGTTCGAATCTGGCTTACCGGGCCCGACCGGTCGTGTTTACAAGCACGAAATTCCTGGTGGTCAGTTGTCAAATCTTCGTCAACAGGCCATTGCCCTTGGCCTTGGTGATCAATTTGAAAAAATTGAAGACATGTACGCGGCGGCAAACGAAATTCTTGGTCGCCCAACCAAGGTGACCCCATCATCAAAAGTGGTGGGTGACCTAGCCCTGCATCTGGTTGCGGTAAACGCTGATCCGGCAGACTTTGCCGCGAATCCACAAAACTACGATGTGCCTGATTCGGTTGTTGGTTTCATGGCCGGCGAACTTGGTGACCTACCAGGTGGTTGGCCAGAACCATTCCGCACCAAGGTGCTGTCTGGTAAAAATCTAAAGTTCGGGATTACTCCGGTGGGAAGTGATGACCTCGCTGCACTTCAGGGTTCAGACTCTGCTCTCCGACGTGCAACTCTAAATCGATTGCTATTCCCGGGTCCAACCGCCGACTTCATCAAGTCTCAAGAGACCTACGGCAACCTAGATTCAATCGAAACTGTTGATTACCTTTACGGTTTGGTACCGGGCGAAGAACACGTGGTACCAATTTCACGAGGTGTTGATATTTACGTTGGTCTTGAGGCCATCGGCACACCAGACGCCAAGGGGTTCCGCACCGTGATGGCCACACTAAATGGCCAGCTTCGTCCGATTTTGGTGCGCGATCGAAAGATCACAGTAAACACCGTGCAGGCCGAAAAGGCCGACACCGCAAATCTTGGTCACGTTGCTGCGCCGTTTGCAGGAGTGGTCACAATGCAAATTGTTGAAGGCACCCATGTTGAAGTCGGGCAACCGGTAGCAACAATCGAAGCCATGAAGATGGAGGCCACAATTACAGCCAGCATCGATGGCGTGGTTCGTCGCTTGGCAGTGTCGAAAACCCAGCCAGTTGACGCCGGAGACCTGATTTGTGTGGTGGAACCCGCATAAATCGGTCACTTTGGCCGGTCGGGTAAACTAAGTTCGTTATTGCGCAGATTTTGCGCGTCAAGTTTTAGGAGTAGTTGTGGCCATTTGGGGTAAGAAGCCAGAAGAGGGTAGCAGTGATTTTCTTGCGCCTCGTCCAGCTGGTGAAGATTCGCAAACCAAAGCGCACTCACTTGCCGAAGTAGCGGTAGACGCAGGTTCGGTAGACGTAACTCCAAGTACAAGCTCAATTCAGGTTGTGACCGAGGAGCCACGCTTCGCCAGTGTTGCAGTTGCCGACCAAGAGGTGGCACAACTTCGCCGCACAAATTACTCTCGTCGTGACAGTCTTCGTGGCGAAAACTTCGACACCCCAGAACCGGCAGCAATGCTTACCGCCGATCGACTAATTGACGTAAGTAACCGCAACCGTCCAGCACCGGAATCTGGCAGCCGTCGTTTTATTTATTTCTTGACCCTAAAGACCGTAAACCTTGGTGATTCGCTAAAGGTGCGTGAGCGCAAGGCCCTTGATGCCCGAATCGCGGCATCGCTTGAGGGTGGCGCCAAGTTTGTTCCAGTGCTAACCCGCAAGGGTGGAGTGGGAAAGACCACTGTCACAACTTTGCTGGGCATGGCGCTCGCGCTTTCTCGCGAAGACCGCGTAATCGCAATCGATGCAAACCCCGATCGCGGAACATTGGCAGAGCGCGTGAGCAAGTCGACCCGCTTCACCGTGCGCGACGTGGTTAACCGTGCCGCAGCTATTGATGGCTTTACCGATTTCTCAACTATGGTTTCGCGCGACGCAACACGCCTAGACGTACTTGCCTCTGACTCAGACCCAATGCTTTCAGAAGCCTTCGACGAGGGTGACTACAACGTGGTTGCCGACATGGCCGCCCGATACTACTCAATCGTTTTGACCGACTGCGGTACAGGAATTGTGCACTCGGTAATGCGCCCAACGCTTCAGCGCGCTACCGGTTTGGTAATTGTTTCTGGTGGTTCGGTTGATGAAGCGCGTTTGGCATCTGAGACTCTTACCTGGCTCGAAGCAAACGGCTATGGCGATCTCGTTCGTAATTCTGTAGTTGCATTGAACACAGCCACCCAGGCAACCCAGCTGGTAAAGCTTGACGAAATTGAACAACACTTCAAGACTCGTGTTCGTCACGTGGTTCGCATCCCTTATGACCCAGCACTTGCTGCGGGTTCGGTAATTAAGTTCAAGGATTTGAAGCGCGGCACCCGTGAAGCTGCTCGTGATCTTGCGGCACTTGTGGTCGACGGTCTAAACAACCCACTGTAAGAGCGCTGCCATGGCAGTTCGCGAAATTCGACTCTTCGGAGATCCTGTATTAAAGACGGTGTCAGCACCGATTACCTCGTTCGATGAAAATACCAAGGCGCTGGTCGAAGATTTAATCGAAACAACTAAGTTGCCGGGTCGTGCCGGAGTTGCGGCGCCGCAGATCGGCGTTAACCTTCGCGCCTTTAGTTACAACATTCACGGTGAAATAGGTTACGTAATTAATCCGTTGCTGGCAGAGGTTTCCGGTGAAAAGATTTTGGTAGATGAAGGTTGTCTTTCGGTTCCCGGCCTTTGGCACAAGACACCGCGTTGGGAATTCGCGAGGGTCACCGGCCAAGACGAAAACGGTAATGCAATTGAGGTGTCGGGTAGCGGACTGATGGCACAGGCGCTGCAGCACGAGTGCGATCACCTAGATGGTTTGCTGTACCTCGATCGGCTCGAGGCCGACGAGCACAAACTTGCCATGCGGGCGCTTCGCGCCAGCGACTGGTTTATGAATTAAACGGTGCCACTTTCGGCGGTAATTGGGCCGCTGTTGTAAATCTCTTCGATTGCCGGCCCGTAATCACGCAACACAACTTCGCGGCGAACCTTAAGTGACGGGGTGAGGTGACCCGATGCCTCGCTAAGTTCTTGACCAATCACGGTGAACTTGCGAATCGATTCTGCCTTCGAGAAATTTCGGTTTACGCGATCAACTGCGGTCTGCAGCTCGGCCAGTACCTTAGGTTCCTTAGCAGCTTGGGCCAGCGTTAGGTCTTTGCTAAGTCCGTTGTTGCCCAACCAAATTGGCAGCATCTCAGGGTCTAGCGAAATAAGTGCGGCGACAAATGGTTTTTGATCGCCAATTACTATTGCCTGACCAACGAGCGGGTTAGCGCGCAGAGGGTCTTCAAGCACAGCAGGGGCGACGTTCTTTCCACCGGCGGTAACAATCAGTTCTTTTTTGCGCCCGGTGATGCTCAAGAAGCCATCTTCGTCTAGCTCGCCGATATCGCCGGTCTTAAACCATTCGCCATCTAAGGCGTCGGCAGTGGCCTGCGGGTTACGCCAGTAGCCACGCAAGATGTTGTTACCGCGAAGCAGAATCTCGCCGTCGTCGGCAATCTTTACACCAGTACCAGGCAGCATTATGCCAACCTTGCCAATCTTTAGGTTGTCTGGGCGACCGATGCTGGCCGGTGCGGTGGTTTCGGTAAGTCCGTAACCCTCAAGCACAATCAAACCGATTGCTCGATAGAAGTGACCTAGTCGTGCACCAAGCGGGCCACCGCCAGATACCGCGTACTTAACGCGTCCGCCCATTGCAGCGCGAAGTTTTTTATAAACCAATTTGTCGAATAGCGCGTGCTGAAGCTTAAGTCCTAGAGACGGGCCAGCTTTGGTGTCGAGCGCCTTTGAATATGCAATAGCGGTGTAGGCGGCTTTTCTAAAAATCTTGCCTTTGCCACCGGCTTCTGCTTTTTGCTCTGCCGAGTTGTAAACCTTTTCGAATACGCGCGGAACTGCAAGCAAGAACTGTGGTTTGAAGCTTTCCATCGCTGGGCCAACATTCTTGGTGTCCGGCTGGTGACCGACCTTCACGCCACCGTGCACGCAAAGCACCGAAATAAATCGGGCAAATACGTGAGCCAGAGGTAGGAACAACAAGGTGCTGTGCTTTGGGTTTACCACTTCAGAAATTTCTAGCGTTGCATTCTTGCTAAGTTCTACGAACCCACGGTGTAGTAGTTCACAACCCTTTGGTTTTCCCGTGGTTCCCGAAGTGTAAATGATGGTGGCCAAATCAAACAGTTTTGCGCTTTTACGACGTGTTTGAACCATGTCGTCGGTGATTTCACGACCAGCCTTCATCAAATCTTCGATGGCACCATTTTCAATCGTCCATAGCTGTCGACAAAGTGGCGCGCTTGACTTGATTTCGTTGAAACGATCGACATGTTCATTGTTCTCAACAAACAGTGCAACGCAGTCAGCATCAGACAGTATCCACTCAATTTGTGAAGGGGCAGAGGTTTCATAAATCGGAACCGAAACCGCACCTGCGTACCAAATTGCAAAATCGATCAGCGCCCACTCATAGCGGGTGCGACTCATGATGCCAACAGCTTGACCAGGTTGAATGCCAGATGCAATCAGGCCCTTGGCCAAATCAATTACCTGTTGTTCAAATTGTTTAGCGGTGATGTCGTGCCAGATGCCGGGGCTGGTTTCGATGGCAAAAAGATTTAGGTCTGGGGTTTCTTTAACGCGATTGGCTAGCAGGTCAGTGATATTGTCGGAAGGGTCCGAAACCACTAGGGCTGGTGCGTCATAAGTCTTCAATGCGTCTCCTTAGAGTCTTGCGATAACTCTAATGGTCGGGGACTAAACTTTAGGAAGCCCGGGGGTAATCTCGGCCATAGATTTCTAACAAGGATAAACAGATGGACACAATCGGCATCGACATTGGCGGCACCAAAATCGCCGGTGCCTTGGTCAATTCTGAAGGTGTGATTGTCCGCGAGTCCCGTGTGCCAACGCCGGTCCAAGATCCGGCTGCCCTTGTTGCTGCAGTGGTTGCTCTTATTAATGAACTTCGCGCTGGCCATGAGGTAATCGGTGCCGGTGTAGCAATGGCCGGGTTTATCGATGCTGCACAATCATCGGTCATCTACGGCACGAACTTTGGTTGGAAAAATTTTCCACTTAAATCTGAAATCGAAGCCAAGCTCGAAATTCCGGTAATTATCGAGAACGATGCGAATGCGGCCGGCTGGGCCGAATACCGATACGGCGCCGGTCGTGGTTTTAAACACATGGTCATGCTGACGCTTGGTACCGGTGTCGGTGGGGCAGTAATCGTCGATGGCAGAATGCTGCGCGGTGGTTTTGGTGTTGCTGGCGAACTCGGTCACCTTCGAGTTGTGCCCGATGGCATTCCGTGTGGCTGTGGTCAGAATGGTTGCATCGAGTCCTACGCATCAGGCACCGCATTGCTTCGAGAAGCTCGTGAGCTGGCCGAATCGGGCAAACCAGAAGGCGCCCGTTTGGCAGAACTTCAAAAACAGGTCGGGGAACTAACCGGTAAAGAGGTGTACCAGGCCTTGGTTGAAAAAGATCCGGGTGCAGTTGCACTGCTTAATCAACTGGCCTCTTGGTTGGGGCAGGCAATTGCCTCGCTCAGCGCTGTTCTTGATCCTGAAGTGGTCGTTATCGGCGGTGGGGTCTCGGCCGCGGGCGAAATGCTGCTCGAGCCTATTCGTGACGCGTATCGCCAATATGCCCCCGCCGGCGGGTTTAGGCCTGAATTGAGGCTGGCAATTGCTGAATTCGTCAATGATGCCGGGGTAGTTGGCGCCGCCGATCTCGCTCGCGTATCGCTAGGCCCAAAGGTAAACTAGAACCTCATTGCTTGAGAGGGTAGAGGGGTTCATCCGTGGCTTACTTCATTCTCAAGACGTTCGTGCTTGGCCCGCTGCTTCGAGTGTTATTTCGACCTTGGGTTCGCGGATTGGAAAACATTCCAGCGACTGGCCCGGTAATTTTGGCCAGTAACCACTTATCTTTCTCAGACTCCATTTTTCTGCCACTCCAGTCGCGTCGCCCGGTGGTTTTCCTTGCGAAAAGCGAATATTTCACCGGTAAGGGAATCAAGGGTGCACTCACTCGATGGTTCTTCAAGTCAACCGGCCAGCTACCAATCGATCGTTCCGGTGGTAAAGCATCAGAGGCATCTTTGAACACCGGCCTAAGTGTTCTGGCCCAGGGGCAGGTGCTGGGCATTTACCCAGAGGGAACTCGCAGCCCGGATGGTCGTCTATACCGAGGCCGAACCGGAATTGCACGCATGGTGCTTGAGGCCAAGGTTCCGGTTGTACCAGTTGCCATGATCGACACCGAAAAAGTGCAACCGATTGGTAAACGCCTGCCACGAATTCGCCGAATCGGAATTGTTGTGGGCACACCGCTAGATTTTTCAAGATTTGATGGCATGGAGGGTGATCGTATTGTGCTTCGCGCGGTGACCGACGAAATCATGTATGAGCTCAGAAAACTGAGTGGCCAAGAGTACGTCGATGCCTATGCGTCGTCGGTAAAAGAAAAACGAGCTCGTCTCGCTAGGTAGAAAGAATCAAAATGAATGATCCAGTAGTTGCCCCAAGTCCAGCCGTGCTTTCCGGACTAGACAACTATCTAAAGCTACCTGCGGCACAGCAACCAACCTGGCCAGATGCGACAGCGGTTGCTGAGGTTCGTGCCGAGCTTGCTGCTCTGCCTCCGCTGGTTTTTGCCGGTGAGGTAGACATCTTGCGTTCGCGTTTAGCTGCAGCTGCCGAGGGCAAAGCATTTTTGTTACAAGGTGGAGACTGTGCCGAGACTTTTGCCGACGCAACCGCCGATCGTATTCGCAACCGCGTAAAAACACTTTTGCAAATGGCAGTCGTACTTACATACGGTGCGTCAATGCCGGTTATCAAGATGGGCCGCATGGCCGGTCAGTTTGCCAAGCCACGCTCAAGTGATTCAGAAACTCGTGGCGATGTAACTTTGCCAGCTTTCCGCGGCGACATAGTTAACGGTTACGACTTCACTGCCGAGGCGCGAGTACCAGACCCGCAGCGCATGCTTAAGGCGTACCACACATCGGCATCGACTTTGAATTTGATCCGTGCTTTCACTCAGGGTGGTTTTGCCGACCTTCGTTCGGTGCACGAGTGGAACCGAGGCTTTGCAAATAACCCGGCTAATGAGCGTTACCTTTCTCTTGCGCAAGAAATCGATCGCGCAATTAAGTTCATGGCAGCATGCGGCGCAGACTTCAACGAATTGCGTACCACCGAGTTCTACACCAGCCACGAAGGTCTGTTGATGGATTACGAGCGCCCAATGACTCGAATCGATTCTCGAACCGGAAACCCTTACATCACCTCTGGGCACTTCATTTGGATCGGTGAGCGTACTCGCCAGATGGACCACGCACACGTTGATTACCTTTCACGCGTTCGCAACCCGATTGGTGTGAAGCTGGGCCCAACTACTCAGGTAGAGGACGTTGTTGAGCTAATCGAACGCCTTGACCCAGACCGCGAGCCTGGTCGCCTTACCTTCATCACTCGCATGGGTGCCGGAAAGATTCGCGCCGAGCTGCCGAAGCTGGTCGAAGCAGTTCGTGATTCAGATGCGAACCCACTTTGGATCACTGACCCGATGCACGGTAACGGAATCACCACCAAGAACGGATACAAATCACGCCGCTTCGATGATGTGATGGATGAGGTTGCCGGATTCTTTGAAGTGCACCGCGCCGCAGGAACACATGCCGGTGGTGTGCACGTTGAACTAACCGGTGACGACGTGGCCGAGTGTCTTGGTGGTTCTGAACAGATCGATGAGGCAAGTCTTGAGGAGCGCTATGAGTCACTTTGTGATCCACGACTGAACCACATGCAGTCGTTGGAGTTGGCGTTCCTAGTGGCCGAAGAGTTGGCTAAACGCTAAGTCTTACTTGGTGAAAATGGTGATCGAATCACCAACGCGCAATTGCGTTCCCGCTGCCGCGCTCTGACGCTTCACCGGAACCACGCCCCATTTATTTTGAAGCTGGTTGGTATTTACGATTACCACCAGACCAAGATTTTGTAGCGCGGTCTTCGCCGCCAAAACTGTTTCGCCCACCATGTTTGGAACGGTCACAATGTTCGGCCCTTTAGAAACCACAAGGTTTACGAGTCCACCTTGACCAAGCGGTTCGCTCTGCGGAACCATGCTGATCACTTGACCGGCTGCGATGGTATCGCTGTAATCTTCGGTGACCTTATCGATGGTTAGCCCGGCGGCTTCAATCAAAGTGACGGCGGCCTCTTGCTCAAGACCGGCAACCACCGGAATCTGGCCGAGTGAAACCGAAAGATCTATGCGACTGCCCTCGGGAATTTCTGCACCATCGCTACCCAGGTATGAATAAACGGCGCCTAGTTCGGCTTCGTTGAACCATGAATTAACCTGACCGAGCAAGAAACCGTTCTTGATTAGTTCTGCGGTTGCTTCGGCAACATTCATGCCAATTAGGTCAGGAGCGGCAACAAGTTTTGGCCCACTTGAAACAAACAACTTGATGGTGCCGCCGAAGTAGAACGAACCCGCTGCCGGTTCGGTTCGAATTACCAAGCCCTTGGCGACAGTTGCCGAACTCTCTTCAAGGATTTCGACGTTGCCCTTCAGCGCCTCTAATGCAACCTGCGCGTCAGTCACCGAACGACTAGTCAAGTTCGGAATCATCGATAGCCCACCCGGGCCGCTACCAAACCACCAACCCGCTCCTGCGCCAAGCAGAATTACTAAGGCGGTTGCAATCAGCAGGCGAGCACCGCGCTTCTTGCGGCCCAAGTTTGCCAGCGCCGAATCGGTGGCGTCTTGAAATTCAAAACCATCAAAAACTTCGGTTGAATTTAAGTTGGAGTTGAGTAGCTGCGTGGCGGCAATCGACTCGGTTGAAAGCACGGTGGTTGCGGCAAGATCGCTTTGGCTAAGTAACTGGGTCGCGTCATTGTGCGCAGCCTGAGGAATCTGAATAGTTGCGTTGGCCCGACCTGCCTTCAGGTCGGCTCGCGCACGCTGCACAACGGAAAGTAATTCCATCGCATCGCTTGGGCGGTGAGCCGGTTCTTTTGCGGTAGCCCACAAAACAATTTCATCTAGCAGCGGTGGCACCGAGCGATTTACGCTAGACGGTGCAGGCACAGAATCGTTAGCGTGTTGATAGGCAATCTGAACAGCTTGTTCACCCTGAAAAGGTTGTTTGCCGGTAAGAATTTCGAACAGCATGATGCCGGCCGCATAGACATCGCTGCGGGCGTCTGCGGTGCCGCGCATAACCAGTTCGGGCGACAGGTACGCAACAGTTCCCACCAAAGACCCAGTTGAAGTGTGGTTATCAATGTCTCGCGCTAGACCAAAGTCGCCAAGTTTGATGCGACCATCGTCGGCCAGCAAAACGTTTTCGGGCTTTAGATCGCGGTGCAGAATTCCCGCACGGTGAGCAGCAGCAAGACCACTGAGCATGGCCTCAAAAAGTTCGAGTGCACGGGCAGCATCGATTGGGCCAAAATCTTTTAGGGCATCGCGAAGAGTTATGCCTTCAACCAACTCCATCACCATGAAAGCAAGTTCGCCCTCTTCGCCCTGGTCAAAAACGTTTACCAAATTCGGGTGCGAAAGTTTTGCTGCGATTCGAGCCTCGCGAATGAACTTCTCTCTGAATGAGGTGTCTTTGGCAAGGTGCGGGTGAATGATCTTCAGCGCAACTTTGCGCTCTAGCCTGGTGTCGATTGCCAGATACACCGTGGCCATACCACCACGAGCTACCTCGCGTTCAATGCGATAGCGCCCACCGATTAGTTCAGAGCTGCTCATTTGCTTTCCAAATTAATGAGTTGGTCCAGCCAAACCCAGGCCGAAGCCTCCCACTTGGCATATGCATTTGGATAGGCAGAAACCTGAACTGCCTGTGCGGCTTTAGTAACCGACATCGTTGACCAATCTTTGATGTCTAGCAGGCCTCGCGCCGCACCCATGGTTGGGCTGGTTGCGCCACCGAAAAATGCGCGTGTGGAATATTCGGTGTTCAAGATTTCATCTACCGAACCCCAGTGCGCGCTTGGGCGCTGCTGAAACAATCCAACCGAGTCGCGATCGCCATAGGTTAGATTTCTAAGCCCAGATTCCTGCATCGCGGTTGCAAGCGCAACCACGATTCCGTAGTCGCTTACTTCAAGCGATTTGGCAACTCGATAAATAGTTAGCGCGTTGGACTTCATCTCGTCGGTCAGCACCACGATGTCGGGGCAGAACTTAATTTCGTGCACTCCTGGAATCACAAGCTTTTGACCGATGAAAATTGTTGCCGACCATGTCAGTGCATTCGCACTTAGCACGGATTGAGTGCTCACGCCGTAAACAGCTGCAATCTTGCTAATTGACTCGCCAGACTTCACGGTGTGATATCCGTGGGTTTGGCAAACCGAAGAAGGTCGGTGCGGGTCGGTAGAACTTAGCTCGCTGCTCAGTGTTGTTGCAGAGCCTGCCGGCGGCTTAACCTCGGATTTATTCGTACTTACCGGTTCGCCTTTTAGTTTTAAATTTTGACCCACATAAACCAATGACGATTCGGTAAGCCCGTTTGCTCGAAGCAGCACCTCTAGTTGAATTCCGTAAAGACTTGCAATTGAAACCAAGGTTTCACCCGCGGCAACCACGTGGTCGGTCGGAACGCGTTGTTTCGCAGCTTTTTCTACGACTGATCCGATGGTTAGCTTTTGACCGGGAAATATAATCGCGCTCGGTGAGAGTTTGTTCATCGCCAGAACAGTGGTGACAGCAATCGAATATTTTTTTGCGATGGAGCTAACCGTTTCGCCTGACTTAACCGTGTGAATTCTGGTTTGATCTGCCGCAGCCTTACTCTTTGGCACAACCGCGTCGGCAACAAGTTTGATTCGCTGGCCCGGAATTATGAAAGATTTCTCGGACAGATTGTTGATCTGCAGCAGTTGATTTGTCGAGATTGAGAACTTGCGTGCAATTTTAGAAATCGTGTCACCGGTGCGTACCGTGTAATTCAGTTGGGTAGCAGTGGTAATTGAAGTTTCGATCGCCGCACCAGGCGTATTAGTGCGAGCCACAGGCTTGTCGCCGGCAAAATCTGTATCTTCGGGTGATTGGCTCTGCGCGGCCACCGCTGCATCGACCGCACCGGTGGCCGAGATAATCGAAATCGGCAAGGTGACTAGCGCTAAGCCAAGCGCTTTTTTGTCACGTTTTTCATCCAAGTTCTAAAATCCTTTTCGGCCTGAAACCAGCCAATATCATCCCACGGGCCTTGTTTTATAAGCGTGAAGGGCCAAGGTGTGGCAATCTATTACCGTGACCGACGCTTTAGACACAGTTCAGGAATGGCTAACCGTTCCTGATGCAGCAGAGTTGCTTGGCATACCCGCTGGCAAGGTGCGCCGACTGATTGAAGAGCACCACCTAATCGCAATCAAGCGCGACGGCGTGCAGAAAATACCAGCCGACGTAATTGTCGATGGCGAGCCGCTGCCAAGCCTGCCGGGCACGATTGTGGTTTTGTTGGATGCGGGGCTCAGCTACCCAGAAGCATTGCAGTGGCTCTACACCTTCAACGATGCTCTGCCGGGCACCCCAATGGAATACCTGCTCAAAGGTCACAAGTCGCCAGTGCGACGTTTGGCCATGATGCTGGCTCAGTAACTAAGCCTGACGATTAATAACTTTTAGCGCCAATTCGCGCAGCTGTTCCTTCGCGCGCTCATCAATTTGCAAGCTGCTTAGAGCGTTTAGACTCTCATCGGCCAGTTCTTCGATCATGCGCTCGGTTTTAGCAAGCGCGCCCGAGCCGCTAATGGTCTGCTGTAAGAAACCGATTTGCTCCGGAGAGAGTGTTCCGCTGGTCAACATCTCATCGAAGATTTTTCCCACGGATGGGCTAAGTGATGCACGGGTAAGTGCAACTAGAACGGTGCGCTTGCCTTCGCGCAGGTCATCGCCGGTCGGTTTGCCGGTAATTTCTGAATCACCAAAAACTCCAAGAATGTCATCGCGCAGCTGAAAAGCCATGCCCAACGGAATCGCAAACGCAGAAAGCCCGCGTAGCAGACCTGGCGAAGCGCCGGCAAAGGCTGCACCGATCAAAATTGGTGCTTCGATGGTGTACTTGGCGGTCTTGTAAAGCATTACTCGATTGGCTCGACCAACCGCATCGTCAATCGATCTACTTGCGGCAGCATTTTCTTCGAGCACATCTAGGTATTGACCAGCCATGACCTCGATGCGCATCTTGCTGAATTCTTCGCGACAGGCGCTTTCAATGGTGCGATCAGGTGCCTTGAGTAGGGCGTGTCCAAAAATCTCGCTGCTCCAACCAAGCATGAGATCGCCAACCAGCACGGAACCGGCTACGCCAAAACGTTCTGGGGTTCCAGACCATGCGTTATCCGTGTGCAGTTTTTCAAATTTCCTGTGCACCGAAGGCTGACCGCGACGGGTATCCGATTGATCGAGTAGATCGTCGTGCACCAGCGCGGCGGCATGGAACATCTCAAGAGCAGCTGTTATGCCGATGATTGCCTCGGCCGAAGCTTCGCGCTGGGCTTCGGTTTGCTGAAAGTCAGATTGGGGCAGTGCGGCAACCCAAGCCCAGTAGGCAAATAGTGCTCTAAAGCGTTTGCCGCCTTGCAAAAGTTCGCGGCTAAAGTCCACGACGGGCACTAAATCGGGCGAAATCTGCTCGAAATCGATCTTTCGAGCAAGGCAAAAGTCGTCAAGCTGGTCTTGGATCAGGCTCAGAAGAATCTTGGTCTCGCTCACGGGAATAGCCTAACCGCGACAAGTTGTTTAGACTTTTAGGGCACCCGAGTGTGGGAGAAACTATGGCGTTAAATGAGCGAGAGCAACGACTTCTCGATGAGCTCGAACGCGGCCTTTATGAGTCTGACTCCGACTTGGCCTTCAAACTAGGCAAGCCAGGGGCAATCTCACTCAAACGACTAATCGCCGGCGGTTCCTTATTGGTCAGCGGAATTTCGCTTCTTGTGGTTGCCGTAGTTTTGCAGTTCGCATTGTTCGGGGTGGCTAGTTTCTTGGTGATGTTGGCGGGGCTTTTGGTGGCAACCTCAGGTGCCCGAACCACTAAGACACCTACACCTGCGGCCAAGGCTAAGCCAAACCAATCGGCCCCTAAAGGCAAGAGTTTCTTCGAGGATCGCTGGGATCGCCGCCAGGGCGACTAGCCCCATTTTTAGCTTCTAAAACCCACCCTTGGGGTGGGTTTTTTTATTTTCCCTCCACTTGCTATTCTCTAGTAATTTATTGAGAATTAAGACACACCGAACCACTTAATATGGCAATTTTGCAGCATTTGTGGAGCAAAGTGGGGTAATGTGGAGTAAAGCGCTAGATCGTAGTCGAGAAGGGGGGGGACGCACATGTTGCTCGGCACTCACGCACCAAAGCTTGATGACAAGGGCCGCGTCATTCTTCCGGCTAAGTTCCGCGAAGAACTTCAGGGTGGTTTGGTCATTACCAGGGGGCAGGAGAACTGTCTCTACGTATTTAGTTCGGCAGAGTTTGCCCAGGTGCACGACAAGATTCGTCAGGCACCGGTCACGAGCATCGAAGCCCGCAACTACCTTCGCGTATTTCTTTCTGGCGCATCCGACGAACTTCCTGACAAGCAGGGCCGAGTAACTATTCCGGCTGCACTTCGTCAGTACGCGGGTCTGGACAAAGACCTTGTCGTAATCGGTGTCGGTGCTCGCGCAGAAATCTGGAATGCCAAGTCATGGAACGACTACTTGGCGAAACAGGAGAGTGCCTTTGCGAATGTTGCGGTGGAGGTGATTCCGGGACTTTTCTAGTCCACGGATCAAATGACCAAGAACATCGCCGAACTTCACCAACCAGTGCTTCTTGAACGAGCACTTGAAATTCTTGGGCCAGCACTGAATTCAGATTCTGCGGTATTTGTAGATTGCACGCTTGGTCTTGGCGGTCACAGCCTTGCTTTTCTAGAAACTTTCCCAAACCTAACGCTGGTCGGCATCGATCGCGATCCGAGCGCACTAGAACTTGCTGGCGAACGCCTAGCTAAATACTCTGACCGCATTCACCTGGTGCACGCCGTCTACGACCAGATCGAGGAAGTCATTGAGGAACTCGGCATTGCCGAAGTTCACGGCATTCTGCTTGACCTTGGCGTTTCATCAATGCAGCTAGACGAGCGCGAGCGCGGTTTTGCTTACTCTTACGAGGCCCCGCTGGATATGCGCATGGATTCTTCTCGTGGCAAGACCGCTGCCGAAGTTGTGAACAGCTACAGCGAAAACGATTTGGCTCGAATCTTCAAGGAATACGGCGAAGAGCGCTACGCCAAGGCGGTTGCTCGTGAAATTGTCTCAGCACGAAAGACCACACCTTTCACCAGCAGCACCGAATTAGCTGCTCTGATCACCAAGGTCATTCCATTCATTCCTGGTAAGAGCACCGGTCACCCAGCAAAGCGTGTGTTCCAGGCACTGCGAATCGAAGTGAACGGTGAGCTAGAAGTTCTAGAGCGCACCATGCCAGCAGCAATTCGTGCACTGGCTGTGGGCGGCCGAATCGTCGTGATGTCTTACCACTCACTCGAAGACCGAATTGCAAAGCAATCGTTGGTAGCTGCGGCAAATTCATCAGCGCCACTCGAACTTCCAATCGAACTTCCTGAACACGCACCAGTGCTTCGCCTTTTGGTGAAGGGTGCGGAGTCAGCAACAGCAGAAGAAATTGCAGTAAACCCACGCGCCGCATCGGTGCGGATGCGTGCGGCCGAAAAGATCCGGAGAGCAGCATGAGCGCCATTCGTCTAGCCCAACCAACCCGCAGCCTTGCACCGGCCCGTCCGCGTTTGCAGGCAGTGAGTTCGACTCGTCGCAGCGCAAAGCCGGCATTCGCAGTGGTAAGCGTGCTGTTGTTTGGTGCACTAGGAATCGCCATTGCAAACCTGATCTTGAACATCATGACCTCAACTGCGGTATACGAGTTGGCCGATCTACAGGCGCAGAAGCGTGAACTGACCACCACTACCCAGATCATCGGTCAAGAAGTTGACTCGCTGTCTTCACAGCAAAATCTTTCTAATTCGGCACAGCAGCTGGGCATGATTGCAAACGCAAACCCTGTTTTTCTAAGCATCGAAGAACAAAAAGTTTTCGGTAAGCCAAAGGCTGCACTAAACACCGACGGTCGCGTTGCTAAGAACTTGATCGCCAACTCGGCAATGACTCAGTCATCCACCAATTTGAACGCGACCGTTGCCGAAGCGGCACCTGCAGCCAAGAATGTCGCTAACCAAAAAGCCGCTACCGCAACGGTAACTTCAAATGGTGGCGCTATTCCAGCATCACCAACACACTAGTTAGGCAGGTCGGCAGATGGCATATCTGACGCCCGGCGACCCTAACAAGCGCCTGCGGGCAATCATTGCTTCGATTTTGATTTTGGCTGTGGTCTTCACGATTCGTCTGATCGATTTGCAGATAATTCAGGCGCCCGCAATTAACGCCAAGTCATATGAAAAGCGCGCGGTTACCAGAACCATCCCTGCACTGCGTGGCCAAATTCTTGATGCCAATGGCAAAGTATTGGCGAAAACAGTTTTCAAATATGACATCAACGTGGCGCCGAGTAAGGTTGCGCCAATGAGTCGAACTGAAAATGGCAAGACTACTCAGATTTCCGTAGAGCAAATGGTTGCCGAAATTTCCACGATTTTGGAAATGGATGCAGCAACCGTGCAGCAAAAAATAACCGGTACCGGCGAATATGCACAGGTAGCTAAAAAAGTCGATGCTGCCAAGTACCGAAAATTGCGCGCACTAGACATTCCTTGGCTTTATTACGATCCGATCCCGACGCGAATTTATCCGAGCGGTGCTGTGGCCGGAAATATTCTTGGATTCATAACTGGCTCTGGGTTGAAAGAAGGCCTGGAACAGCTATATGACAAGTGCCTTGCCGGTGTTGATGGTGAAGAGTCATTTGAAAAGGGCGTTGACGGAATCAAGATTCCAAACAGCGTGGTCACAACCAAACAGGCAGTCGATGGAAAAAATATTCGTTTAACAATCGATGCCGACCTGCAGTACTTTGCTCAGCAAATTGTGGCAGCGTCAAACGCGTATCTGCGCTCGGACTGGATGTCAGCGACCATCGTTGAGGTGAAGACCGGTCGAATTCTTGCTGCAGCCGAGGCGCCATCGGTTGATCCAAATAGCCCGGGCAAGCTCTCTGCTGATGATCGCCGTTCAAGAATTTTTCAATTTGCGTTTGAGCCAGGCTCAACTTTGAAAACGATTACCGCTGCGACAGTAATCGATACCGGCCTTGGTTCAGCAAATATGCAGGTTTTGGCGCCGAACGCGTTCACAATTCCGAATTCGAACGGTTACCAGGTAACCGACTCACACGTGCACCCGCTCGAGCACTTAACCATGACCGGAGTTTTGGCCGAATCTTCGAACACCGGAATCCTAAATGTCGGAAAAGTTGTTGACTGGAAAACCAGATACAAGTATTTGCAGGCATTCGGTCTTGGCAAGCGCACCAGCATTGATTTTCCAGGCGAGGGCAGTGGAATGCTGAACTCACTCGAGACTTGGTCTAACGATGGCGTGAAACGCTATGTTTCGATGTTCGGCCAGGGTGTCTCGGTAACGCCAATTCAATCGGCGATGATGTATCAGACCATCGGAAACATGGGTGTGCGTTTGAATCCGGTGCTCGTCGATGGTTGTGAAGAGAACATCAAGGATTTCAAGATTCCCGAAACCAAGGGCGGCGTAAAAGTTCTCGAGAAGAACACTGCCCTGCAAACTTTAGAAATGATGGAACGCGTTGTTGAAGACGGTCCAATCGGTAGCTATGGCGCAATTCCCGGTTACCGCGTGGGAGCCAAAACTGGTACCGCTCAGATTCGCGACCCGAACACCGGTCGCTACGCAGGGCCTTACGCCACCTCATATTTTGGAGTGGCACCGATCGAGGACCCACAATTTGTAGTTGCCGTTACTTCTTATAAGTCCCGCACGGTTTCGAGCTCACTGGGTGTTGCCGCTCCGTTCAAGCGCATCATGCAACAGGTCTTGCGAACCTACCGTGTGCCGCCATCGACTACTAAGACTTCTGACTTACCTTTGAACTGGTAAACCCTATGAAAGAACAAATTCCGCCGATTCTTCGGCCAGATCACGTCAAGCCCGTGAACCTGGCAGATTTTGCTGCGCACTTTGGTTTGCACTCAAGCGACTCGGCAGCCGGGGTAGCAGCTACCGGCATCAGTATGAACACAGCGGATCTTCGTACCGGCGATTTGTTTGTTGCGATGCCTGGCAAGAAAACTCACGGTGCAAACTTCGTGGAAAAGGCAATTGAGCTAGGTGCAGTAGCCATCCTCACAGATTCCACCGGCGCTGAGTTAATTGGCGCCTGCCAGGTGCCGGTTTTGATTCAAGAAAATCCGCGCGCACATCTCGGTGACTTTGCGGCGTATGTTTATGGCAATGTGCCGGGAAACATGCCTAAACTTTTTGCGACCACTGGCACCAACGGCAAGACCTCAACCAGTTACTTGCTCGAGGCTATTTTGCGACAGCTTGGTGAAACAACCGGCTTAACTTCAACGGCCGAGCGCCACATCGCCGGTGAGGTTATTGTCAGCCGTTTGACCACGCCAGAGTCGCCAGAAATGCAGGCGTTAATTGCTCGCATGCGCGAACGCGGAGTGACCTCGGTGGCAATCGAAGTTTCTGCTCAGGCGTTGAGTCAACGTCGTGTCGATGGCTTGCACTTTGACGTGGTGGGTTTCACCAACCTCAGCCATGACCACCTAGATGACTACAAAGACATGCAGGAATACCTGGAGGCAAAACTACCGCTGTTCACCAAGCGCCGCGCAGATCGAGGAGTGGTTTGTCTTGATTCTAAATATGGCAAGCAGGTTATGCGAGCCAGTGAAATTCCGGTAGTGACCATCACGAGCGAGCTAGGTGTCGATGCTGATTGGCACGTTGCTGTTACTGCCGAAACACCTAAGTACACATCGTTTGTGGTTGCCGGACCAAACTCGGTGAACATCAGAACCAGAATTCCACTGCTGGGTGCGCACATGGCTGCAAACGCCGGCCTAGCAATTGCCATGCTGGTAGAAGCCGGCATTGATGCCAACAAGATTGCCGCCGCAATTGCCAATGGCATCGATGCGTACTTGCCTGGTCGCACCGAGAGAGTCAGCGGTGAAAATGGTCCAAATGTTTATGTCGACTTCGGGCACAGCCCCGATGCATTCTTAAACACTCTCGCCGCCGTGCGAAAAGTAACCGAGGGCAAAGTAATCATGGTCTTTGGTGCCGACGGAGATCGCGATGCATCTAAGCGCCCGGCGATGGCCGCGGTAGCTGCCGAAGGGTCAGATATTTTGGTGATCACCGATCATCACCCTAGATTCGAAGACCCAGCGTCAATTCGCAAGACCCTGTGCGATGAGGCCAAGAAGGCTCGTCCAAATCTAGAGCTCTATGAAGTTTCGCCGCCCGAAGCGGCAATTAGAAAAGCTGTTTCACTTGCGGGGCCGGGCGATGCAATTCTTTGGGCTGGCCCAGGCCATCAGGATTACCGCGACATTCGCGGAGTGCGAACCCCATACTCGGCAAGGCACGAAGCGCGTCAGGCTCTGAGCGAAAACGGTTGGTCATGATCGCGCTGACTGTAGAGCAAATTGCTGCCGCGATCGGTGGCACAGTAATTGGTGATCAATCGGTGACAATTACCGGTTCGGTTGAAACCGATTCTCGTCTGGTCAAAGCAGGCGCACTATTTGTCGCCAAGCCCGGTGAAGAAACCGATGGACATCTTTTTGTGGAACAAGCAAGGCAAGCCGGGGCCGTGGCCTCAATCGTGCAAAAAAAAGTGGAGTCAAGTTCAATTGCGCAAATCTTGGTTCCAGATTCCGTTGCGGCCCTAGGTGAACTAGCCAAATATGTCTTAGCCAAAGTTCGAGAGGTATCAGAGCTAAAAGTTATTGGCGTTACCGGTTCGAATGGCAAGACCACAACTAAGAACATGCTTGGTGAAATTCTCAGCGGCGCCGGAAAGACCATCGCACCCATCGAGTCATATAACAATGAAGTTGGCGCGCCCTATTCGATCTTGCAGGTAGATGAATCTACAAAGTATCTAGTTGTCGAGTTGGGGGCCGGCGGACCGGGCAGCATTAAATATCTTGCCGAGATCGCCAGGCCAGACATAGCAGTGGTGTTGAAAGTTGGTTTGGCGCACGTCGGTGAATTTGGCGGAATCGAAACCACCGCGAAAATCAAAGCGGAGCTTGTTGTGGCCATGCACGACAGCGGCACACTGGTGCTCAATCACGATGATGGATACGTGCGCGACATGGCCGAACTCAGCTCGTCGAAAAAAGTTTGGTTTGGCACCTCGGCCGATTCTAACTATCGAGCCACCGAACTTGAACTTTCAATCGACGGCACCGCATTCACTTTGACTCGCCCTGATGCAACCGAAAGCAAAGTGCACCTCAAGATTCTGGGCGAGCACCACGTGATGAACGCCTTGGCTGCGCTTTCGGTAGCCGATCAGCTAGGCATCGATCGCTCGTCTGCGATCAAGGCCCTAGAGAACATGCCGCTGGCTGAACGCTGGCGCATGCAGTTGATGCAGCGTAGCGACGGCGTGACCATTATTAATGACGCATATAACGCCAGCCCAGATTCCACCAAAGCGGCCCTGCAAACCCTGGCACAACTTGGTCGCACTGGTCGACGCACGGTAGCGGTGCTGGGCGAGATGGCGGAGCTGGGAAGTGCTTCGCGTGAGCAACACGATGCCATCGGTCGATTGGTAGTTCGATTGAACATCGATCAACTAGTCGTGGTGGGCGCCGGCGCAAAACTAATTCATATGGGTGCCGAACAAGAGGGTTCTTGGGCGGGTGAGTCAAAATACTTTGAGTCGATTGCCGAGGCTTTGGCCTATCTTCGTGAAATGCTTGTGGCTGGTGATTTAGTCCTGGTGAAGTCCTCGAAGTCCGCAAACTTGAGGCACCTGGGTGACGATTTAGTGGAGGTCAACTCTTGAGAGCGATTTTGCTCGCCGGCGGTATCGCCATGGCGTTCACACTTCTAGTCACTCCCGGCTTCATATGGCTATTCCGCAAGTTGCGTTGGGGGCAGTTCATTCGTGAAGACGGACCACAGTCTCACCACACCAAGCACGGCACTCCAACCATGGGTGGCGTGGTCATCATTGTGGCAGCGGTGCTTGGATATTTTGTTGGAAAGTTAGCTAACTTCGAAGCCCCTACAGCCTCGGCACTTTTAGTGCTGCTGATGTTGGTTGGTTTAGGGCTAGTTGGTTTTATCGACGATTTCATCAAGACTCACAAGCAGCGATCACTCGGTCTTACCGGTTGGGCAAAGATCGCCCTTCAAGGTGTCGTGGCAACAGTATTTGCGATTCTTGCCCTGCAGTTTCCGAATCAAGAGGGGCTGACACCGGCCTCGACAAAAATCTCGTTGGTTAGAGATTCAGCTGTAGATCTTATGATGTTCGGCACCATCATTGGAGTAATTCTTTTCATAATCTGGATCTACATCTTGGTGGCTAGTGCATCAAATGGCGTGAACATCGCCGACGGTCTTGACGGTCTAGCTACCGGATCGTCGATCATGGCGATCGGTGCCTATACGGTGATCGGTTTTTGGCAATTCAATCAAGCCTGCGGTACCGTCGTCGAAAACATCACTAGTTGTTATTCAGTTCGAGACCCACTTGATTTGGCAGTAGTTGCCTCGGCAATCGTTGGCGCACTGACCGGCTTTCTTTGGTACAACACTTCACCGGCGCAAATTTTCATGGGCGACACAGGTTCGCTGGGACTTGGTGGCGCATTGGCGGCACTCGCAATTCTTTCTCGCACCGAGTTGCTATTAATTCTGATTGGTGGAATCTTCGTGATTGTTACCGGATCGGTAGTAATTCAGCGAGCATTTTTCAAACTCACCAAGTGGCGCACGGGCACTGGCAAGCGAGTCTTCTTAATGAGCCCACTACATCACCACTTTGAACTGAAGGGCTGGGCACAAATCACAGTTGTGGTTCGTTTCTGGATCATCGCCGGCTTATGCGTGTTGAGTGGCATTGGCCTTTTCTACATCGAATGGATTTACGGATAAATGTCCGAGTTGGCCGCACTAACTAGCTGGCACTCAAACTGGAAAGACCTGCGGGTTGTTGTTCTTGGTTTGGGTGTAAGTGGTTTTTCTGTAGCCGACACCCTGGCGGAACTTGGCTCCAATGTTTTGGTAGTTGCCGAGAAAGCCGAAGCCGATTTGCTCGACATTCTCGACGTACTTGGTGTGCCTCACCTGACCGGCGAGGCTGCCAAGGGGCTGCCAGAACAAGTTCAAGAATTTGCTCCGCAATTGATTGTTACTTCGCCAGGCGTTAAGCCGCAGCACGAAATGCTTGTTTGGGCAGAGTCAAAATCAATTGAAGTTTGGGTTGACATTGAACTTGCCTGGCGCCTGCGTGACAAAACCGATCGGGTGGCAAAGTGGTTTGCTATCACCGGAACCAACGGCAAGACCACAACCGTGCAAATGCTAGAGGCGATGCTTAATTCTGGGGGTCTTCGGGCTGCCGCGGTGGGCAACATCGGCACGCCGATACTTGACGCCATTCGCGATCCCCAAGGCTTCGACGCTCTGGTCGTTGAGCTCTCAAGTTTTCAATTGCACTATGTCAAGCACTTGGAACCTTTCGCCAGTGCGGTTTTGAACATTGCCGATGACCATCTCGATTGGCACGGTGGATTTGAGCAGTATGCAGCAGCCAAGGCCAAAATTTATGAAAACACATTGATGGCATGCGTTTATAACGTGAATGATCCAAAGACCGAGACTATGGTCGAGAACGCAGATGTTCAAGAAGGTGCTCGAGCAATTGGTTTCACCACTGGCATGCCAAGCCGATCGCAGGTTGGTTTTGTTGAAAACATTTTGTGCGACCGAGCTTTCCTAGACGATCGTCAGAACAGCGCGCTAGAAATCTGCACCCTCGAAGACTTGAGCAATATTGGGGTGCTTACGCCACACCTGATGGCTAACGCAGCGGCGGCAACCGCACTTGCCAGATCGATTGATGTTTCTCCGGCAGCAATTAGAGAAGCGCTGATTAATTTCAAACTTGACGCGCACCGTATTGAGCTGGTCGCCGAACAGAACAGCATTCGTTGGATTGATGATTCCAAGGCTACGAATCCGCACGCGGCTGCAGCTTCACTTAATTCTTTTGAAAACATAGTTTGGGTTGTCGGAGGATTACTCAAAGGCGTAGATATTTCCGGCCTGGTGAAGCAGTACGCCAAGCGCATTAAATCTGCGATTGTGATTGGTAAGGATCGAGCAGAAGTGCTTGAAGCATTGGCCAAACACGCGCCTAGCGTGGTTGTGCACGAAGCCGATGATGACAAAGTTATGAAATCGGTGGTTGCGATTGCGGCAAGCGTTGCCGTGGCCGGCGACACCGTGTTGTTAGCGCCAGCGGCCGCCTCGATGGATCAATTCAATGACTATGAAGATCGCGGCAATCAATTCGCCACCGAGGTTCGAAAGTTACTGGGGGAGTCGAAATGACACGACTTTCGCCGGCGCAGCGAGCCAGAACCGCAACTCCAAAATCTAAGCCGAGGCCTAAGCAAAAGGCAAAGCTATCGCGCACAGCTTCAGACGTGCGGTCGTCCGCTGCTTTGGCGACTCGCGCATTTTTCGACCGGGTATTCAAAGCCCAGTCAATGCATTTTTATCGACTAGCCGGCGTCACACTTTTCCTGGTTGCCTTTGGTTTAATCATGGTGCTCTCGGCTTCTTCGATTGACTCGTTGGTCGCCACCAGAAACTCATTTTCGGTAGCCGGCAAGCAGTTCATATTTGCCGGAATCGGTTTCGTTTTGATGTCTTTTATTTCTCTGATGCCGACTGAATTCATACGAAGCAAGGCAACTCAGGTGCTGGGGCTCACCGTGGTTGGGCAGTTGCTAGTTTTTGTTATTGGTAAAGAGATCAACGGTAACCGAAACTGGATCAGCGTTTTTGGTCTGTTTACCATTCAGCCCTCTGAGTTTCTAAAGTTCGGCGTGATTGTTTACTTGGCTACTTATCTTTCTGGGCACGCCAAACGCCTAGACGAATCTTCAATTTGGATGCGCGCAATTTTGGTGTGCACCGTTGCCATGGGTCTAGTCATGCTCGGTAAAGACCTCGGTACCGTGTTGGTAATGACGGTAACTTTCCTGGGTGCAATGGCGCTGGCTGGCCTGCCAGGCGCCATGCTTACTCGAATTCTCATGGTGTTGGCAGTCGGCATACCACTGGCAATTTTTTCGAGTCCCTCGCGAATGGGCCGAATCATGGCCTGGATCAATCCGTCGGCTCCAGATCCAATTGGTTACAACTGGCAATCGGAACACGGCATGTGGGCGCTTTCTGCGGGTCAGATTTTTGGCAGCGGTCTAGGTGAATCCAAAATGAAATGGAGTTGGATTCCCGAGGTCGAGAACGACTTTATTTTTGCGATAATCGGCGAAGAGCTGGGGTTAATTGGTGCACTGGTGGTTATTGCACTGTTCTTGGCGCTGGCATTTTCGTTCTTGAAAATTTTGCAGCGCACCAATGATTTCTTTAGTCGCATCATCGTGCAAGCAATTATGTTGTGGATCGTATTTCAGGCGCTTATTAACATCGCCGTAGTTCTGCGATTGCTTCCGGTGCTGGGTGTACCGTTGCCGCTAATTTCTGCCGGCGGTTCATCGCTCATTGCAACATTGATGGCAATCGGAATCGTCTTGGCAATTGAGCGCGAAAACCACGCGAATGGTGTGACCCCTCGAGTTAGAAGGGCGCGATGACTAATTATCTCCTTGCCGGTGGCGGCACCGCCGGGCACGTCAACCCGCTCCTTGCACTTGCAGATGCGATCATGGCTGATTCGAGTGCTAACCAGGTTTATGCACTTGGTACCGCTGAGGGGCTAGAGGCGCGCTTGGTACCAGCTAAGGGTTTCGAACTGTTGACCGTCGCGCGACTACCATTTCCAAGAAAATTGAATGCGGCGGCAGTTAAGTTTCCTTTCGCTTTCTACCGAGCAGTCACCGAGGTAGAGAAATACATCGACAATTACAAAATCGATGCCGTGGTTGGTTTCGGTGGATATGCCAGTGCGCCGGCTTACGTTGCGGCTCGAAACAAGAAAATCCCTTATGTGGTGCACGAGGCGAATGCGCTTGCTGGCTGGGCAAATAAATTTGGCGCAAAAAAGGCCGCGGCGGTGGCAACAGTGTTTTCCGCGACCAAACTGCCGAACGCAAAATTGATTGGAATGCCGTTGCGTGCCGACATTGCGGGGCTGGCCGAGCGCAAAGCCCCGGCCGAGGCACGTCGCCATTTTGGTCTTGACGAAGCAACTGTGACTCTGTTGGTAACCGGCGGGTCATTGGGCGCGAAGCGCATTAACGAAACCATCGAGGCATCAAGAAATATTTTGAGCGCTGCCGGAATTCAGGTTTTACATTTGGTCGGACAGAAGGCTGGCTTGCCTGATTTGCACGAAAAAGATTACGTTCGCTTGGCCTACTGCGATGACATGGCTAAGGCTATTGAAGCCGCAACCTTTGCCGTTGCTAGAGCCGGGTCTTCTACCGTCTCGGAATTTGCCGCGGTCGGGTTGCCCGCAGTCTATGTGCCGTATCCGGTTGGTAACGGGGAACAGAAACTAAATGCCGCCGAACTTGTCGCAGCCGGTGGCGGATTGCTCGTTGCCGATGAAAATTTCACCCCAAGCTACGTAGCAAACGAATTGATTCCAATGATTTCAAATTCAGCCCAGGTTAAAACCATGGCTACTGCCGCAGCAAAACACGGCATTGCCGATGCAACCACGAGACTTTTGAAGCTCGTCAAAGGTGTGTTGTAGCCGGTAGCTTGGGCCTGCGAATTATTCTTCTTTAGAGCAGAAAGAAACTCATGATCAAACCAGATTTCAACCAACCGGTGCCAGCCAATCTGGGCACCGTGCACTTCGTTGGAATCGGCGGCTCTGGCATGAGTGGCATCGCGCGCATTTTGTTGGGCATGGGGCACAAGGTGACCGGCAGCGATTTACGCGACACCTCGAATGTTGCGGCCCTGCGCGAACTTGGTGCCGAGATTCACATCGGCCACGATGCCAAAAACCTTGGCAATCCAGACACCGTGGTTGTCACATCGGCGCTGTGGCCAACCAACCCCGAATACGTGCTAGCTAAAGAACTTGGCATTCCAGTAATTCACAGATCGCAAGCGCTGGCTTACCTGACATCCAAGCGTCGGGTCATAGCGGTTGCCGGTGCACACGGCAAGACCACCAGCACCGGAATGATTATCACCGCACTATTGGAATTAGGCGAAGACCCAAGTTTTGTAAACGGCGGAGTAATTGCCTCAATCAACGCCTCGTCGGCAAGTGGCAGCGGCGAACTGTTTGTGATTGAAGCAGACGAGTCAGATGGCTCTTTTCTGCACTACGACACAGCGGTAGCACTCATTACCAACGTTGATGCAGATCACCTTGATCACTATGGCAGCGAAGAAGCCTTCGAAGCCGAGTTCGCCCGTTTTGCTCAGGGGGCCAAAGATTTTGTTGCAATTAGTTCCGACGACCCCGGAGCTGTGCGAGTCACCAGGCTGATCAAAGATCACCGCGTACTAACTTTTGGCCAGGCCGACGACGCAACCGTGCGTCTTTCGGCTATCGATGCCAGTGGTGCGCAAGTTTCATTCCAACTCGAATATCAGGGTGGTAGCTATTCGGCAAGGCTGCGCGTACCTGGTGAACACAATGCCATTAATGCCGCGGGCGCTTTTGCGGTAATGGTCGGGCTTGGCTTTGACGCGCAAAAATCTCTTGCTGCTATCGAAACTTTTGGTGGAACCGAAAGACGATTCCAACTGCACGGATCGCGACGCGGGGTGGCGGTTTATGACGATTTCGCGCATCACCCAACCGAAGTTTCTGCCGCAATCAAGGCAGCTCGTGCGGTTGTTGGCGAAGGAAAATTAATTACCGTTTTCCAGCCACACCTTTACAGCCGCACCAGACTGATGGCAAAGGAATTCGCCGAAGCGCTTTCGGCATCTGATGAGGTAGTCGTGCTCGATATCTATGCGGCACGTGAAGATCCAGAACCCGGCGTCACCGGCGCTCTAGTTTCAAATGCATTCAAGAATCAGTCACAGGTGCATTACGTACCAGAGTGGGCAGATGTGCCCGCAGTTGCAGCAAAGCTTGCCGGCGAGGGTGATTTCATCATGACCATGGGTTGCGGTGATATTTACCGTATGGTTCCCGAATTGCTTGATGCTTTAGAGAAGTAAGTTTTGAAAAGACCACAGTCCAGGCCGAGTAGCGCTGCACTACCTAAGGCCCCGGCAACCAAGCCGGTCAAATCCAAAAAGCCAGCCA
The DNA here is from genome assembly GCA_041180265.1 of Actinomycetota bacterium. Lineage (GTDB taxonomy): Bacteria > Actinomycetota > Actinomycetes > Actinomycetales > Microbacteriaceae > Rhodoluna. The sequence goes on along the minus strand of JBEGRY010000001.1, from coordinate 19,637 downwards.
AGCCGGCAAAACTCGCACGACCAACCAAGCTGAACAAACAGACCAACAAACGTGAGCAGAAGAGACTTTCTAGACTTCGCACTCGACAGAAAAGCAGCGGCTTGTTTCAGAAGCTTTCACCAGAGGCGAGAAGGTTTACCGCATACTCACGCCGTAAAAAATATGCAATTGGCACTGTGCTAATTTCATTCGGCACGCTACTGCTGTTGGTGTTGGCAACGTATGTGACTCCACTGCTGGCTGTCGAAAAAATTGAAGTTGCTGGCATTAATCGCCTTAAAGAAAAATCGATTGTCAATGCGCTTAAGAGTCAAATCGGCAAGCCCTTGCCACAGGTTAGCGCAAGTGAAATTTCGGATTCGCTAAAACCATTCGTTTTGATTGAAAGTTTTTCGGTGGTCAGCGTTCCACCACACACGCTGAAAATTGTGATTGCTGAACGGCAACCAATCGGAATCATTAATACTTCGGGCACCAATTACCTGTATGACCCGGCCGGAGTAAAAATCGGAATCGCTACCGGTTCAGAAAAGTTGCCGGTAATTTCAATCACCGGTAATCCAGCAACTTCAACAACTTATCGCGCGGCAATTGATGTGTTGTTGGCGCTACCCGCCGAGCTATTGGATCGGGTAGCGGCAATCGATGCCAAATCAAAAGACGACGTGACTCTGCGACTACGCGGATACGCCGGGCAGAAAATTATCTGGGGTGACCAATCGAATTCGGTTTTGAAATCGAAAGTATTAGATGCACTGATTGCGAATCAGAAAAAAACTGATCGCGTGACCTTCGATGTATCGTCTCCGAACGCTCCAGTGGTGCTCTACTAAACCTTTCGACACACCTCGCAAGTTCCAAGAACTAGGCAGGGTTTAGCCGTATTTTTTTCGCGCAAAGTAATAAAACAGCGTAACTTTAAGCCTCACCCTGAGGTTGAATGTTTCGCACTTTGCCCAAACTGTCTCGGCAGTGTGAAGCGAAAGTAGAGGAATAGCGTGGGTCTGAATCAGAACTACCTAGCGGTAATCAAGGTTGTTGGTGTCGGTGGTGGTGGTGTTAACGCACTGAACCGCATGATCGAGGCCGGACTGCGCGGAGTTGAATTCGTGGCAATCAACACCGACGCCCAAGCCCTATTGATGAGCGAAGCACACGTGAAGCTAGACATAGGTCGCGACCTAACTCGCGGTTTGGGTGCTGGTGCCGATCCTGAAATTGGTCGCCGTGCAGCAGAAGACCACTCGGATGAAATCGAAGCGGCACTTCGTGGTGCAGACATGATTTTCGTAACCGCCGGTGAAGGCGGTGGCACCGGAACCGGAGCGGCTCCGGTCGTGGCAAGAATTGCAAAACAGCTAGACGCGTTGACCGTTGGTGTGGTTACCAAGCCATTCGGTTTCGAAGGAAAGCGACGCGCACAACAGGCTGAGCAGGGTATTGAAGTTTTGCGCAATGAGGTCGACACACTGATCGTCGTTCCTAACCAGCGTCTACTAGAGCTAGCGAACAAGTCGGTTTCGGTTGTCGAAGCATTTGCAACCGCAGATGATGTTCTTCGTTCAGGTGTTCAGGGCATCACCGATCTAATCACCACACCAGGTTTGATCAACCTTGACTTCGCCGACGTGAAATCAGTTATGAAGGGTGCCGGTTCGGCACTAATGGGTATTGGAACTGCCAAGGGTGAAGACCGTGCTGTTCGTGCGGCAGAGCTTGCGGTTTCATCACCGTTGCTTGAAGCAAGCATCGATGGCGCACACGGTGTGCTGTTGTTGGTTCAGGGTGCGTCAGATCTCGGTCTGCACGAAATCGACGAGGCCGCACGTTTGGTGCAAGAGGCAGTCAGCCCAGAAGCAAACATCATTTACGGAACCACAATCGACGACACGCTTGGCGACGAGGTTCGCATCACTGTTATCGCTGCTGGTTTCGATGGTGGTCAGCCAAAGGTTCGCAAAGTAGAACGCAAGCCGTTTGCCGAGCCAGTAATGGCAGAGCCAGTTGCGCCTGCACCGACTACAACCTCGAGCACTTCATGGTTCGCTGATGCTGGAGTTCCAGAGACAGCTTCAATTGACGTTGTCGATGTTGAATCACAGTTTGCCGGCGAGCAGGTACCTGCAGCGTTTGCGAATCGCAACCTCGATGATGAGTTCCAAAGTAAAGCGCCCAGCGCCGCTGGAGAACCAGCAGATCGAGACAGAGTTTTTGGTAACGGACGACCTGCTCAGTCAGCCGACGGAACCTGGGGCGATGACCTCGACATCCCAGACTTCTTACGCTAATTCGCAACCGCAGGGTGCGCTTAAAAAGCTAAGCGGTTTGGTTCGTGACATCTTTAGCTGAACGCTACTGCGCGATTTCATCTCGCATTGACTCGGCCGCATCATCGGCCGGTCGCAACCGCGATGCAATTGAGCTTGTAGTAATCACAAAAAATCACCCAGCCAGTCTGGTGCTCGAGCTACTTGATTTGGGCGCAACAAATTTCGGCGAGAATCGTGATCAAGAGGCAAAACCGAAAGCACTTGAAGTTGCTGCGGCTTCCGTTGGGCGCGACTACCGCTGGCACTTCGTTGGTCAGCTGCAAAGCAACAAGGTTAAATCCGCTCTCGAATATGCATCGGTAATTCACTCGCTCGATCGTGAATCTTTACTGCAGGCTCTGCAAAAAGCAGTGGAGATGCGCACTAGCCAACTCGATGTATTCATTCAGCTGAACCTCACCGAAGATTCGGGCCGCGGAGGAATCCAACCGGCTGCTCTAAAGCCATTCGCCGAGAAAGTGCTGGCCACCCCAAATCTGAATTTGCTCGGGGTAATGGGGGTTGCAGCGCTAGATCGGGACCCTGCGATTGATTTCGAGACCATTAGGGCGGCCAGCTCCGACCTACAGGCACTGCACCCGGCTGCCAAATACATCTCTGCCGGCATGTCCGAGGACTTCGAAGTGGCAATTAAGTACGGCGCGACACACTTGCGCATCGGTTCCGCAATCACTGGAAATCGCCAGTATTAGCCATATTCTGGAGAGGTAATAATCCTCAGGAGGGTAAACATGGCAGGTCTAATTTCACAGGTTTCAGGCTGGCTTGGCCTGGCTGACGAAGCCGAAGCACTTCCGCCACGTCCGGTGGCTGCTCCAGCCGGCGAATCACGCCCAGCGGCTCGCATCACACCGATGCGCCCTCGTCGTGGCGTTGCCGAAGTTAACGAGATTTACACAATCGAGCCGATGAGCTACTCAGAGGCACCGGAGGTTGCTGCCAACTACCGTCTAGGTATTCCAGTAATCGTGAACATGGGCGGCATGTCAGAGGTTGACTCTCGCCGCATGCTTGATTTCATGCTTGGCCTAAAAGAAGGTCTTGAGGGTCACCTAAAGCGCGTGACTCCTAAAGTTTTCTTGCTCACTCCGAATCACGTTGCTGTAAACAACGAGGATGACGAGCAAGAGCACTCAGACGACCTAATTGTTCGTCCGTAATAACTTTTAGAAATGGACCTCATAGCATTTGCCCTTTGGTGGCTGCTTGAGGTCTTTTTCTATTTGTTGCTAGGCCGCCTAGTTATCGACCTGGTGCTTTCGGCTAACCCAGCTTTTCGCCCGCGTGGGATTATCCTGGTGGTTTTTGAAATTGTGCTGACTGTCACTGATCCGCCGCTCAAGATTATGCGCCGCATCATTCCAACGCTTAAATTTGGCGGATTTCAGTTGGATTTGGGCTGGACAGTGCTTGTTTTTGCAGTATTTTTCCTACAATCCCTGGTTCGCTAACTTACGGTAACCTTTTAGAGGCCGCGTCCCCGTCGGCCTAGCTACTAAAAGAGGTAAAGAATATGCCGTTGACTCCAGAAGACGTTGTCAATAAGAGATTCCAGCCAACTAAGTTTCGCGAAGGCTACGACCAAGACGAAGTTGATGATTTTCTCGACGAAATCGTCGTTGAACTTCGTCGACTAAATCAAGAGAACGAAGACCTGCGTCAGCGTTTGCTTGCCTCTGAATCAAGAATTGCCGAACTGCAGCGCAGCGGAGCTGGCCTAGTTGCCGAGATCAACACTCCAACTGCAGAGAGCGCCCTGGTTGCACCGGCAGCACAGGTAAGCGCATTCCCTGAGGCAACCGCCGACCCATCGACCTTGGATACCAGTAACACCAACAACCTGTTGCAGTTGGCTCGAAAGCTGCACGAGGAACACGTTCGCGAAGGTCTTTCAAAACGCGATGCACTTATTGCCGAGGGGCACGCAACCGCGGCTCGCGTAGTGCGCGAGGCAGAAGCGCAACAGCGCGCCGACATGTCTCGTCTAGAACAAGAAAAGGCTTTGATCGAACACCGCATTCAAGAGCTTCGCAGCTTCGAGCGCGAGTATCGACTAAAGCTAAAGGCGTATATCGAAAACCAACTTGCCGATCTAGAAGAGTCGACCGCTGCACCTACCGAGCGTCATACCACCGCAATTGAGGGCGGCTTCAACTTTGGGCAGACCCCAAGCGGTTATGACGCCAACGGTTACACCGGTTCAAACTAAATAAGTGAACCTGTTTAGATCAAGAAGTTTTAGGCAGTTTGTGCTGCTGCTGTGCGCCTGGCTTGTGATTTTGATTGACCAAGCTGTAAAGAACCTTGCAATTGCAAACCTGACTCCGGGCGTTCCGGTTGACTTCATTGGTTCTTTGGTGCGCTTGAACTTGACTGCAAATGATTCGGCTGCGTTCTCGATTGGTTTTGGTGCTACCTGGATATTCAGCATTATTAGTTCGTTGGCTGCGCTAGCACTTATTTGGTACAGCTTCAAAATTCAAACTATCGGTTGGGCAATAATGGGCGGCATTTTGCTCGGCGGCGTCGTAGGAAACCTAATAGATCGCTTGACTCGTGAGCCTGGCTTTGCAGTTGGTCATGTAATTGACTACATACAGATTCCTTTCAACTTTCCAATCTTTAACATCGCCGACATGGCAATCGTGACTATCTGCTCGCTGACTGTGATTCGAATAATGCGCGGCGACAAAATTGGTACCAAAGCTAATGAGCGAAATTAAGCATCTGCCGGTTCCATCGGGTTTGCACGATTCAAGAGCTGACGCAGGTTTGGCAAAGCTGATGGGTTTGTCTCGCTCTGCCGTCGCCGATTTACTTGAGCAGGGACTCGTTTCACAGAATTCAAAAGTGCTGTCAAAGTCAGATTCCTTAATCGCCGACGCAATGCTAGAAGTAGTTATCGTCGAAAAACGTGATCTGCTTGAGGTTGTGCCAACCGAGGTACCTGGCTTCAAGATTGTTTACCAAGACCAAGACATCATTGTTGTCGACAAACCGGCTGGTGTTGCATCACACCCTTCGGTAAATTGGCGAGACGCCACGGTTCCCGGAGCACTGGCTGCGCTTGGGGTGACGATAACTACTTCTGGTGCGCAAGAGCGGCAAGGCATCGTTCAGCGTCTAGATGCCGGAACCAGTGGACTTATGATGTTGGCCAAATCAGAACTGGCCTACTCGAAAATGAAGCAGGCCTTTCGTGATCGCGCGGTGCACAAGGTTTATCACGCGGTCATTCAAGGTCTGGCCGATCCGCTTGCCGGTACCTTCGATGCGCCGCTTGGGCGTCACCCAAAATCCGAATTCAAATTCGCGGTGCGAAACGATGGCAAGCCCTCGGTTACGCACTACGAAACCATCGAGGCCTTTCCGGCCGCGTCGCTGGTTGAGATAGTGCTAGAGACCGGTCGCACGCATCAAATCCGGGTGCATTTCTCAGCCTTTCGTCACCCCCTCGTTGGTGACACTATGTATGGCGCCGACCCTAAACTGGCCGCCAAGCTTGGCCTAGACCGCCAGTGGCTGCATGCAGTGAGGCTAAGTTTCGATCACCCGATTACTGGTAAGCACGTGGAATTCACCTCAGAGTACCCGAGCGAGTTGGTGCACGCATTGGACGTTCTTCGCGGCTAGTCTGGTGTTCCGCCCAATCTGTTCCTTGAGGTTCGGTCACACAGCTACAGGAAGGTCGCCATGTCTGGCAATTCAAGTGATTCATTCGTCCACCTTCATGTGCACACCGAATATTCAATGCTCGATGGCGCGGCCAGAGTAAAACCCTTAATCGAAGCAGCCCTAGAGCAGGGCATGTCGGCAATCGGTATCACCGATCACGGAAACAACTTCGGTGCATTCGACTTTTATAAAACTGCAAAATCCGCCGGCATAAAACCAATCATCGGTATCGAAGCATACCTTTCACCGGGTACCGCACGTCAAGATCGAAACCGAGTTCGTTGGGGCAGTGGCGGCGAAGATGACATTTCTGGTGGTGGCGCCTTCACGCACATGACAATGTTCGCCGAAAACACCGAAGGCATGTACAACCTATTTCGCATGTCGTCGAAGGCATGGCTAGAAGGTTTCTACTTCAAGCCGCGCATGGACCGCGAGCTATTGCAGACCTACGGCAAGGGAATAATTGCCACCACGGGTTGTGTGTCTGGCGAGATTCAAACGCGACTTCGACTTGGTCAATACGACGAGGCGAAAAAAGCGGCCGCGGAATTTCAGGATATTTTTGGCAAGCAGAATTTCTACGCCGAAATCATGGATCACGGCTTAGACATCGAACGTCGCACCATGAAAGATCTGCTGCAGCTAGCCAAAGAACTTGACATGCCGCTGTTGGCTACTAACGACTTGCACTACACGCACGCTGCTGACGCCGCAGCTCACGAGGCTTTGCTTTGTGTGCAATCGGGCTCGACTCTTATTGATCCAAATCGATTCCGTTTCGATTCACAAGAGTTTTATCTGAAGACACCGGCGCAGATGCGTGCTCTATTCGCCGATCACCCCGAAGCCTGCGACAACACCCTGCTAATTGCCGAGCGCTGCGATGTGCAATTTAAGGAACTCGAATTGATGCCGCGTTTTCCGGTGCCAGAGGGCCACACCGAGGCAACCTGGTTTGAGCAAGAGGTTACGGCCGGAATGCAGCGCCGCTACAAGGGCGAGGTGCCGGTAGAGCAGGCTAAGCAGGTCTCGTATGAAGTCGAAGTCATTAAGCAAATGGGTTTCCCTGGCTACTTCTTGGTGGTTGCCGACTTCATCGCCTGGGCGAGAGCGCAGGGCATTCGCGTAGGCCCAGGGCGTGGTTCCGCAGCCGGTTCGATCGTTGCTTATGCACTCGGCATCACCGAACTTGACCCGGTTAAACACGGATTGATTTTCGAGCGCTTTCTGAACCCAGAGCGTGTCTCGATGCCCGACATCGATGTTGACTTCGACGATCGTCGTCGCGGTGAAGTCATTCGCTACGTATCTGAAAAATACGGCGATGATCGCGTGGCTCAGATTGTCACTTTCGGCACCATCAAAGCGAAGCAGGCAATTAAGGACGCCGGTCGTGTGCTGGCCATGCCTTATGCGGTTGGCGAAAAACTTACCAAGGCTATGCCGCCAATGGTTCTTGGCCGTGATGTTGCGCTTAATGATCTGATTGACAAAAAATCGGAGCGATACAAAGAAGCCGCGGATTTTCGTGAACTGATCGAAAACGATAGCGATTCAGCAAAGGTTTTCGAACTCGCGCAAGGTTTGGAATCTCTCAAGCGCCAATGGGGTGTGCACGCTGCCGGTGTGATCATGTCAGCCGAGCCGCTCATCGATGTGATACCAATCATGAAGCGAGAGGACGATGGCGCGGTTATCACTCAGTTCGATCAGCCGCCGTGTGAAAAGCTTGGCCTTTTGAAAATGGACTTCTTAGGGCTTCGAAACCTGACCGTGCTCGATGACACCCTGGCCAACATCAAGACCAACCGCGGCGAGACCGTGGTGCTCGAAGACCTTGACCTCGACGCCGACAAGGCAACTTTTGAATTGCTTTCCAGGGGTGACACGCTGGGTGTTTTTCAGCTCGACGGTAACGCAATGCGCTCGTTGTTGCGTTTGCTAAAACCAACCCTTTTTGAACATATCTCTGCGGTTATCGCGCTTTATCGCCCGGGTCCGATGGGTATGAATTCTCATACCAACTATGCGCTGCGAAAAAATGGTCAGCAACAGGTTGATTCGGTTCACCCAGAACTCTCTGAGTCGCTCTCAGAAGTTCTAGATCCAACTTACGGACTAATTGTTTACCAAGAGCAGGTAATGGCCGCGGCGCAAAAGGCTGCTGGTTTCACCCTTGGTAAAGCAGACTTGCTTCGTCGTGCGATGGGTAAGAAAGACAAGGATGAGCTAGATCGTCAGTACGAGGGGTTCTCGGCTGGTATGAAATCAAACGGATATTCTGATGCGGCCGTTAAGGCGCTCTGGGACACGCTGCTGCCATTTGCCGACTACGCGTTCAACCGCGCTCACAGTGCCGCCTACGGTGTGCTTTCGTATTGGACCGCTTATCTAAAAGCCAATTACCCAGCCGAATACATGGCGGCGTTGCTTACCTCAGTGGGAGATTCTAAAGACAAACTCGGAATGTATCTGAGTGAGTGTCGACGCATGGGCATAAATGTTCTTGCTCCAGATGTGAATGAATCGATCGCAGCATTTAGCGCGGTGGGCGCGGACATTCGTTTTGGCCTGGGTGCGGTGCGCAATGTCGGCTTGAACGTGGTTGAAGGTATCAAGAATGCCCGTGAAGAAAAAGGTCGATTCGTTTCGTTCCACGATTTTCTTCGCAAGGTTCCAGCCGTTGCTTGCACCAAGCGCGTTGTCGAATCGTTGATCAAAGCCGGCGCCTTCGATTCGCTCGGGCACACCCGACGCGCACTATTTGAAATTTTCGAAGAGGCCGTAGATTCTCAGGCATCGCTAAAGAAGAACGAGGCGATAGGTCAGGTAGATCTATTCGGTTCACTATTTGACGATGCGATGGCCGATGACTCTTTCGCCAGCTCAGTGCCGGATCGCCCAGAGTGGCCAAAGAAAGAGAAATTAAGTTACGAGCGCGACATGCTCGGTCTTTACGTAAGTGATCATCCGTTGGCCGGAAGAGAAGCACAGTTGGCTCGATACGCGCAGATGTCAATCGGTGAGCTAACCGCTAGCGAAACATTACGCGATGGCGAGACGGTTATCATTGCCGGACTGATTACACAGGTGCTACATAAGGTTGCCCGCACATCTGGAAACCCATACGGTTCAGTCACGGTTGAAGATTTCGAAGGAGAACTTAACGTGATGTTGATGGGCAAGACCTATCAGGAGTATGCACGCGGCCTCGAGACCGATCAGGTGGCGGTAATTCGCGGGCGCATTAGCCAGCGTGACGACGGAAATAGCGTGCACGCATATTCGATCGAAATTATCGAAGGCGGCAACGACGGCGCGACTGGACCGCTATCGGTGAGAATTCCAGAGGCCGAGGCCACAAGGGAAAACCTAGAAGAGTTAGATCGCATTTTGCGTAACCACGATGGAACCGAAGAAGTACAGGTGAAGTTGGTGGGTGAGGCAGGCGAGCGAGTGTTCAAATTGCAGCCGCGTGTAAAAATTACGGTCGAATTGATTAGCGAACTGAAGGTGCTGCTGGGTGCCAGAGCACTGGCAACAAACTAATTAGTTAAGGGTTTTACCAAGTGTCATGTAGTGACGCTGATAGTAAAGCAATGCTGGTGCCGGTTGGCCGACTAGCCCTTCCAAAATATTCACGATAACCACAGCGTTGTTTTCAACCGCGTGAATCTCTCGAATTTCAACAATTAGCACCGAGGTTGCATCTTTGAAAATTGGCAGACCCTTAGGGCCGAACGCCCAGTCATCATCGGCGAAACGCAAGGTGTGATCGGCAGCCATTTTTTGTGCCAAGGCCATATTGCCTTCACCCAGCGTGTGAATTGCTGCATACTTCGAACCCTTGAGCACCGGCCAAGAGCTTGAGCCGCTGGCAACATTGAAGCTAGCTAGTGGTGGGGTGGCGCCCAGTGAAGTCATCGACGTGGCGGTGAAACCGGCTGGTTTTCCCGATTCGTCCACCAATGTGATGACCGATACTCCTGAGGCGTGCAATCTAAAACTGGCTCGAAGTGCTTCGGTTGCATCTGATACTGGTGTGAAATTCTGCATACCCTAAGGCTACCGTTTGCTGGCGCGGCTTTACAATTGCAGGAAAGAACTCGTAACTTTTGGAGGCAAGATGAGCGCAAACGTTAATCTGCGCATTCTTGACCTTCGGGGTAAGGCGCTGACCAATCAACTGGTTAATGCCCAAGTGCCCAGAGCCAGTGTCGATATCAGCGATGCGATCAAGCAAATTTCACCGCTTATTGAAGATGTGAGAACCCGTGGGGTTGACGCAGTTGTGCAAGTAACCAAAGAACGTGATGGGGTTGACCCAAATCCACTGAAAGTTTCAGCAGCAGAACTTGCCGAGGCGCTAGAAACAATTCCTGCAGAACTAAAAAGCGCTATCGAAGAGTCGATCAATCGCGTATTCAAGGTTTCGCGAGCAAACTTACCTGCAAACACAAGTGTGGCCCTGGCTGACGGTGCGCAGGTGCACCAGCGTTGGCAACCGGTAGATTCGGTTGGACTTTACGTGCCCGGTGGTAAAGCTGTTTACCCTTCGAGCGTGATTATGAATGTGGTTCCTGCGCAGGTTGCCGGCGTGCAGCGTTTGGCAATTGCCACACCGGCGCAAAAAGATTTCAACGGGCGCCCACACCCAACGGTTTTGGCGACCGCTGCAATGCTCGGAGTTAAGGATGTTTATTGCATGGGCGGGCCAGCTGCCATAGCAGCATTTGCCTACGGCTTGCCGCAGATTAAGTTTGAACCGGTTGCCTTGGTTACCGGACCGGGAAATATTTATGTGGCCGCAGCTAAGCGATACCTACGCGGCACGATCGGAATCGATTCCGAGGCCGGCACCACCGAAATCTTGATCGTCGCCGATTCTTCTGCCAATGCCAAATATATTGCGTATGACCTCGTGAGCCAAGCAGAGCACGACGAGGCTGCGGCTTCGGTTTTGGTTACCGATTCTCAAGAGCTTGCCAATGCCGTGCTTAATGAGCTGCAAGATGTTGTTGCTAAGACCGCTCACCGCGAACGCGTGACTGAAGCGCTGCAGGGTAAACAATCGGCAATCGTGTTGGTCGATGACACGAACGCTGCACTCGAATTTGCCAACTTCTATGCCACCGAACACCTTGAGCTGCACACAGTTGATAATCAAGCGGCACTTGCCAAAGTGACCAACGCGGGAGCAATTTTCTTGGGCGATTACTCGCCGGTCAGCCTTGGCGATTACCTTGCCGGCTCAAGTCACGTGCTTCCAACGGGTCAGCAGGCAAAGTTCGGCTCAGGTCTCGGCGTGCACAGTTTTCTGCGACCTCAGCAGGTAATTGATTATTCAGCTGCCGGATTGCGACAAGTGGCGAAGCTGGTCGATGACTTTGCCAATGCTGAGGGTCTGCCGGCGCACGGTAGGGCGATTACCGCTCGGTTCGACAGGTAGTCAACTAATATTTAGGCACGAACCGAGTTTCGTGACTTTCGACTATTAGGAGGCAAAATGCACTGTCCGTTTTGCCGTTACCCTGATTCTCGAGTCACCGATTCACGTACTTCAGATGACGGTTCTTCAATCCGCCGCCGCCGTCAATGCCCATCCTGTGGCATGCGTTTCAGCACCACCGAAACTGCTTCGCTAACCGTGGTTAAGCGAAGTGGCGTAACCGAGCAATTCAGTCGCGACAAAATTGTGAATGGTGTGCGCAAGGCATGCCAGGGTCGTCCGGTGTCAGACGCAGATCTAGCCATGCTCGCTCAAACCGTTGAAGAAGCGGTGCGTGCAACCGGCTCGGCACAGATTGAAGCAAACGATATTGGTTTGGCAATCCTGGAACCGCTTCGCAAGCTTGATGAGGTGGCCTTCATGCGATTCGCCAGCGTTTACCAAGGTTGGGAAACACTTGAGGACTTTGAAGCTGCGATCAACGTTCTTCGATTGAGTCACGAACAACATGATGATCAAGAACAGAACAGCAACTAATTTCTAGTGCTCTATAAATTCATTTTTAACCTCGTTTTCAAAAGAATGGATCCAGAGGCGGCTCACCATCTAGTGATGTTCGGCATTCGCGTAGCCGGGGCAGTGGGTCTCACCAAGCTGGCCAAGCTCAAATCAACCGCTCGGGGTTCGGTGCAGGCATTTGGCTTGCACTTCGATGCACCATTCGGTTTGGCTGCCGGTTTCGACAAGAATGCCGTTGCCGTCAAGGCGCTTGGTGAATTGGGCTTCTCACACGTAGAGATCGGTACGGTGACCGCGCTGGCTCAACCGGGCAACGATAAACCAAGACTGTTTCGCCTGATTGCCGACCGTGCCCTGATTAACCGCATGGGATTTAACAACGAAGGCGCAGAAGTTGTTGCCGCCCGGCTTGAACGTCTTCGTCATCGCCATGAAGGCAAATTGCCGGTTATCGGTGTGAACATTGGCAAGTCTCGCGCCGTAGAAGTTGAAGATGCGGTTGCCGATTATCGCAAGAGTGCCGCGCTACTTGCGCCGGTTGCCGACTACATTGCGGTAAACGTTTCATCACCAAATACGCCAGGTCTTCGTTCACTGCAATCTGTTGAAGCCCTTGAACCAATTCTTAAAGCAGTCTTGGCTGAGGCAGGTAGCAAACCGGTGCTGGTAAAGATCGCGCCCGATCTGGCCAACGAAGACATAATTGCGGTTGCTGACCTGGCACTTGATCTTGAACTTGCCGGCGTGATTGCAACCAACACCACAATCTCGCGCGAGGGTTTGAAGACCGATGCCAACCTCGTGGCATCAATCGGTGCCGGCGGTCTATCTGGCGCACCATTGAAGCAACGGTCACTTGAGGTGCTTCGGTTGCTAGATGCACGACTCAATTCTCGAGTTGCCATTATTTCGGTCGGTGGCATCGAAACCGGGGCAGAGGCCAGAGAGCGCATAGAAAATGGGGCCACGCTGGTTCAGGGCTATAGCGGGTGGATTTATCAAGGGCCACTCTGGGCCCGACGCATCAATAAATTTCTAAGCTGAAATTTTGGTGCCGCGCTTAACCTGCGGCTTTGGCATGCGTAGTGCGCGCATTTGAATCGAACGCATCGTGGCGTACATCATGATTCCAGAATCTAACTTTGATTCACCATACTTAGCGCTCAGCATTCGTTTTGCTTTGCGGCCGATTAGCCAGGCGTTAATTCCCACGGCGATAAACAGCACCCACATCGTAAGCAGCGTGGCTAGCTGAACAACATATGATTCGATAGCCGAAAGCAAAATCACCATTATCATCGCGGGCATTACCAATTCACCTAGCGAGAACTTTGAATCGATGAAGTCACGGATGAAACGCTTTTGTGGCCCACGGTCACGAGCGGTCAGGTACTTTTCGTCGCCGGCCATCATGCCAGCGCGAGCCTTTAGTCGTTCGGCCTTCATGGCATTCTTGGCAGCACGACGTTCCTCGGGCGATGAACCACCAACTAGCGGGCGTAGGTTTGCCTTTTCTTGAGTCTTTCGGCTCGGAGTCGGGCGGCCTTTACCGGCAGGCTTGGTTGATTCGTTTTCGCTCATGAGGTTCCTTTGGGTCACGTGCTAATAGATTACTGTGGAGTTCATGCAGGAATTCGCTGATTCGGTCAAGCAAGAAATCCAAAAATTGTTTCCCGAACTTAAACAGCAACTAATTGAGCTGGCCCGCATTCCCGGCATTGCCTGGGATGCTTTCGATGCCAACCATTTAGAGGTAAGTGCACAGGCTGTCGCGAAGTTATTCAGCGAAACGCAGGTCTTCGACAGCGTGCAAATTTTGCGCTCGAGCGCTAATGGCAAAGCTGGCGCACCGGCCGTAGTGGCCAGGCGTGCCGCAAAAAACGGTAAACCTCAGATTCTGCTCTACGCCCACCACGATGTTCAGCCACCTGGTGATCAATCAGCTTGGAACAGCGAACCCTTTGAACCCGTAGAAATCAATGGTCGCTTATTTGGTCGCGGTGCCGCTGACGACAAGGCTGGCATCGTTGCTCACCTTGCAGCAATCAACATGCTGAAGCAAATTGCCGGGACTGATTTCGACCTAGGGCTATCAATTTTCATCGAGGGTGAAGAAGAGGCCGGCTCACCAACTTTCAGAAATTTTCTTGAAGAGAACCGTGACCTACTTGCGGCCGACGTGATCGTGGTCGCGGATTCCGGAAACTGGACCACCGATATTCCTGCACTTACCACCACGCTTCGTGGTTTGGTATCGCAGGTAATCGAGGTTTCCACTCTGGATCACGCACTGCATTCCGGAATGTACGGCGGTGCCGTGCCCGATGCCATGCTGGCCATGGTTAAACTCTTGGCCACCCTGCACGACGACGATGGGAACGTAGCCATCGCCGGATTGCTCAGCACTTCAGCCCAGCCGCTGCCATATAGCGATGCGGATTTGGCCCGCGATGCCGGCTTGCTAGCGGGGGTGCAGCCAATCGGCACTGGCACCATCGTCGATCGAATTTGGGTAAAACCGGCCCTAACCGTGATTGGTATCGACGGCCAGTCCGTGGCCATGAGCTCAAACACGCTGTTGCCGTCGGTCAAGGCCAAGCTCAGCCTGCGCATTGCACCGGGCCAAGACCCAGGCCAGGCCCTGGCACTGATGCGGGCCCACCTCGAGGCAAACCTGCCATTTGGCGCGAAAATAAGCTATCTAGAGACCGAGCTGGGCAAGCCCTTTGCTGCCAGCCATTCCGGCTGGGCCAAGAATGCGGCTCAACAGGCACTCTCAAGCGCCTGGGGCACTGATTCGGTCAATATCGGCATTGGCGGCTCGATTCCTTTCATCGCCGACTTGACCGAGGTCTATCCGCAGGCTCAGATCCTGGTGACCGGGGTAGAAGACCCGGATTCCAGGGCCCACAGCCCTAACGAGTCGGTAGACCTGGCCATGCTGCAAAAAGCCATGGTGGCCGAAGCCCTACTTTTGCTGTCTGGGAATTCAATTTCGCAGCCTTGAGTTATTCTTAACTATGACCCAAATCATTGAAAACGGTATTTCACTTACCGAGCAGGCTCAGGCCAAGGTTCGAGCACTTATTGAGGCCGAGGGCCGCGATGACCTTCGCCTTCGCGTGGCGGTTCAGCCAGGTGGTTGTTCTGGCCTGATTTACCAGCTTTATTTCGACGAAATGCTTGCCGATGACGACAAAATCACCGATTTTGACGGGGTAGAGGTCGTGGTCGACAAGATGAGCGTGCCTTACCTAGATGGCGCTTCGATTGACTTCGAAGACACGATCCAAAAGCAGGGTTTCACCATCGACAACCCGAATGCTGCCGGCACTTGTGCCTGCGGAGACTCATTCAGCTAAAAATAGAAGACTTTTTTATAAAGGGCCGGGCAGAAGCAATTTTGCCCGGCTTTTTCGTGTCAAAAACCGCATAAAATCGGCGTTTTATGGCACTTTTCCGGAAAACGCGGGCGTAGGATAGAAACGTAACGATTCGATATTTGAAGGGTCGAGTGTGCTAAAAAAGCTGAGCGCTAAGTGGGCTGCGTTGCCTGCCGCGGCAACCGTAATGCTGCTTCTGAGTGGCTGTACTCCACAGGAATTCGAGCGAGGCTTGCTGCCTGGCGTGGCTGGGGTGACCAATCACACCGACCGAATTACCGGACTTTGGGTCACCTCATGGACCGTGCTTTGGGGAGTGGGACTCATTGCCTGGGGTCTGATGTTCTGGGCGATTATCGTCTACCGCCGCCGCCAGGGCGACAACCACCTGCCTCCGCAGCTTCGTTACAACAACCCAATCGAGACTCTGTTCACCGTGGTGCCATTCATCCTGGTGATTGGATTCTTTGCTTTCACCGCGCGTGACATGGCCGCAATCGAAAAGCCGATTGAAAATCCAGATGTCAAGATCCAGGTAATCGGAAAGCAGTGGAGCTGGGACTTTAACTACGTAAACGCAAACGTTTATGACTCAGGCATTCAGTCAAACTTCAAGGGCCAAGAAGGCTCAGAGGCAACGTTGCCAACTTTGTACTTGCCAGTAGGCAAGAGCGTGCAGATTGATCTTTCGTCTCGCGACGTAATTCACTCTTTCTGGGTAATCGATTTCTTGTATAAGAAAGACATGTTCCCGGGTCGCACCAACCACATGTACTTCACTCCGCAGGTCGAAGGAACTTACAAAGGTAAGTGTGCCGAACTGTGTGGCGAGTATCACTCGATGATGCTCTTTAACGTAAAGGTCGTTTCTCAGGCCGAGTATGACGCGCGCATGCAAGAACTTGCCAATGCCGGCAATGTTGGTCAGCTCGACAACAAGTACGACAGAAACCAAAACCTTCCTGGTGACAACCCAGAGATCAGAGGATAAGCAAAATGGCAACCGCTACAGCTACCAAGTCAGCCTTTGGTGTATCTAAAAAAACTAAGGGTCAGATTCTTGTTGATTGGCTAACCACCACAGACCACAAGAAGATCGGTTACCTATACCTGATCACCTCGTTCTTGTATTTCTTGATCGGTGGTGTGATGGCTCTGGTCATTCGTGCCCAGCTAACCGCACCAGGTCTTGAAATCGTTCAAACCAAAGAGCAGTACAACCAGTTGTTCACCATGCACGGCACCATCATGTTGCTGATGTTTGCAACTCCACTGTTTGCTGCGTTTGCAAATATTCTGATGCCGATTCAGATCGGTGCGCCTGACGTTGCGTTCCCACGTTTGAACGCAATCGCATATTGGTTCTACTTCTTCGGTTCTGCAGTCGCGGTTGCCGGATTCTTTACTCCGCAGGGTGCTGCCAGCTTCGGTTGGTTCGCTTATGTGCCACTATCAAACAGCACATTCTCACCAGGCATTGGTGGTGACCTGTGGGTATTTGGTCTTGCACTTGGTGGTTTCGGAACCATCATGGGTGGTGTTAACTTCATCACCACGATCTTGACTATGCGTGCTCCTGGCATGACCATGTTCCGTCTACCAATCTTCACTTGGAACACACTGGTCACTTCGATTTTGGTAATCATGTGTTTCCCTCCACTAGCAGCAGCGCTGTTCGCACTTGGTGCAGACCGTCGCTTCGGTGCACACATCTTTGACCCAGCAAACGGTGGTCCAATGTTGTTCCAGCACTTGTTCTGGTTCTTCGGTCACCCAGAGGTATACATCTTGGCCTTGCCGTTCTTCGGAATCATTTCGGAGATCTTCCCGGTATTTAGCCGCAAGCCGATCTTCGGTTACAAGACTTTGGTCTACGCAACCATCTCGATTGCTGCGCTTTCAATGACCGTGTGGGCACACCACATGTACGTGACCGGTTCGGTACTTCTGCCTTACTTCGCGTTCACCACAATGTTGATTGCGGTGCCTACCGGCGTGAAGGTGTTCAACTGGATCGGAACCATGTGGAAGGGCTCAATTAGCTTTGAGACTCCAATGCTTTACGCAATTGGCTTCTTGACCACGTTCATCTTCGGTGGTCTTACCGGTGTGATTTTGGCTTCGCCGGTTTTGGACTTCTCACTTTCAGACAGCTACTTCGTGGTTGCGCACTTCCACTACGTAATCTTCGGAACAGTGGTGTTCGCGATGTTCGCAGGTATTTACTTCTGGTACCCAAAGATGACCGGAAAGATGCTGAACGAACGTCTAGGCAAGATTCAGTTCTGGATTCTGTTCATTGGTTTCCACACCACATTCTTGATTCAGCACTGGTTGGGTGTCATCGGTATGCCACGTCGCTACGCGACCTACCTACCTGAAGACGGTTTCACTTGGATGAACCAGGTATCAACCGTTGGTGCCGCACTTCTTGCAATCTCGATCATTCCGTTCCTGTGGAATGTCTACATCACTGCTCGCAAGGGTGAGCGCACAACTCTTAACGACCCATGGGGTTACGGACGTTCACTTGAGTGGGCGACAGCAACACCGTTCCCACGTCACAACTTCACTTCGATTCCACGAGTTCGTTCAGAATCTCCGGCTTTCGACTTGAACCACCCAGAGTTCGCAGCACCAGAGGCTAAGGCCTCAGCAAAGAAGGGCTAAGCACCATGAAGTTCAATGCAAACCTTTTCTACTTGCTGACCGTATTCTACTTTGTTGACGCTGCCGCTTATGCCATTTGGTATGCAAACTCTTACAACGGTGGTTATGAACCAATCGGCACCGCGGCTATCGCCATGCTTGGCTTCATGTCGTTGTTCCTTGCGTTCTACCTAAAGAACACCGCGCGCCGTCAGGGCAACCTTCCTGAAGACAACACCCACGCAAATATCGAAGACGGCGATGCCGAAGTTGGTTTCTTTGCTCCTTGGAGCTGGTGGCCGTTCTTCCTAGGCCTATTTGGTTCCATCTGCTTTGCAGCACTTGCTGTAGGTTGGTGGTTGTTTTTCATCGGGTTCCCGCTAGCGCTAGTTGCTCTTATTGGATTTGTTTTCGAGCACAGCCGCGGACGCTTCGCACACTAATTACTTCTAAAGAATCCCGCCGAGAAATTGGCGGGATTCTTTATTTAAGATTTTGGTCAGCCCAAATTAAAATCGCGTCGTAGTGATACTTGGCTAGCCCCTGCGCCGCGTTCTCGTAAGCATCGCGGTAGGGCGACGGCATGATGTAGCCCATGGCCAGCGACTTGTAGGTAGCCTTGGTTGGTGTCCAGAACTGAAGACAGAAATCATAGTGTTGGCGAACCAGGTCTTGCACCAGTGGGTCGCTCGCGTGTGTGCCTGCCTGCATTGCTTCACGAAACTTCTCAGTGATAGCACCGAACTGAGCAGTGAATTTTTGATTCTCTTCACGGCTGTAGTTGTTTACATACATGTCGGCGTGGTTTGCCGCTGGGTCAAGCTCACGCATCAGAGCTTGCCATCGCTGTGGGCGTGGGTAATTTCGCTGATTTCGACGCGGTAGCCCACGTACCATTCCTGGTAGCGCCGTTTAGCCTGCAGGTGTACCGGGTCTTTTCTGAATTCGGCAAGCGAGGCGGTATCATTGAAGTAATAGTCAACCTTGATGGTTTTACCGTCGGGTGAGAGCCACTTGTCTTTGCGCACAAACCCCGGGTTGGCACTAGCCCGAGCCATGATTTCATCGTCAAGTTCGGTGAAGTCGCTATTGGTCGTGTGCTGTTGAAACACGAATGATGCGCAAATCATGTATCCAGCCTAAGTGCTAAATAAAAAACCGGCACTCGATTGAATGCCGGTCTTTTAGTGATTTGTTTAGTGAACCGCTGGCTGCTCCGAACCTTCAACAGCGTGAGCCGCGTGGCTGTGCGCCTCGTCGATTTCGGTCTGGGTAGCCGGAGCAATTCGGTCTTCGAAGTAGAAGCGAGACAAAGCAGCGCGTAGGCGAGCACGAAGTGTGATCTTGCCCTGTGCGTTTGGTCGAGCAAGTGTTGGCTGGTAATCCTTGAAGTCAACCAACTTGTATAGCTCGTATTTGTCTAGCGGCTCATGAACCTCAATGTACTCACCGTGTGGCATGCGAACGATGCGACCGGTCTCGCGACCGTGAAGTGCAATCTCGCGATCCTTGCGCTGCAGTGACAGACAGGTGCGCTTGGTTAGCCAGTAGGCAATCACTGGGCCAACAAGTAGCAGAATTTGCATAGATGTAAGCACCTGGTTTAGCGACATTTTGAAGTTTGTTGCA